>CAZGWV010000075.1:0-15437 GCA_964529555.1 uncultured Rhizobium sp.
GATCTCGACGTGCTGACGGCCCGGCCAGACGCCGAAGAACTCGCCGCCGCGCCCCACAATCTGTTCGGTCATGTCGATGCCGCCGTGCGTCACTCCGCCGGCGACTGGACGAAGGAGGCCGCCGCCGAGATCGCGCGCATTTCCGCCGCCGGTAAAGTCCCCATCCTGGTCGGCGGCACGGGGCTCTACCTGATGGCGCTCACCGAGGGCCTGTCGGAAATCCCCGCCATCGACGACCAATACCGCCGCGAAGCGCGCGACCGCGTCGCCAACGATCTCCCCGGCGCATGGGCGGAGCTTCAGGCGCGCGACCCCGTCACCGCGCAACGCCTCGAACCCGGCGACCGCCAGCGCATCTCCCGCGCGCTCGAAGTGCTGCTGGCCACCGGCCATCCGCTCACGCACTTCCACGGCAAGGCCAAGCCCATCCTGCCCGCCGGAAGCTGGGCTGGCGTCACGCTGACCCCGCCGCGCGACGTGGTCTATGGCCGCATCGACGCGCGTGTGGACGTGATGATGAAGGCCGGCGCCCTGGAAGAGGCGCGCACGCTCTGGGCGCGCGGCCTCGAGCGCGACCACCCCGCCATGCGCGCCCACGGCATGCCCGGCTTCTGCGACTATTTCGAAGGCCGTGCGTCGCTCGAAGCGGCAATCGACCGCTGCAAACGCGACACCCGCCGCTACGCCAAACGCCAGATGACCTGGATCGCCCACCAATTCACCCTCTGGCCCCGCATCCCCTCCGAACGCCTCGACGTACGAACGCGGGTGATCGCGGATCTGTGGGAAGAGGTGGGGGTGGGTTAGGCGGCTGGCAGATCCTGGGATGTTAGGAGGATATTTTCCGCTGGATTCGATCTGAAGCGCGTGCGGAACATTTTTTCAATTTTGTCCCGATGCTTCTTGGCTAAGAACAGCGTGTCCTTGTCTTCTCCAGCGAGCAGCACCAGCGCGCTGCCGGATATGCGAAGTCGGACGGATGCTCCGCCGAGCGCCTTCCCGTGAAATTCGGCAGAGTCGCCGGGTTGTATCGGATCGTCGGGGATGATTTGCAGAGTTAGCGCCTGGTCCAGCGCCGCCTTCCATTTCTTTCCGCGCCGATCGGCGTCCTTTATTGCTGCCGCCAGCACATAGGGCTGATCTTCCGACATGGCCCATATCAGTGATCGGGCTTGTTCAATGTCTTTGCGCCGTTTGGCCTCCGCAAAATCCTTGCGGCGCTGGGCGATGATCAGCTTGTGAATCGCATAGCGCGCCGGTTGCGGGATCTGAATCAGCAGACCCTCCATGTAGGGAGAGACTGCGGGGATCGGATCAGCGATAAGGTAGTTGAGGAAGTGCAGACGCTTGGCCCAGATATCCAATGTCGGAATATGTGCGGGCTTGTCTTCTTCGCTGAACGAGGGCGTCAGAAAGTCGATCGCGTAGCTTCCGTCAGCGAGCGTCCATGTCGTCGGAGGCGTCTTTCCGATTGTCGGCACGGGTCTGAAATCGAGCGTACCGAGAGCCTTTGCAACTTGTGGATCGGTTGTATCTTCGATGGCCATCGACAGCGTATGGAAGCTCGCCACATCTATGTCGTCGGTCTGTGCGATCCAGGCCGTCGAGTCGGACAGGTATGCACCGAGCACCAGATCGTAGTGGCGGAACGCATGCGTTCCCACGAGCGTGCCCCCTAGTCGGAATGCGCCGCTATTCACGAGCGCTCGGAGGATTGGACCTGTCTTTCGGTCGGGGCCCGCGATCCCGCCGGCGCGCAGCTGTGCGACCAGCGACGAGGAGTGCGCTCGGAAGTCTGCCTGACTCTGCTGTTGCGTCTTCATGGCGTCGATGCGGACCCGCATCTCGTCCGTGTCTGGCCCAATGTATCTTTGACGCGAAGTTGTTCCGTCCTCTGACCGCTGGTTTGCATACCAGTAGGTCTTCCCTTTACGCACCATGGTAAATGGCGCGCCCTGGAACTCGAAAGCGGGTCGATTCAGATGCGCCTGAACGAGGTTCGCATACGTTGTCTGCAGAGTGGCTGGGATCGCGCGCATCTTGCGGTTGCACTACGGGAATTACTCCCGTAGTGCAACCGGAAAATCTGAAGTTGCACTACGGGAGTAATTCCCGTAGTGCAACTGGCTGGATCGAAATCCTCAGGTCAAATCTTGCCCTTCCGGCCCCGTTGACGCTGCGCCTGTGAAACGGTATTGGCCTTTTCTGTATTGAACTTGGGAGAATAACCCATGTCCGAGCGCCGCGTGGCCCTCGTACTCGTAATTGGCTCGCCGCCGGCCCGGTAATCCACCGGACCGAACGGCGAGACGCACACCAAAGGGCCCCAGTGGCCCTTTTTCTTTTTCCTCGGGTCCACACCCGGCCCACCAGAACGACGAGCGGCGAAGATGGACGGAAGCAGCAAGACCGAAAGCCAATCCTCGAAGGCCGAGGCCGCCGAGACGCTGACGGGCGCCGAGATCGTCCTCCGCGCGCTGGCCGATCAGGGCGTCGACACCATCTTCGGCTATCCCGGCGGCGCCGTCCTTCCGATCTATGACGCCATCTACGCCCAGCAGCAGGTGCGCCACATCCTCGTCCGGCACGAGCAGGGCGCCGGCCACATGGCGGAGGGCTATGCCCGCTCCACCGGCAAGTGCGGCGTTGCGCTGGCGACGTCCGGCCCCGGCGCCACCAACATGGTGACGCCGATCACGGATGCGCTGATGGATTCGATCCCGATGGTCGTCATCACCGGCCAGGTGCCCACGCACCTCATCGGCACGGACGCCTTCCAGGAAGCCGACACCGTCGGCATCACGCGCGCCTGCACCAAGCACAACTATCTCGTCCGCGACGTGAACGATCTCGCGCGGGTCATCCATGAGGCGTTCTACGTCGCCACCACGGGCCGCCCCGGTCCGGTCGTGATCGACATTCCGAAGAACGTCCAGTTCGCCAAAGGCATATATGTCGGCCCCAGGGCGATCGAACACCGCACCTACCATCCGCGTTCCGAGCCGCAGGCGATGCGCATCGAGGAAGCCGCCGCCCTGATGGCTGGCGCCCGGCGCCCGATCATCTATTCCGGCGGCGGCGTCATCAATTCCGGCCCCGCCGCGTCCGAAGCCCTGCGCGCACTTGCGAAAGCCACCGGCTGGCCCGTCACGTCCACGCTGATGGGCCTCGGCGCCTTCCCGGCGTCGGACAAGCAATGGCTCGGCATGGTCGGCATGCACGGCTCGTTCGAGAGCAACAACGCGATGCATGATTGCGACGTCATGCTGTGCGTCGGCGCGCGTTTCGACGATCGCGTGACGGGCAGGCTGGATGCGTTCTCCCCCGGCTCGAAGAAGATTCACATCGACATCGACCCCTCCTCGATCAACAAGAATGTCCGCGTCGACGTGCCGATTGTCGCCGACTGCGGCAAGGCGCTCGCCGCGCTGTCGAAGGCGTGGTCGAAGACGTCGGGCAAGTCGCCTGATCTCAAGCCGTGGTGGGCCCAGATCGACCAGTGGCGCGCCCGCAAGGGCTTCGCCTATCCGCAGTCGAAACAGCTCATCAAGCCGCAATACGCCATCGAGCGCCTCTACGAACTCACGAAGGACAAGGACGTCTACATCACCACCGAAGTCGGCCAGCACCAGATGTGGGCGGCGCAGTTCTTCCACTTCGACCGGCCCAACCGCTGGATGACATCGGGCGGCCTCGGCACGATGGGCTATGGCTTGCCCGCCGCCATCGGCGTGCAGGCGGCGCACCCCGATGCGCTGGTCGTCGACATCGCGGGCGACGCCTCGGTGCAGATGACGATGCAGGAAATGTCCTGCGCCATCCAGCACGACCTGCCGGTGAAGATCTTCATCCTCAACAATGAATGGATGGGCATGGTCCGCCAGTGGCAGCAGCTGCTGCATGGCGAGCGCTATTCCCACTCCTATTCCGACGCACTGCCCGATTTCGTGAAGCTGGCCGAGGCGTTCGGCTGCCACGGCATCCGCTGCGACGACCCGGCCAAGCTCGACGGCGCGATCCTCGAAATGATCAACACGCCCAAGCCCGTGCTGTTCGATTGCCGCGTGGAGAAAGCCGAAAACTGCTTCCCGATGATCCCCTCGGGCGCCGCCCACAACGAGATGATCCTCGGCAAGATCACCGGCGACGAAATCGGCGAAGCTGGTAAGATGCTGGTGTGAAAATGCGTCTTGCCGCCATCACTTGCGCCTTCCTCGCGCTGGCCGCCTGCGAGCCGTCGCCCGAGCTTGACGGCGCGCCGTCCGCCCCGGCGTCTTCGCCCGCGCCAGACGATGCCGGCCTTGCGCCCGGCGATCTCGCCGGCGGCCCGCCGCCCGGCGCGCTGCTGCCCGGCGTCATCAATCTCGTTCCGCCCGCCGGCATGCAGGTGATCGAGAATTGCGAGACGATCATCGCGCCCGACTACACCACGCCGCCCAAGATGGTCTGCCTGCTGTTCTCGGTCCATGACAATGCCGGCGGCCAACTCGCTCCCGACTTCACCAGCGCGATGGCCACGGCGGGCTGGACCTTCATACGCGCGCAGGGCGCCGAGAACTATTTCGAACGCCCCACGCCCGGCGGCGATTGCGCAGACATCGCCGCCGTCAGCATCGTTGCGGATACGCAGAAGCTGGTCGACCACGTCACGCCGAATGATGGTCCGCCGCTCGCGCTTCCCACGCACACCATCTGGCAAGCCTATTCCATCCCTGTCTCCATCCTCGAAGCCTGCGGCGCCGATCGCATGAAACCCCAGGCGGACCGCTGATGCAGGATGCTTTCGACAGATTCGGGATCGGCCGCTGGCCCGCCATCGGCGGGAAGCACGATCTCCTTATCCACGACCTTACCGGGCGCGGCGTCTTCCCGCTCCAGCCCGCCACGAAGGGAACGACCTGATGTCCCGTGCGCCGCGCACACGCTCCACGCCCCAGAACGGCCGCGAGGATCCCGCCTCCGCCTACGACATGACGCCCTCGAAAGAGCTGGTCGAACGGCGCACGCTGGCCTGCATCGTCGACAACGAACCGGGCGTTCTCGCCCGCGTGGTCGGCCTGTTCTCCGCGCGCGGCTACAACATTGAATCTCTCACCGTCGCCGAGATCGACCGCAACGCGCACCAGTCGCGCATCACCATCGTCACGTCGGGCACAAATCATGTGCTCGAACAGATCGAGCAGCAGCTTCTTCGCCTCGTCCCCGTCGCCAAGGTGATCGACGTCACCAACTCCACCGGCGGCATCGAGCGCGAGCTTGCCCTCGTCAAGGTCGCCGGCACGGGCGAGAAGCGCGTCGAATCCCTGCGCATTTCCGAAATCTTCCGCGCTCACGTCATCGACACCACGAATGAGAGCTTCATCTTCGAGATCACCGGCGCCTCGAACAAGATCGACCAGTTCGTCGAACTCATGCGCCCCCTCGGTCTCGTCGAGGTTTCGCGCACGGGCGTGCTCAGCATTCAACGGGGGAAGGAAAAGGCAGGATGAAACGCGCGAGCTATCGCTACGCATTCGGCGCCGTGCTGGTGTCGCTGGCGGCCGCCTGCTCGGGCGAAGTCGCCATTGGCGGCGCCGAAACGAGCCGCGTTGAAGCCGTCGCCGGCGCCGAGGCGACGCTCGAACACGCGCTCAAGGCCGACCGCGACTTCGCCGCGATGGCCAAGGCCGAGGGCCTCAAGCCCGCCTTCCTCAAATACATGCACGCGAGCAACTCGAAATTCCTGTCGCCTGGCGCGGTGGTGCAGGGGGCGGAGGCGATCGCCGCCGGCTTCGACCGCTCGCCTCCGGGCTTTATGATCGACTGGGCGCCTGACGGCGGCCACGGCTCGGCCTCCGGCGATCTTGCCGTCACCACCGGCCTCTACACGATCCGCATGGGCGACCAGACGATCGAGAAGGGCCGCTATGTCACGGTCTGGGGCAGGGACGCCGCAGGCGAACTCAAGGTCACGATGGATATGAGCGTCCCCGAACCGCTATCGCCGGTTGCGCCGCCCACGCCCGACCCCGAAGGGCGGCCGGGCTGAGCGCCGGACTAAACGACCAAAACAGTTTCCGTATTGCGGCCGTTCGCGTAATGGGGCGGCCAAATTGCCCCAGGAAGGCTAACAAGGGTAACGACGATGAAAGTCTACTACGAAGCGGACGCCGATCTCGGCATCATCCAGTCGAAGAAGGTCGCCGTCATCGGCTATGGCAGCCAAGGCCATGCCCACGCGCTCAACCTGCGCGAAAGCGGCGTGAAGGATCTCGTCGTCGGCCTGCAGCCGAACTCGCAGTCGAAGCCCAAGGCCGAACAGGAAGGCCTGAAAGTCGTCACGCCCGCCGAGGCCGCCAAATGGGCCGACGTGATGATGATCCTCACGCCCGATGAGAAGCAGGCCGTGATGTACGCCAACGAGATCGAGCCGCACACGCGCAAGGGCCAGCACCTGATGTTCGGCCACGGCTTCAACATCCACTACGGCCTCATCCGCCCGCGCGCCGACATGGACGTGTCGCTCTCCGCTCCCAAAGGCCCCGGCCACACGCTGCGCAACCAGTACACGCAGGGCCGTGGCCTGCCGGGCCTCATCGCCATCCATCAGGATGCCTCGGGCGTCGCGCAAGCTGTCGCGCTCTCCTACTCGAAAGCCATCGGCAACACCCGCGCCGGCGTCATCCAGACCTCGTTCCGCGAAGAGACCGAGACGGACCTGTTCGGCGAACAGGCCGTGCTCTGCGGCGGCCTCGTCGAACTGATCAAGGCCGGCTACGAAACGCTCGTCGAAGCCGGCTACGCGCCGGAGATGGCCTATTTCGAATGTCTCCACGAAGTGAAGCTGATCGTCGATCTGATCTATGAAGGCGGCATCGCCAACATGAACTACTCGATCTCCAACACCGCCGAGTTCGGCGAATACGTCACCGGCCCGCGCATCGTCACGTCCGACACCAAGGCCGCGATGAAGAAAGTGCTGGAAGACATCCAGCAAGGCCGCTTCGCCCGCGACTGGGTGCTCGAAAACCAGGCCGGCGCGCCGTCCTTCCAGGCCATGCGCAACAAGATGAGCAACCACCCCATCGAGGAAGTCGGCGAAAAACTGCGCGCCATGATGCAGTGGTCGAAGTCCAACCGCCTCGTGGATCGCAAGAAGAACTAGCGCCGGCAGCGAACCAGAATGCGAGGGCCAGTCCGCAAGGGCTGGCCCTTTTCATTCGCGCCTACTGTGCGCCTCGCGCCCTCAGCCAGGTGTCGCGCGCTTCCAGCACGGCTTCTTCGCCGGGAAACTCGTCCTCGCGAACCAGCGACAGCAGCATCTCCGCATTCGCGTCGCCCGCGTCGATGGCGATCAGCAGCAGGCCGATGCCCAGCGCGGCATCCTTCGGCCCGCCTTCGCCCTGCAGCAGCATCCCGCCATAGGCGCGTATGCCGGTCACCGAGCCCGCCTCCGCAGCCCGGCGATACCAGTCGCGCGCCGCGACCGGATCCTCCGCCACGCCTGCGCCATTCGCCAGCATCGAACCTACCGCCGCCATCGACGGCGCATGTCCGCCATCGGCCAGCGGCTTCAGCAGCGCCCACGCCGCATCCGGGTCGCCTTCCATCATCCCGATCGCGCGCCCATAGGTCTGGCTCGCGTCCTGCGCCTCGGCCGCCCCCGCACCGGCGAAGCCGAGCGCCGCCAGAGCAGCCATGCCAAGAATTGCAGCACGCATCATTTGCCTCCCGCCGAGGATAGCCTCTCACCCTCTACAAGCGGGCAAACGGCGATATTCGGATCAGGCAGGCGCACGCCGGCCCGCAGCCGGAAATCCCGATGGTCACCCACCCTCTCACCGCCGCCTCGAAGCATGGCGTGGATGTGCCGGGGGCGAGGATGGGGAAGGGGCTCCAGCCCCATTGCCCCCGCCGCGCCCAGCCTCCATGTTCGTTGCATGACCGATCGGACCGACATGCCCCACAACGACACCGGCAAGCGCCAGCCCATCCTCAATGCGCCCTTGCTGGTGATCCTGATGTCGGGCTTGCTTGTCGCGCTCCACGCGCTGGTGACCTTCTCGCCCGTTCAGGAGCAGAACCAGATACTTGAAAACTACGCGGTGATCCCCGGCCGCTTCTGGGCGCCGGCGGGGTCGCCCTACGTCTATTCCGATCATCTTTCCGGCCTGATCACGCTGGTCTCGACCGCGCTGCTCCATGTCGACTGGACGCACGTAATGATCAACTCGCTGATGCTGCTGGCCTTCGGCACGCCCGTCGCCCGCGCCTTCGGCAGGGACGTGTTCGGCTGGGGCCTGTGGATGCTGCTGTTCGTCGGTTCCGTCGTCGCCGGCTCCGCGCTCTATCTTGCGCTCGCCGATGCGAACGGCCCCATCCTGATCGGCGCGTCGGGCGGAACGTCCGGCCTGATGGCCGCCGCCTTCCTGCTCGACCCGTGGGGCGGCAAGCGCCCGCTCTGGGCCCGTGAATTCGTTACGTTCACCGCCGTCTTCGCCCTGATCAACGTGCTGCTCGTATTTGTGGCGCCCTATGCTCTCGGCATGGCCGTCAGCTGGGAGGCGCACCTTGGCGGATACGTCGCGGGAGCTATCCTCATGGCGGTGCTGCCGGTCCGTGGCTACCGTGCGTCGTGATTGTGACGGCTTGACGGCCGCCTCATTCGGGCCGCGTTCATGTGGAACCCGGCAATAACGACATGAGCGCAGGCCATTTCGAGTCGGTCAGCGCATCCCGGATACGGGCCGTAGGAGATTGACGATGAGGCTTCTGATTACCGCTGGCGTGGCCCTCCTCGCCGTGTGCGGCGCAACCGCCGACACGCTGAAGGACGGCTCGGTCCAGGTCACTCCGGGCAAGTACAAATGGATGCAGGAAACCAGCCTCGCCGGCATTCCGATCAAGGAAGAAAACCTCGAATGCCTCATCCCGGAAAAAGCGAAGATCACGCTGTCCAAGCTGGCGAGCGATCTCCAGAAGGGCTGCACGGTCGACAATGTCCGCGCGATCAAGGGCGGCTACCTGTTCAAGCTCATCTGCGCGGGCAAGACCACCGGCAAGGCCGACGCCACGCTGCTGCACACCGACAAGTCGATGACCATTCACGCCAAGGGCTCCGCCGATCTCGGCCCGATCCCGGTCGGCTTCTCGATGAAGGCGCAAGCGACCTATCAGGGCGCCTGCACGCCGGACGAGATCGCCAAGGCGAAGGAAAGCTGGCTCAGGGATAATCCCGGCGCCCAATAGTTCGACCGTCCCTCCGAAGGACAAAGCGCCCCGCCGGTTCATCTGCGGGGCGCTTCTCTTTTCAAGGGACGCCAGCTCTGATCGCCGCTTGCGCAAGCTCGCGCTGTTTCGCGCGGTGGCTGTCCCACGCCGCCATCATCACCGCCAGCACGATCACGCCCGCGCCCGTCCACACCTGCCAGCGCGGCGTCTCGGCGAAGAACATGATGCCGAGCAGGGCGCTCCAGATCAGCGCGGTATACTCTGCCGGCGCAACGTTCTGCGCGGGCGCCCGCGCATATGCCGCCGTCAGCATGAACCACATCGCGAAGCCCGTCAGACCCGTCATCGCAAACAGCGGCAGGTCCGCCGGCTGCGGCGCGGCGCCAAGCAACAGCGCGACCGGAACGAGATAGACCGCCGGAAACAGATTGCTGAGAAACGCCGTCGTCACCGCGCTGTCATTCCGCGCCAGCTGCCGCAGCAACACCATGGACAGCGCATAAAGCCCCGCCGCGAACACGCCGGACAACACGCCCTCCAGCCGCCGCGCCGCGTCGCCGCCGCCTTCCGCGCCCTGCACCGTCACGACCATCCCGACAAAGCCGACGCCCAGCGCCACCGCCGCCATCGCCCGGATGCGCTCGCCCAGGATCAGCCGCGCCAGCGGCGCGATCATCAGCGGCGCGCAGAAGATCAGCACGGTCGCCTCCGCGATCGGCAGGATGGTGAGGCAGTTGAAGAACAGCAGCGAGCAGGCCGCGATGATCACCGCGCGCAGCGCATGCCGGCGCAGGCCCGCGCCATCCGGCAGCTTCGCCTTCGTCGCCGCCAGCGCCGCGCCGGCAAACATCGTGCCGAAAACATAACGCCCCGCCGCGATCAGCACGACGCCATAGGCCGCGCCCAGCGTCTTCACCATCGCATCCATGATGCAGCCCAGCATCACGCCCACGACCGCGATCAGGATCGGCGGCGTGCGTGTCGCGATGTTGAAGGGGAAGGCGGCTGGCATGCGCCCTTCCAGCATGACGCGCTCGTCAACTCAATCTCCCCGTGAAAGACGCCACGGTATAAGGGGCGGCATCAGGGGTTGCCCTTAGGGCATCCGCGTGACCGCCAAACCGGCCACGATCAATCTTGCCTGACAAGGCCAAGTTGGGCATCTTCCGCCCACCTTGCGGGCGGGCCAACCGCGACTCTCTGGGGGAGTTGCGTGGGAAGTCGTCCATTTTCAACCTGATAGAGGATGACGATGAGCGAACTTTCGCTATGGCTTCCCATCATCGCAGGCGCGGTCGCGCTTGCATATGGGGCAATCACGACCCAGCGCCTGATGGCGCTGCCCACCGGCAACGCAAAGATGCAGGAGATCGCGAAAGCGATTCAGGAAGGCGCCAACGCCTACCTCAACCGTCAGTACCGCACGATCGCCATCATCGGCGCCGTCGTCTTCGTGCTCGTCGCGATCTTCTTCCGCAACTGGCAGGCCCCCGTTGGCTTCCTGATCGGCGCGGTGCTCTCGGGCGCCGCCGGCTATATCGGCATGAAGATCTCGGTGCAGGCCAACGTCCGCACCACTGAGGCCTCCTCCAAGGGCCTCGCCCAGGGCCTCAGCGTCGCCTTCCAGTCGGGCGCCGTCACCGGTATGCTCGTCGTGGGCCTCGCGATCATCGGCCTCGGCGGCTACTATGCGCTGCTCACCAACGGCACAGGCGTCATCCCGGCCAACGACCGCACCGTCATCGACGCCATGGTCGCCCTCGGCCTCGGCGCTTCGCTGATCTCCATCTTCGCCCGTCTCGGCGGCGGCATCTTCACCAAGGGCGCCGACGTCGGCGGCGACATGGTGGGCAAGGTCGAAGCCAACATCCCGGAAGACGATCCGCGCAACCCCGCCACCATCGCAGACAATGTCGGCGATAACGTCGGCGACTGCGCCGGCATGGCGGCCGACCGGTTCGAGACCTATGCGGTCACGATCGTCGCGACTATGGTTCTGGCCTCGATCTACTTCGCTGGCTCGGCTCAGTCCGGCATGATGATCCTGCCGCTCGCCATCGCGGGCCTGTGCATCGTCACCTCGATCATCGGCACCTTCTTCGTCCGCCTGTCGTCGGGCTCGCGCAATGTCATGGGCGCGCTCTACAAGGGCTTCATCGCCTCCGCCGTGCTGTCCGTTCCCGCGCTCTACGGCGCGATCTGGCTGGCGCTGGGCGACCCGATGGCCACCACCGTCACCATGACGGACACGCTGGGCACCGACCTTCCCGCCATGAACCTGTTCTGGTGCGGCGTCGCCGGTCTCGTCGTCACGGGCCTCATCGTCTGGATCACGGAATACTACACCGGCGTCGGCTATCGTCCGGTGAGGTCCATCGCCCAGGCGTCGGTTTCCGGCCACGGCACCAACGTCATCCAGGGCCTCGCCGTCTCGCTCGAAGCGTGCGCGGTTCCGGCCGTGATCATCATCGGCGGCATTATCTTCGCCAACACGATGGCTGGCCTCATGGGCATCGGCATCGCGGTCACCACGATGCTGGCGCTCGCCGGCATGGTCGTCGCGCTCGACGCCTTCGGCCCGGTCACCGACAACGCCGGCGGCATCGCCGAAATGTCGGGCCTCGACGATTCGGTCCGCGAAACGACCGACACGCTCGACGCCGTGGGCAACACGACGAAGGCCGTCACGAAAGGCTACGCCATCGGCTCCGCCGGTCTCGGCGCCCTCGTGCTGTTCGCCGCCTTCACCGCCGACCTCGACCACTTCGCGGAGAGGGCTGCCGAAGGCTCGCTCCTCTATGGCGTTGCGGCCGACTTCTCGCTGTCCAACCCGTATGTCGTGGTCGGCCTGCTGTTCGGCGGCCTGCTGCCGTTCCTCTTCGGCGGCATGTCGATGATGGCCGTCGGCCGCGCCGCGCAAGCGGTCGTGGAAGAGGTCCGTCGCCAGTTCCGCGAGATCAAGGGCATCATGGACTACTCGGCCAAGCCCGATTACGGCAAGGCCGTCGACATGCTCACCAAGGCCGCGATCAAGGAAATGATCGTCCCGTCGCTGCTGCCGGTGCTGTCGCCGATCGTCCTGTTCGTCGCCATCTGGGGCATCGGCGCCGCCACGGGCCTCGACCAGGCCGCCGCTGTCGGCCAGGCCCTCTCGGCTGTCGGCGCGATGCTGATGGGCGTCATCGTCACGGGTCTCTTCGTCGCCATCTCGATGACCTCGGGCGGCGGCGCGTGGGACAACGCCAAGAAGTCGTTCGAGGACGGCTTCCGCGACAAGGACGGCGTCGTCCACAAGAAGGGTTCGGACGCCCACAAGGCTTCCGTCACCGGCGACACCGTCGGCGACCCCTACAAGGACACGGCGGGCCCCGCCGTGAACCCGATGATCAAGATCACCAACATCGTCGCCCTGATGATGCTGGCCGCAATGGCGGGCGGCGCCCACTAGCCGCTCCGATCTGATCCAGAAACACAGCGGGCCGCGGATCACCTCCGCGGCCCGTTTGTTTTGGTCGATCAGCCGGGCGGCGCCGCCGCCCCCGACGCCATGTGATCCCCCAGGAAATACGGCCACACGAATATCCCCACGATCCCGCCCCAGAAGTTCAGCTTCGCGTAGCCGATGGTGAACAGCCAGCCGATGAACCAGATCAGGCCCAGCCCGCTCTGCTGCTCGATGCGGATTCTTCTTGGCATGTCGGACATGGCCGCCCTCCCTGTTTTCCAAGCCTGCCTTGCAGGCCGCAAGACTGGGCTGGCGCAGGTCGATCGGCAAGCCGCACCAGGCGCCGATTGCTGCTGACAGCAGGCTGGCAGCACTCCCATGCGCAGATGCGGACGGGGACAACGGAGCCCGCCCATGCGCCTCGTCCGCTATCACGTCGCCGTCTCGATGGACGGTTTCATCGCGCCGCCCGATGGCGGGCATGAATGGCTCGCGCCCTATGGCAAGATCGCGGTGGGATTCATCGGCCCGTGGATGAAGCAGATCGGCGGCATCGTCGTGGGCCGCGCCACCTACGACCAGTCCATCGGCATGGGCGGCTGGATGTACGGCAAGACGCCCGCCCTCGTGCTCACCTCGCGCCCGGTGGAGCAGGGGCCGCAGACCGTCCACGCCCATGCCGGCGATCCTGCGGAAGGCCTCGCAAAACTCCGCGCCCGCATGGCCGCGCAGGATCTCGATACGGACATCTGGCTCTATGGCGGCGGCGTCACGGCCGGCCTGTTGCTGAAACAGAACCTCATCGACATGGTCGAACTCGCCATCGTTCCCGTCGTGCTGGGAAGAGGCCGCCCGCTCTTCGCCGACGTCGAAATGCGCCAGACCTTCGAACACGCCGCCAGCCAGCCCATCGGCATGGGCGTCATCGTGAACAGCTACCGCCGCATCCTCCCCGCGATCTCGCGCCGCAAGGCGATGCGCGGATAGGTCGTTACCGATAGACCCCCTCCGTCACGCCGCTATGCGGCGCGCCACCTCCCCCGATCGCGTTGCGATCGATGGAGGCAAGGCCCCGGCGCCTTGCCTCCCTCACTTGCAACGCAAGTGGGGGAGGTGGATGGCGCGCTCTTGCGCGCCAGACGGAGGGGGTCTCTCGATCACTCGCCCTACTTCTTCGTCTCCGCATATTTCGCCGCCGCGTCTTCCCACTTGTGCGGCGTCGTATCTGGAATCACGCTCACCTCGGTGGTGAACTTGAACGGCGCGGAGGCTATCCCGCTGTCCCAGGTCCCCTCCACGAAGAACGCGGTATAACCCTCGGTCGGCAGCGGAACCTGCGCGAAGTAAGTCCCGTCCGCCTGCGGCTCCAGCACGGTCGAGGTATAGATGGGCCCCACGCTCTCGATGCGGAAATCGCGCGCCTTGGGATTATGCGCCTGCCACAGCTTCACTTCCTTCGGCGTATCGATCGGCCTGAAGGCGATGCCGTTCGCGTCCACCTTGTTCCAGATATAGTCGGGCCGCTTGGCCCCCGCGATCACCGAATTGTACCAGGCCAGCATTGAATCCTGCGCGTCCGATCCGGCAAGGTTGTGCGCCGCGTTCTCGACATAGCGCAGCCGCTTCTCCTGCGGCAGTTGCTCGTAATAGAAGCGCGAGTTGTCCGGCAGGAAGAACTGGTCGCCCGATGCATTCACGATGAACTTCGGAATCGAAAGCCGCGCCCGCGCCCGATAATTGTACGGGTCCTCGATGCCCAGCACGGCCTGATACTCCGGCGTGCCGATCCTGTGCGGGAACAGCCCGTGATTCACATAGTCCTTCAGCGACGGCGCAAAGAATCCCAGCACCTCGAAATGATGCTTGGTGATCTCTTCCGAGTTCAGCGCGTCGATCACGGTCGGCATGATGCCGATCACGCGATTGTCCACCGCGCCCACCAGCCATGTCGTCCAGCCGCGCTTCGATGCGCCCGAGACGACGAACTCGTTGATTGCAACGCCGCCGCCAGCCTCCGACTGCATGAACTCCTGCGTCGCATCCAGCGCCTTCACGCCCGCCTTCACCATGGCGAGCCGCACCAGCCACTCATCGTCCCTGGTCGAGAAGTGCTTCACGCGCGTATACGCAATGATGTCATCTTCCCAGCGCGGCTTGTCGCTTGAATCGGTAAACCGCAACGGCTGGTTCGGAACCATGCCGACTTCGGCGACCACGGACCCCGTCTCCTTCGCGATGCGGATCGAACGGTCCTGCGCCTTCACCGGCGCCGGGTCCGTATTGTCCCCCTGCCAGATGAACAGCAGCGCCTTGTCGTGCTTCACCACATCGGGCTTCACGATGGTCATCCAGTGCGTCCACACCGGCCTGTCCACATCCGCCGCCGAGCGCCATGTCTGCGACGTCATTTCCAGCACATAGGTCGTCTGCCCATCGCCCGGATACGTGCCGATCAGCTCCCACTTGTAAGCCGGGTCCGCCTTGGCGACGTATTCATCGAGCGCCGTCCGCTCGCCCGCCTTCACCGAAAGATCGGCGACGTCCGGTGCACCGGCCGCAGGCTGCGGCTCGGTCGGCCCGCAAGCGGCGAGGGCGAGAACACTGGCGAATGCCAACACACAGCTGCGGATCATGGCGCCCTCCCGGCCGGCTGTTATCGCCGTTGACCGGAGCCTAGCACTCAACGCTCAAACCGGAAGTTATGCCGTAGCGACAGGTCAACCGCCCGTGAGCACGCCCTCGTGGTTCGACGGACGTTCGCCAGACTGCGTCAGGCGAACTG
>CAZGWV010000076.1:0-15216 GCA_964529555.1 uncultured Rhizobium sp.
AGTTCGCGCGGAACCGGCCCGAAGATGCGCGTGCCGATCGGCTCGTTCTGGTTGTTCACCAGGACGGCGGCGTTGGTGTCGAAGCGGATCACCGATCCGTCGCGACGCTGAAGGTCTTTCGAGATACGCACGACGACCGCGCGCTTCACTTCACCCTTCTTCACGCGGCCCTTGGGCGCGGCTTCCTTGATCGAGACGACAATGACGTCGCCGATCGAGGCGTAGCGGCGCTTCGAGCCGCCCAGCACCTTGATGCACTGGACACGACGGGCGCCGGAGTTGTCGGCGACGTCGAGGTTTGTCTGCATCTGGATCATGCGGCATCCCCTTTAGTGGGAAGGATTTCCCAGCGCTTCAGCTTGGAGCGCGGCGGGCATTCCTGGATCTCGACGATCTGGCCGACCTGAGCCGAGTTGTTCTCGTCATGCGCGTGATAGCTCTTGGATTTCCGCACCGTCTTCTTGAAGAGCGGGTGCAGGAAGGTCCGTTCGACTTTCACCACGGCAGTCTTCGCCATCTTGTTGGAGACGACCGTGCCCGTCATAATACGCTTTGGCATCGTGTTCTCCTTACGCCGACTGCTTCGACTTCTCGGACAGGATCGCCTCGATGCGGGCGATCGAGCGGCGGATGTCGCCGATCCGGGAAGTCTTTTCCAGCTGGCCCGTGGCCTTCTGGAAACGCAGGTTGAATTGTTCCTTGCGCAGGTCCGTCAGCTCATCGCGGAGCTGATCCGGGGTCGCCTTGCGCCAGGTCTCGAGGTCTTTGCGGATTTCGTAAATCTTGGTCATGCCCTACTCTCCGACCCGCGTGACGATCTTGGTCTTGACCGACAGCTTGGCTGCGCCGAGCGTCAGCGCCTGACGGGCGATCGCATCGGGAACACCGTCGATCTCGAACAGGATGCGGCCCGGCTTGACGCGGACCACCCAGTATTCGGGAGCGCCTTTACCGGAGCCCATGCGGACTTCGATCGGCTTCTTCGACACCGGCACATCCGGGAACACGCGGCACCAGACCTTGCCGAGACGCTTCATCTCGCGGGTGAGAGCGCGGCGGGCAGCCTCGATCTCACGCGCGGTGATGCGGTTCGGTTCCAGGGCCTTGAGACCGTGGCTGCCATTGTTCAGCGTGAAGCCGGACTTGGCGATCCCGTGAATGCGGCCCTTGAAGGCCTTCCGGTATTTTGTGCGCTTGGGCTGAAGCATGTTCTATCTCACTTAACCGCGCTGGTCCGAACGCTCGCGGTCGCGACGCGGGCGATTTTCGCCAGCCGCTTCCTGCTTGCGGTCCACCGCCATCGGATCGTGCTCCATGATCTCGCCTTTGAAGATCCAGCACTTGATGCCGATGATGCCGTAAGTCGTCTTCGCTTCGGCCGTGCCGTAGTCGATGTCCGCGCGCAGCGTGTGCAGCGGAACGCGGCCTTCGCGATACCATTCGGTGCGGGCGATCTCGGCGCCGCCGAGACGGCCGGCGACGGTGAGACGAACGCCCTGGGCGCCCATGCGCATCGACGTCTGCATCGCGCGCTTCATGGCGCGGCGGAACGAGACACGACGCTCGAGCTGGCGCGCCACATCTTCAGCGACGAGGTTCGAGTCGGTCTCCGGCTTGCGGATCTCGACGAGGTTCAGGAACACCTCGTCCTTGCAGAGCTTGCCGATCGCCTTGCGCAGCGTCTCGATGTCCGCGCCCTTCTTGCCGATCACCATGCCCGGACGGGCGGTGTGAACGGTGATGCGGCACTTCTTGTGCGGACGCTCGATGATGACCTTGCTGACGCCGGCCGGCTTGAGCTTCTCCTTGATGTACTTGCGGATCTTGATGTCTTCATGCAGCAGGCGGCCGAAGTCGGCAGTCTCTGCGTACCAGCGGCTGTCAGCCGTGCGGTTGATGCCGAGGCGAAGCCCGGTCGGGTTGATCTTCTGACCCATTATGCGGCCTCAGATGTAAGAGCTGCCACGGACGTGTCGCGGAGCACGATGGTGAGCTGCGAGAAAGGCTTGTTGACGCGAACGCCACGGCCGCGTGCGCGGGCATGCATGCGCTTCATCACCAGGTTCTTCCCGACGTGAGCTTCGGCAACGACCAGGCTGTCGATGTCGAGGCCGTGGTTGTTGTCGGCGTTCGCAACGGCCGATTTCAGCAGTTTGAGCACATCGACGGCGGCGCGCTTGCGCGAGAATTCCAGCTCAGCCATCGCCTTGTCGACCTTGTGGCCACGGATGGACTGGGCCAGCAGGTTCAGCTTCTGCGGGCTGATGCGGTACATGCGAAGAACAGCGCGAGACTCGTTCGACGCCTGCTTCGGGGGGGCCTTGGGCTTACCCATTGTTATTTGCCTCCCGACTTACGAGCGACTTTCTTGTCGCCGCCGTGGCCCGGAAAGCTCCGGGTCGGGGCGAATTCGCCGAACTTGTGGCCAACCATCTCTTCCGAGACGTTCACGGGCACGAACTGCTTGCCGTTGTGGACCTGGAAGGTCAGGCCAATGAAATCGGGCAGGATCGTCGAGCGGCGCGACCAGGTCTTGATCGGCGTCGGGCGAGCGGAACCGCGCGAGGCTTCTGCTTTCTTGAGCAGGTAGCCGTCGACGAACGGGCCTTTCCAGACGGAACGGGACATCTTGCTTCTCTCCGTTACGCTTTGTGCCGACGACGCACGATCAGGCGATCGGTCGACTTGTTCTTGCGGGTCTTCGGACCGCGGGTCTTCTTGCCCCAGGGGGTGACGGGGTGACGTCCGCCGGACGTCTTGCCCTCACCGCCACCGTGCGGGTGGTCGACCGGGTTCATGGCGACGCCGCGAACGTGCGGGCGCCAGCCCTTGTGAACGTTGCGGCCGGCCTTGCCGAGCACTTCGTTCATGTTGTCCGGGTTCGAGACCGCCCCGATCGAAGCCATGCAGGCTTCCGGGATCAGGCGGACCTCGCCGGACGACAGCTTCACCTGGGCGTAACCGTCGCCACGGCCAACCAGCTGGGCGTACGAGCCAGCCGAACGAGCGATCTGCGCGCCCTTGAGCGGCTTCATCTCGATATTGTGGATGATCGTGCCGACCGGAATGCTCTTCAGCGGCAGGGCGTTGCCCGGCTTGATGTCGACATTCTCGCCAGCGATCACGACGTCGCCGGCATCGAGGCGCTGCGGCGCGATGATGTAGGCTTGCGTGCCATCGGTGTAGGTGATGAGCGCGATGAAAGCCGTGCGGTTCGGATCGTATTCCAGACGCTCGACCGTCGCGGGCATGTCCCACTTGCGGCGTTTGAAGTCGATGATGCGGTAGCGCTTCTTGGCGCCGCCCCCGCGCCAGCGCGCGGTGCGACGGCCGAGATTGTTGCGGCCGCCGGAGGAATGCTTGCCCTCGGTCAGCGCCTTGACGGGCGCGCCCTTGTGCAGGCCCGAACGGTCGACCAGCACGAGCTGGCGACGGCCGGGGGAAGTCGGATTGAATGTCTTCAGCGCCATGACTTAAAGCCCCGTCGTCACGTCGATGGATTGGCCTTCCTTGAGCGTCACGATCGCCTTCTTGACGTCGGAACGCCTGCCCGGAACACCGCGGAACAGCTTGGATTTGCCTTTGACGACGATCGTGTTCACGCCAGTGACGTTGACGTTGAACAGAGCTTCCACCGCTTCCTTGATCTGCGGTTTCGTCGCTTCGAGCGGCACGCGGAAGACAACCTTGTTGAACTCGGACAGCAGGGTCGACTTCTCGGTGATGATCGGCGCCGTCAGGCGCGTGTAGTGGAGGGCTTTGGGAGCGGCCATCTTGATTACGCCTTCTCGGCTTCGGCGAAGCGCGCATTCACGCCTTCGACCGCTTCACGCGACAGCACCAGCGTCTTGCGGCGCAGAACGTCGTAGACGTTGAGGCCGGCGAGCGGGAGCACGTCGATGTTGGGGATGTTGCTGGCGGCCTTGGCGAACTTCTCGTCGAGCTCGGCGCCGCCGATGAAGAGGGCGTTCTTGATGCCGAGCTTCTTGAGCTGGGCAACCAGATCCTTGGTCTTCTCGCCCGAGAACGCATCGACCACGATGAGGGCTTCGTCTTTCACCTTCGACGAGAGCGCGTGTTTGAGCGCCATCGCGCGGACCTTCTTGGGAAGGTCGTGAGCGTGGCTGTGCGGGTGCGGCCCGTGAGCGGCGCCGCCGCCGACGAAGATCGGAGCGTTGCGCGAACCGTGACGCGCGCCGCCCGTGCCCTTCTGGCGATAGAGCTTCTTGGTCGTGACCGAGACATCGTCGCGGTTCTGCGTGGAGTGCGTGCCCGCCTGGCGCTTGGACAGCTGATAACGAACCATGCGCTGCAGGATGTCCGAGCGGATTTCCGAAATGCCGAATACGGCGTCGGAAGCTTCCACTTCACCCGCTTTCGCGGAATCAAGTTTGACGACTGCGAGTTTCATCGGCCTCAGCCTTCCTTCTTGACGAGGCCGGCCGGCGACGGCGCATCCTTATGCGCGTCACGCTTCACGGCGTCGTAGATCTCGACCCAGCTGTTCTGGGCGCCGGGAACGGCGCCTTTCACGAGGATCAGGCCGCGAGCGGCATCCGTGCGGACGATTTCGAGGTTCTGCGTGGTGACGCGCTCCGTGCCGAGATGGCCAGCCATCTTCTTGCCCTTGAACACGCGGCCCGGATCCTGGCGCTGGCCGGTCGAGCCGTGCGAGCGGTGCGAGACCGACACGCCGTGCGAGGCTTCCAGACCGCCGAAGTTCCAGCGCTTCATGGCGCCGGCGAAACCCTTGCCCTTGGTGATGCCGACGACATCGACCTTCTGGCCGGAAACGAAATGGTCGGCGCTGATTTCCGCGCCGACTTCGAGCAGCATGTCTGCGGGAACGCGGAATTCACGAACGATGGCTTTCGGCTCGACCGAGGCCTTGGCGAACGAGCCGCGAAGCGACTTCGCGACGTTCTTGGCCTTGCGGGTTCCGGCGCCGAGCACGACAGCGGTGTAGCCGTCATTGGCTTTGCGCGTGCCGACCTTTTCACCCTTCTTGGTGACGTCGACTTCGCGGACTTCGTCTTTCTTCACGCCGACGACCTGACAGCCTTCGAGCGACAGAACGGTGACCGGAACGTGGGCGCCGTCAGCGGCGAACACGCGCGTCATTCCGATTTTCTTGGCGAGGACTCCGGTGCGCATTAGCCGTTCCCCAGCTTGATTTCGACGGCGACGCCGGCCGAGAGGTCGAGCTTCATAAGAGCGTCAACGGTCTGCGGGGTCGGATCGACGATATCGAGCACGCGCTTGTGCGTGCGGATCTCGAACTGCTCGCGCGACTTCTTGTCGATGTGGGGCGAGCGGTTGACGGTGAATTTCTCGGTGCGGGTCGGCAGCGGAACCGGGCCGCGAACCTGCGCGCCCGTGCGCTTGGCGGTGGAAACGATCTCGCGCGCCGACATGTCGAGCGCCCTGTGATCGAACGCCTTCAGGCGGATTCGGATATTCTGTTGTGCCATCGGGACCACCGAAACAGCGTGAAAGCAGCCAGACCGGGAAGAATCCCCCGGAGGGCCGCCGCACTCGTTGAGTTTTTCCTTTTGTTTCCGTGACTTACGTTTACCCAGGAATCCCTGGGTACGGCCAAGCCGGTCGGAAACGAGCCGGGGTATTAGTCCCGTGAGTCTGGATCGTCAAGCGCTCGTTTGAGGCGAGCTGCCGCAGGACGCACAGATGGATGATTTTCGATTTTTTCGATTCTGTGCTAGGAATGAGTTATGTCCAAGAACACCCTTATCGAACGTCCCTCTACCCAGAAGGAGGCCGCCCAAGCGCGGCGCGCACTGGAGGCGCTCCGCCATGGCAAGCCGATCACTGGCGACATGGCTGCGCCGCTAGCTGCAACGGCTGCGATGGAACGTATTCTGGAGACGATGGCTGAAGGCGGCGGCGTGGCGGTCATTGCGCTCGATGCCGAACTCACGACGCAGGAAGCTGCCGACCTGCTCGGCGTGTCCCGGCCCACGCTGATACGGTTTCTGAACGAAGAGATGCTTCCGTTCAGGATTCTCGGCGCACATCGCCGCCTCAAGACGGCTGATGTGCTGGCCTATCGCGAAAAGCTGCGAACCGCTCGGGAAGCCGCGCTTGACGAAATGGTAGCAGGAAACCAAAGCGCCGGGCTTTACGACAAGTAATGCCATCGGGCTTCGTTCTAGACGCGAACGTCCTCTACTCCGCACGCTTGCGCGATTTGTGGCTGCAGATCGGGGCAGCAGGTGTTGCACGCATTTTCTGGACAGACACCATAGAGGCCGAATGGACCGGCGCGCTAGCCCACAACCGGCCCGATCTACAGGACTTCGTCAGCCGCACGGCCGACCTCATTCGAGAACGGTTTCCAGAAGCCTATGTGCCCAGAGACGCCCTCCCACCGCTGGCGTTGACGTTGCCCGACGCAGAGGACGTTCATGTCGTTCGCGCAGCGCTGGCGGCCGGCGGCGCTATTGTCACGTACAATACCGCAGACTTCCCGACAGATGCTGTTGCACCCCTCGGCGTGGAAATTCTGACACCGGATGAGGCGCTGGCTGGATTGGCTGAAATTGACGAAGAGGGACTGCTAGCAGCGGCTGCCGCGATCCGTGCAAGGCTGAAGGCGCCGCCAATTGACGCCGAAACGTACGCGGCAGGATTTGAGAAGGCTGGTTGCCCGGCGATCTCGACGTGGCTCAAGACGCGGCTATCTCGAATCTAGCGATCACCGCCTCCTGCCCTGGATGGAGCCAGAGGCCGAGGACGGGAATGTGGCGGCTAGTCATGGCGCAGGCTGCACAAAGACATTTGCGGGTATCTGGAGACGACTTGAGAATCCCGGCGATCCGCACTCCGTGACACGGAGAAACCAGTCGTTCCTCGGCATGAACGAAAATCCAATGGCCTCCACAATCGGCCGGCCGGTTTCACGGTGAACGATCAGCTGGACCCGGCGAGTGACAGACGCATCAGGCAGGCTGCGCGGATCGATCTCGGAATCGAAGATAAAGACATAAGGGGCAGTCCAGCCTTTCAGCCTGTCCTGCAGCGTCGGAAATTGGCCGCCGCTCGGATACAGCTCCTCGATCCGATCTCCGATCCGCTCGGCCTCCACGCAGGCATGCATGGCGCCGCGGTAGCGCGCGTCCGGGCTTCGCGCCGCGACCCAGGCCCGCGTGGCCGGATCATAGCCTTCCTGCCGCAGCGCTTCCTGACAGGCCGGTTCGGCGAGCTTCGCCAAACGTATGCGATAGCGGCCCACGCCCTCGCGGAAAACGTCCGCCGCAGGTCCGTAGACGGCGCCTTCGTTGTATTCGACCCACTCGGCGCCAGTGATGACCAAAACATCGAACGCCTGCACGCCGTAAGGAACGGCGAGCCCAGCTGGCTCAGGTGTTTCATAGCGGCGCTGGCCGGTCTCGGTCCTGCAAGCCTCATCGAAGAACTTCGGCGGCGAACTGTAACATCCGCCCAACAGCGCCAGTGCCAGAACCGTCCCAACCCTTCGCATCGCAATCTCCCCTGTCGGCCGACGAGGATAATAGAGTGCGAAAAAGCGAAAAGGCGCCAGGTTTCCCTGACGCCCTTCCCTGGATTGGATCGAGAACTATTCGGCAATCCTCGCGGCCGCCCCTGAACCAGCCACCGGGAAGCTTTCCCGAAGCCGCTGCGTTTCGCGCCGCATCCGCACCGCGTTGATCTTGGCCGACCAGCGCCGGCGCAGGCTGATCCAGCCGCGATACAGCCCATTGCCAAGAACCTGCAGCTGGTTCCGTCGCGATGACTCGCGATCGCCGCCGCCGAAACGCTCGGGTCTGTTGCCGAGCAGGGATTCCATCGGTTTCTCACACGCGACCGGAGGGTCGAGTTGAAAGACACGGAACCCCAAGCCGCAATGAGCGCCGATCTCCACATCGGAAGTCTGGAAATAGGCCCTGTCGAGTAGTCTGAGCACCCGCCTCGCGCCACGCCTGGAGTACAGGAACGCAGCGCTGCCATAAGTCATGTTCTTCGGCACGACGAGCCGATGCCCCGACCGCGTCCACACCTGCGGATCGGCCAGCACACCCGGCTTGCGCCATTCGAGCCGCACGACATCCCATCCGGCCGTATCGCGCACCACAGCCGTCACCGCGTCGCGAAAGCCGGGCAGCAGTTGCACATCATCCTCGAGGATCACACCGAACGGCTCGCCCGACTCGACCAGCATTCGCAGCGCGCGGCGATGACTCTCAGTGCAGCCGATCTCCGCCCCGTTGAGCTGCGAGCCAACCAGCGTGCGGCGCCACGCGCTGTACGTCGTCGGCTCTTTCCCCAAATCCGTCTTGCCGTCGAAACCGGCCACACGCTGTGCATCAACGCCCGCGCCGGCAAGTTCCGCCTCAATCGACGCGCGCCGGTCCGTGCTGCGATCAAGATTGATGTAGAAGCACCGGAAGCCCCGCGCGATCATGCGACCGTGTCCGGTCTGTCCCAGGAATGCAAGTGTTATGTCCGAGCATCAGAGTTGCGAGACTCTTGCTCCCACGATGGGAGCAACGCAAAAGCAAGCCAGAACAGGAAGGTCAGCTTTGGCCTTTTCTCATGCCCGTATGGGTTTCCTCTCCCGTTCATCGCGCCTGCGTCGATGCTCTCATCGAGGCCAGAAAATCCGCAGGGCTGACTCAACGCGACGTCGCCGCAAGGCTGGGGAAGCCGCCATCTTTCGTCGGCAAGGTGGAAAGCATCGAACGTAATCTGAGCCTGCTTGAATTTCTCGCTTGGGCTCAAGCAATAGACGTTGAACCGGCCGCACTACTCCGGCGAGCCAGGAAAAAGGCGTCCGGGCCGATAGAAATCTGACAATCAATCCGGGCGCAGCAGCCATGCTGGCCGCGCCGGCAACATCGACAGCCCGGCCTTCCGCGAGCCAGACAAAACCGGAATCAGTCAGCCGCGCTCGAATCTCTCGCGCGATGCATCCGACGGCTTGAAAAAGCGAAAGGGCGCCAGGTTTCCCTGACGCCCTCTCCAGTGTTCAGTCACGAGCTTCGCGCTTGCGCGCGAACTGCCGGGCAGGCGCCCGGCGGTCCGGCTACTCGATGATCTTGGCGACGACGCCCGAGCCGACCGTGCGGCCGCCTTCGCGGATGGCGAAGCGTTGCCGCTCCTCGAGAGCGATCGGCGCGATCAGCGAGACGACGAGTTTCACGTTATCGCCCGGCATCACCATCTCGGTGCCGGCCGGCAGTTCGACGATGCCCGTCACGTCGGTCGTGCGGAAGTAGAACTGCGGGCGGTAGTTGGCGAAGAACGGCGTGTGACGGCCGCCCTCGTCCTTGTTGAGGACGTACACCTCGGCTTCGAACTTCTTGTGCGGCTTGACCGAGCCGGGCTTGCACAGCACCTGGCCGCGCTCGACCTGCTCGCGGTCGATGCCGCGCACGAGGATACCGACGTTGTCGCCAGCCTGGCCCTGATCGAGCAGCTTGCGGAACATTTCGACGCCCGTGCAGGTCGTTTTCTGCGTGTCGCGGATGCCGACGATTTCGATCTCGTCGCCAACTTTCACGACGCCGCGGTCAACCTTGCCGGTCACAACCGTGCCGCGGCCCGAGATCGAGAACACGTCCTCGATCGCCATCAGGAAGGGCTGGTCGAGCGGACGCTCCGGGGTGGGGATGTAGGAATCGACAGCAGCCATCAGTTTCATAACCGCTTGCTCGCCGATTTCCGGGTCGCGGCCTTCGACGGCAGCCAGGGCCGAGCCCGCGATGATCGGGATCGTGTCGCCAGGGAAGTCGTAGGACGACAGGAGTTCGCGAACTTCGAGTTCGACGAGCTCGAGCAGTTCCTTGTCATCGACCATGTCGACCTTGTTCAGGAAGATCACGAGAGCCGGAACGCCGACCTGACGGGCGAGCAGGATGTGCTCGCGCGTTTGCGGCATCGGGCCGTCGGCAGCCGACACGACCAGGATGCCGCCGTCCATCTGGGCGGCGCCGGTGATCATGTTCTTCACGTAGTCGGCGTGTCCCGGACAGTCGACGTGAGCGTAGTGGCGCTCGGACGTTTCATACTCGACGTGAGCCGTGTTGATCGTGATGCCGCGCGCCTTTTCTTCCGGCGCGGCGTCAATGTCGGCGTACTGCTTGGCCGTTGCGCCGCCGGTTTTGGCGAGAACGATCGTGATCGCCGCCGTCAGCGTCGTCTTGCCGTGGTCAACGTGGCCGATCGTGCCAACGTTTACGTGCGGCTTGTTACGCGCGAATTTTTCCTTACCCATTTTCCTACTCCGTAGATTCAATCAGCGGGGGTTGGCCGCCAGTTTGGGCTTCATCAGCCGCTGAGCTTCTCAATCACTTCTTTCGCGACAGCGCTGGGCACTGCTTCGTAGTGGTCGAACTGCATCGTGTAGTTCGCCCGGCCCTGCGTCGCGGAGCGCAGGTTGTTAACGTATCCGAACATGTTGGCAAGCGGCACCATCGCGTTGATGACGGTGGCGTTGCCGCGCATCTCCTGCCCCTGGATCATGCCGCGGCGGGAGTTGAGATCGCCGATGACCGTGCCGACATAGTCTTCCGGCGACACGACTTCGACCTTCATGATCGGCTCGAGCAGTTTCATCTGCACCTTTTCCGAGGCTTCACGGAAAGCGGCGCGCGATGCGATCTCGAAGGCGAGGACCGACGAGTCGACGTCGTGGAACGCGCCGTCGATCAGGCTGACCTTGAAGTCGATGACCGGGAAGCCGACGAGCGGGCCCGAGTTCATCACCGACTTGATGCCCTTCTCGACGCCGGGGATGAATTCCTTCGGGATCGCGCCGCCGACGATTTCGTTCTCGAACACGAAGCCCGAGCCCGGCGGAAGCGGTTCGAACACCAGCTTGACGCGGGCGAACTGGCCCGTGCCGCCGGTCTGCTTCTTGTGCGTGTAGTCGATCTCCGCCCTGCGGCCGAGCGTTTCACGGTACGCCACCTGCGGCGCGCCGATATTCGCATCGACCTTGTAGGTGCGGCGCAGGATATCGACCTTGATGTCGAGGTGAAGTTCGCCCATGCCTTTCAGGCGCGTCTGGCCCGACTCATGGTCGGTCGAAACGCGGAAGGACGGATCTTCGGCGGCCAGGCGCTGCAGCGCGAGCGCCAGTTTTTCCTGGTCGCCTTTGGTCTTGGGTTCGATCGCAATCTCGATGACCGGCTCGGGGAATTCCATCTTCTCGAGGATGACCGGGTGAGCCGGGTCGCACAGCGTGTCGCCCGTGGTCGATTCCTTGAGCGCCGCCACCGCGACGATGTCGCCGGCGAAAGCTTCCTTGATGTCTTTCCGATCGTTCGCGTGCATTTCGAGCATGCGGCCGATGCGCTCTTTCTTCTCCTTGGTGGAGTTGAGGAGCGTGGTGCCCGAGTTCAGCGTGCCCGAATAGATGCGGCAGAACGTGATCGAACCGACGAACGGATCGTCCATGATCTTGAAGGCGAGCATCGACAGCGGAGCATCGTCCGTCTGCGGACGTTCAACTTCCGACTCGTCCTTGGGGTCGATACCCTTGATCGCCGGCACGTCGAGCGGCGACGGCAGGTAATCGACAACTGCATCGAGAAGCGGCTGGACGCCCTTGTTCTTGAACGACGAGCCGCACAGCACCGGGTAGAAAGCGCCCGTCAGCACGGCTTTGCGGATCAGGCGCTTGATCGTGGCGGTATCAGGCTCCTTGCCTTCGAAGAAGGCAGCCATGACTTCGTCATCCAGTTCGGCCACGGCTTCGACCAGTTGGGCGCGATACTCCTGCGCGCGCTCCAGCAGGTCTTCCGGGATCGGGGTGACGTCATACTTGGCGCCCATCGTCTCGTCGTTCCAGACAATGCCGCGCATTTCGACGAGATCGACGACGCCCTTGAAGCCGGACTCGATGCCGATCGGCAGCTGCAGCGGAACCGGCTTCACGCCGAGACGCTTCACCAGATCGTTGACGCAGTTGTAGAAGTCCGCGCCGATCTTATCCATTTTGTTGGCGAAAACGATGCGCGGAACATTGTACTTGTCCGCCTGGCGCCAGACAGTCTCCGTCTGCGGTTCGACGCCCTGGTTGCCGTCGAGAACGGTAACGGCGCCATCGAGCACGCGAAGCGAGCGCTCGACCTCGATCGTGAAATCGACGTGTCCGGGCGTGTCGATGATGTTCAGACGCTTGTCCTGCCAGAAACAGGTCGTCGCAGCGGACGTGATCGTGATGCCGCGCTCCTGCTCCTGCTCCATCCAGTCCATGGTCGCAGCGCCATCATGCACTTCGCCAAGCTTGTGCGACTTGCCCGAGTAGAACAGGATGCGCTCGGTCGTCGTGGTCTTGCCGGCGTCGATGTGCGCCATGATGCCGAAGTTGCGGTAGTCCTGGAGATTATGCGTGCGAGGCATGGGGAGCCCTCTGAATTCGTTGCGCGTTGGACCGCTGGACAACCAGCGCGGGAATTACCAGCGATAGTGCGAGAAGGCGCGGTTGGCTTCCGCCATCCGGTGCGTGTCTTCGCGCTTCTTCACTGCCGTTCCGCGGCCGTGGGCAGCGTCAAGCATCTCAGCGGCGAGACGCTCTTCCATCGTGTTTTCCGAACGGGCGCGCGCGGCGATGATCAGCCAGCGGATGGCGAGCGCCTGACGGCGCTCGGGACGCACTTCAACCGGAACCTGGTAGGTGGCGCCGCCGACGCGACGCGAACGGACTTCCACGGTCGGAGCGACATTGCCCAGCGCTTCATGGAACAACTCGGCCGCCGGCCGCTTGGATTTCTGCGCAACGGTTTCCAGGGCGCCGTAGACGATCTTCTCGGCGACTGATTTTTTGCCCTGGTACATCACCTGGTTCATAAAGCGGGTGATGACCTGATCGCCATACTGGGCGTCGGGAAGGACCTGGCGTTTTTCTGCGCGGTGACGACGGGACATGTTGAACTCTGCCTAGCTTATTTCGGACGCTTAACGCCGTAGTGCGAACGGCGCTTCTTGCGGTCCTTGACGCCCTGGGTATCCAGCACGCCGCGAAGGATGTGGTAGCGGACGCCGGGCAAATCCTTCACGCGGCCGCCGCGGATGAGAACCACGGAGTGCTCTTGAAGGTTGTGGCCTTCGCCGGGAATGTAGCAGACCGCTTCGTATTGCGTCGTGAGACGCACCTTGGCGACCTTGCGAAGCGCCGAGTTCGGCTTCTTCGGGGTCGTCGTGTAGACGCGCGTGCAGACGCCGCGACGCTGCGGACAGGCCTTCAGGGCCGGAACCTTGTTCCGCTTCGGCTTGTCGTGCCGCGGCTTGCGGATCAGCTGCTGGATCGTAGGCATCTACCCTCGCTCGTCACACCAATCGCCGGCGCGCATGGCAAAACCGGCGTGTCTTTCTGCAAAAACATATGCCGCGACAAGCCATTAGCCTGCCCCGGCCGGAACTCAATAGGAGGCTTTCGCTCTCTTAAAACACACTGCCTTAACCGCGTTTGGACGTGAATCCACGGCCGGTCCGGCAATGTGAGCCGGGGCTATACTGGCCTCCCCTAACGGGGTCAAGTGCGGCAAGAGGTTGAATCTGAGCCCGCCGGCGCACGATCTGGCCGGTGAACGCGCTCGTCCCTACCTGCCGCCGCCAGCCGATTCAGCGGCAAGCGATTCCAGCTCGCGGTCGAATGTCCGCACCGCCAGTTCGATGGTCTGGGCCGACCGGCGGAAGAAGTCCTCTGGAATCGCGGCAGAATCATCGGTCGGCTTGTGATAGTCAGGATGATCCTCGACGCCGAAATAGACCCAGGCGCGACCTTTTTCATGGAACGCCATGTGGTCCGACTGGCTGGTCCAGTCGTCCTTGCCCAGCGCAGGGTCGTCATGGCCCAGTTTCAGGCTGACCGGCGCGGCGGACGCGATCCGCTCCAGATACGGTTTCAGCGCCGGAAACCGGAACGCTCCGGCTGCATAAAGCTCGTTCTTGTCGCTGCGACTCACCATGTCGAGGTTCACAGCCAGCACAGTCCGATCCAGCAGCGGCTTGAACGCCGGATCGGCCACCATTGCGCGGGCCCCGCTGAGACCGCCCTCCTCACCATCGACCAGCGCCAGGATTACATCATGCAGCGGCGCCTGCTGTTTAAGTGACGCTGCGACCGCCAGCAGGGTGGCCGTCCCCGACGCATTGTCATCCGCGCCGTTATAGATCTGGCCATTGCGCACGCCGACATGATCGTAATGCGCCATTAGCACCAACGCCCGGTCCGAACCGCCCGTCCCGCTGACCACGGCCAGCAGATTGACCCCGGTAACCTCTTGCCCGCCCCGCCTGGTAGCGAAGCCATGCTCGAAACTTGCGCCGAGGGCCGGCGCAACGCCGATCTCCGCCAGGCGTCCGAGGAGATATGTCCGCGCCTTCGCTCCGCCCTCTGACCCGACCAACCGCCCCTGCATGTCGTCCGCCGAGAGGATGCGAACATCCTCCATCAGCTTTTCCATACGCGCGGTGACGGACGGCTTCGACGCGACGACGTCAGCCGGCTTCTCCGCCACGCAGCCCGCTGCGGAGCCGGCAACAAACAAGGCCGCCAGAAGACCCGATGAAAGACGCATGCCGGCTCGCTCCAGATGATCGGCTGACCCGTGCCAGCATTCTACAGACGCCGGCGCCGGAAAAGACAGCGGCGGCGGATCCAGAGACCCACCGCCGCCATTTTGTACCTTCAGTGCGTTCGCTCGCTTATTCGGCGGGCGGCAGCGCCGGAACAGGCTGGGCGACCTTGCGCTGTTCCTTGAGGCGGACGTCGCGATCGCCGGCGAGCTTGCGGTATTTGCGCAGCGCGCCGCCGGTGCCGGCCGGAATGAGACGGCCGACGATGACGTTCTCCTTGAGGCCTTCCAGCGGATCGATCTTGCCCTGGATCGCCGCTTCCGTGAGAACGCGGGTGGTTTCCTGGAACGAGGCCGCCGAGAAGAAGGAGCGGGTCTGCAGCGAGGCTTTCGTGATGCCGAGCAGGACACGCGAGCCCTTGGCGGGCTCACGTCCGGCCTTGATGGCGGCAGCGTTGGCTTCCTCGAACTCCAGTGCATCGACCGCTTCGCCGTTGAGCAGCGTGGTCGAGCCGCCTTCGGAGACTTCCACCTTCTTCAGCATCTGGCTGACGATGACTTCGATGTGCTTGTCGTCGATCGGCACGCCTTGCAGACGGTAGACCTTCTGGATCTCGTTCACGAGATAGTCGGCCAGCGCCTCGACGCCGAGGAT
>CAZGWV010000077.1:0-14836 GCA_964529555.1 uncultured Rhizobium sp.
TGACGCCGCGAAGCGGCTAGAACCGCTCCAGCAGCCGCTGCAGATACTCAAGATCCTCTTTCGTCAGCGCGCGGTCGCCTGCGCGGCGGCGGATTTCGTCGAGGATTTCGCGGGCGCGCTGGCGTTCGATCTCGTCGGGAATTTCGACGTCGTCGCCTTGCCCGCTGGTGCCTTCGTTCAGGCGGCCGAGGATGTCGCGCTCGTCGCGTTCGGCCCGCGAATCCGGGTCGTTCTCGTCATTGATGCGCGCAAGTTCGGCCGAGCGGTCCTGCAGCGCGGACATGGCCTGTTGTTGCGCTTCGCGCGCGGCTGCGAAGTCGCCGCGGCGTAGCGCTTCTTCCGCGCGGCGCTGCATCTCGATGGCGTTGCCGAGCAGGCGGCGCGAGCGGTCGTTTTCCTGGCCGTAGACGCCGTCGCCGCGAACGCCGGGGCGGCCGGGCTGTCCGCCGGGGCCTTGCCCCTGTTGCTGACCTTGACCCTGTCCCTGACCCTGCTGCTGGCCGGGCTGGTTGCCTTGTCCCTGACCTTGCTGGCCCTCGCCCTGGCCTTGGCCGGGCTGTTGTCCTTGACCTTGGCCCTGCTGGCCTTGCTGACCCTGTTGTTGGCCGGGCTGCTGCGGCTGGCCGCCGCCGGAGCGCTGCTGTTGCTCAAGGCGTTCGCGCTGGCGGCGCTGTTCGTCGGCAAGCTGCTGGCCACGCTCTGCGCCGCCTTCGCGCATGGCTTCGTCGGTGGCGTCGTTGAGATCGCGCTGGTCGTTGAGCGCGCGGTTGGTGTCCTGCAGCGCGCGGTTCATCGCGCGGCTCATCGGGCCGTCCTGCTGCTGGCCCTGTCCGCCCTGGCCCATCTGGATCTGCATGTTCTGCATCTGGTCGAGCATCTTCTGCATGTCGTTCAGAAGCTGCCGCGCCTGATCGCGTGCGCCCGTCTCGGCAAGATCGCGCAGGGCCTGCAGCATGCGCGTGAGTTCATCGTCGCCCAGCTGTTGCGGCCCGCCAGACATGCCGCCCTGCTGCTGGCCGCCATCGGTGACGCGGCCGTTGCGCAGCGCCTCGGCCATCTGGGCCGCGAGATAGTCCTCGATGGCCTGTTCGTACATGTCCATCAGGCGGCGGATTTCTTCTTCCGACGCGCCACGGCGCAGCGCTTCTTCCAGCGCGCGGCGGGCGGCCTCGAGCGCTGCGGCGGCGTCGGCGACCGAACCATATTCGGCGCGCAGCGCGATGTCCCAGAGCAGGGCCTCGGCTTCTTCGGCCTCGGCGCGGTCATGCGCCGCCTCGATCAGGCCGCGCGCATTGCGCAGGCCCATGAAGATGACCGGGTCTTCGAAATAATCGTCGGCGCGCCATGTGATCGCATCGAGCACCATCACCGAACGCTTGATGCCTTCCGGCGCCCAGGTGAGGCGCGAGGCGGGCGCAACCGCGATGGCGTCATAGCCCGAGCCCGCAACCGACGTGAAATTGTCCGCGCCTTCGGGCGTGGTGTAGTCTTCCCAGTTGCGCAGCAGGATCTGGCGCGCTTCCTGCGCCATGCGAGCGTTGGGCTGCAGGAAGATTTTCTCGGGCAGGCGATAGGGCACGGCCTCGCTCTCGGCGGTCTGGCCGGCGGCGTCGGTGACGCGCAGCTTCACCATCAGGTTCAGGCCGGCCCAGCGGTCGCGCACGAGATCCTGGCTGAAATTGCCTTCTTCCTCGGTGGGGGCGAGCTTCACCGTCTCGATGACGGTCGCATCCTCGACGACGCCGGCCGATTTCGGCGTGTCGATGCGGACCTTGATGAGTTCCAGCTTCTCGACGCCGTAGTCGTCCCCCAGCGTGTATTTGAACTCCGTGCGGTCGCCCTGGCCCAGCTTGGGCGGCTCGACGAATGCGACGGTCGGCGCTGCGTCGTCGATGACGGTGAAGGGGAAGCTGGCGCGCTCGCCCCAGAAGTTGACGGCGATGCGCGTGGCCTGCTGCACGACGACGCGCGCTTCATAGGCTTCATCGATGCCGGGCTCGGGGTTCAGCGTCGCGTGCGATGCGTCTTCCGGCATCACGCTGACCTGCGGACGGCCGGGGCCGATGATGCGGATGGTGACTTCAGAGCCTTCCGGCGCCTTCGCCATCTCGCCCGGCGTCAGCACGAAGGGCGCAGAGCCGGTATAGGCGGGCGGCGTCACCCACGCCTCGATCTTCAGCGTATGGGCGCCGAACAGCGCGCCGATATCGGGGAAGAGTCCCTTGTTCATCCGCTCGATGACGGCCGTGCTCGCCACCACGCCGGCGACGACCAGGACGGCGGGCGCAGCAAAGCGCAGATAGAACGGATCGGCCTGCCGCCACTGCGCGCGCACGCCGGGCTTGCGGCCCTGTATGGCGAGGGCGGCCATGCGGTCGCGATGCTCGCGCCATAGCGTCATGCCCTGCCTGTCGGCCTTGGCGGGGCGATCGTTCCAGATGCTGAGCGGGCGGCCTTCTATGGCGCTGTCGATCAGGTCGCGCGCCTCGTCTTCGGAGGGGCGGCGCCAGGCCTTGAGGCCGATCAGGATAACGGTGGCGAAGCCGACCCAGAACACGACGCCGGCGGTCGCCTGCCACTCGGGCGGCATGGCGGTGTAGAGGCCGGTCAGCCAGAACACGGCGAAGATGGTAAACCAGACGATGGCCGGCAGGGCGGCCTGGACCAGGGCGGGCCAGAAAAGGCTGCGGCGCGCGGCGGCTATCCGGGCGTCGAGCTTGTTCCTGAGACCAAATCCGTCAGCCAACCTAAATCCCTGCTGGGCTGTACCCCTTGGGCTGTATGCCTATGGGGCGATCCAGTCCGGCGCCCTTTCAAGGGCGATCATCTCGTCGAAGGTCGGCCTGCGGCGGACGACGACGCAAGCATCGCCTCGAACCAGAGCTTCGGCAATAAGCGGTCTCGAATTATACTGGGACGACAATGTGGCGCCGTATGCGCCCGCCGTCATGAAGGCGACCAGGTCGCCCTCCTCGAGGGGGGGCATGGGCCGGTCCTTGGCGAACCGATCGGTGCTCTCGCAAATGGGGCCTACAAGGTCCACAGCGCTGCGGGGAGCGCCCATCGCGGGGGTCCTGACCGGGAGTACCTCGTGGTGCGCGCCATAGAGGGCGGGGCGCATCAGGTCGTTCATGCCGGCGTCCAGGATCACGAAGGTGCGCCCGTCGCGTTCCTTTATGTACTCGACCCGCGAGATCAAAACTCCGGCATTTCCAGAGATCAGCCTGCCGGGTTCCAGGATCAGCTGCACGTCCAGCTTGCCCAGAACCTCGCGCGCCTGCTGGGCGTAGATGGTCGGGCTGTCGGGGTCTTCGCCGTCCTGATAGGGCACGCCGAGGCCGCCGCCGAAATCCACCCGCGAGATCGCAAACCCGCGCTCGCGCAGACGGCGAGCCAGCGTCACCACCTTGTCCCATGCCGCCCGCATGGGATCGATGCGCATGATCTGGCTGCCGATGTGAACCGCGATGCCCACCGGCTCGATATTGGGGAGGCGGCTGGCCTCTTCGTAGAACTGCTCGGCCTCGTGCCAGGCGATGCCGAACTTGGTTTCGGGCGTGCCGGTGGAGATGTGAGCATGGCCGCCCGCTTCGACGTGCGGGTTCACGCGGAAGGCGATCTGCGCGCGCTTGCCCATCTCCTGCGCCACTGCGGACAGGCGATGAAGTTCCGGCAGGCTCTCGACGTTGAACTGGTGGATGCCGTGCTTGAGGCCGAGGCGCATCTCGTCGTGCGTCTTGGCGACGCCGGAGAACACGATCTTGCTCGCCGGAATGCCGGCTTCGAGCGCGCGCAGCATCTCCCCGCCCGACACGGTGTCGGCGCCTGCGCCCATCGCGCCAAGCGTCGCCAGAACGCCGATGTTCGAGTTGGCCTTCACGGCGTAGGCGATCAGCACATTCCGGCCGGCAAACGCATCGGCCAGCACCTGATAGTGCCGCCGCAGCGTGGCGTCGGAATAGACATAGGCCGGCGTGCCCAGCTCGCGCGCAATGGCTTCGAGCGAGACATCCTCGCAGTGCAGGACGCCATTGCGATAGCCAAAGTGATTCATCGTCGCGTTCCAGCCATTCCCCGGCCACGCGAGGTAGCGGAAGCGTCCGCGAAAGTCACCCCGGATATCGTCGCTCCGCGCCGCGTTCGGTCGGGAAATCTGGCCGCAGCCTACGGCAGGAACTGCGTCGCGATCAGGTTCGAGCAGGCCGAGGGATTGCCGGGGACGACCGGCTTGCCGGTGATGACGTGGCCGGAGGCGACGGTGGCGATCTGCCCTTCGAGATGGGCGGCGCCATAGCCCGCCGGCTCCACCAGCCAGTCGCCCGGCGTCATCGAGATCGCGCCGTCCGCGCCGATCGTGCCCGAGACGGCGAAGCTGCCCGCCACCTTGCCGACCGGGCCGGAAGCGCCGGCAAGCGTCGGGAAGATGCCGAGCGCGCCGTCCGCATCGAACCCGCCGCCATCCTTCGGCCTGATGCTGGTGATGTCGAGATAGAAGCCATGCTCGCCGTCGGTGCAGGTGTAGCTGCCGCCATAGACGCCGGCCCACGGATGATCGGATGGCGCGTCCGCAGGGATGGCCGGCGCGGTCGTGCAGGCGGCCAGCGCCACGGCCAGCGAACCGCCAAGTCCGGCAAAATGGAATATCTTCACGGGCAACTCCCCAGTCAGGCGGCCGCGCTCCCGAAAGGTCCCCAACTGGAGTCCCGGCGGCCGATTATTGCGGAGGCGTATCGTTGCCGGGATTCGCCTCGTTCCGCATCTCTTCGACGCGGGCAGCGTCCGCAGCGCGCTGTTCGGCGTCGAGGCGCGCCTGCTCGGCGGCGGCGGCTTCCTTGGCGGCCTGGATCACGCGCGGATCGGTGGGCCCGTCCAGCGGCGGGTCGCCCCACAGCGGCATGGGCCGCACGAGATCGCCCCGCAGGCCGCAACCGGCCAGGGCGACAAGGGATACGGCAAGGACGAGCACTGTACGCATGGGCGGAGTATTCTGACGGGCGGCAGGCAGGGTCAAGCTTTCCAGTAGGGGCGGATGAGCATTGGGGGTATTGCAGGGTGGATTGAGCGAAGCGAAATCCACCCTCGCGCCGCATGATCCAAAGGTGCATTTCGGCTACGCCTCAATACACCCTACGAGAGCTTCCCCTTCCACGCCGCCACCTGTTCGCGCACGCGGCTTGGCGCCGTGCCGCCATAGCTCTGGCGCGAGGCGACCGATGCATCGACCGTCAGAACCGCGAACACCTTGTCGGTGATGCGTGGTTCGAGTTTCTGCAGCACGCCCAGCGGCAGATCGGGCAGGGCGACGCCTGCCGTCTCCGCCGCTTTCACAGCGGCGCCGGTGATATGGTGCGCCTCGCGGAAGGGGATGTTGAGTTCGCGCACCAGCCAGTCGGCGAGGTCGGTCGCGGTCGAGAAGCCGGAGGAAGCGCTGGCGCGCATGCGTTCAATGTTGGGCGTCATGGTGGAGATCATGCCGGTCATCGCCTGCAGGCTGAGATCGAGGCTGTCGAACGCCTCGAACGTCGTCAGCTTGTCGTCCTGCATGTCCTTCGAATAGGCGAGCGGCAGGCCCTTCATAATGGTGAACAACTGCACCAGCGAGCCCACGGCGCGGCCGGATTTGGCGCGCACGAGTTCGGCGGCGTCCGGGTTGCGTTTCTGCGGCATGATGCTGGAGCCGGTGGACCACGCATCGCTCATCCGCACGAAGCCGAATTGCGCCGACGACCAGATGACGATCTCCTCGGCAAGGCGCGAGAGATGCTGTGCGCAGATCGCAACGCTGCTCAGCGCTTCGAGCGCAAAGTCGCGCGCCGAAACGCAATCGAGCGAGTTGGCCATCGGACGGTCGAAGCCCAGCGCCTTCGCCGTCATGTGGCGATCGATGGGGAAGCCGGTGCCGGCCAGCGCTGCTGCGCCGAGCGGAGATTCGTTCATGCGCACGATGGCGTCGGAGAAACGCCCCCGGTCGCGGTCGAACATTTCGACATAGGCCATCAGGTGGTGGCCGAAGGTGACGGGCTGCGCCGTCTGCAGGTGCGTGAAGCCGGGCATGACCGTGTCGGCGTGCGCCTCGGCCTGCACGAGAAGCGCCTTCATCAGCGCGGTGATCTGGTCGCGGCGCGTCTCACACGCGGATTTGACCCACAGGCGGAAATCGAGCGCGACCTGATCGTTGCGCGACCTTGCCGTGTGCAGCCGCCCGGCGGCCTCGCCGACGATGTCCTTGAGGCGCGATTCCACATTGAGGTGGATGTCTTCCAGCGCCTTGGAAAACTGGAACTTTCCGTCGCGAATTTCGGACAGGACCTGATCCAGCCCTTTCTGGATCGCGGCTTCGTCAGCCTGCGTGATCACGCCGGTCTGCGCCAGCATGGCGGCGTGGGCCTTCGAGCCGGCGATGTCCTGCTCGGCCAAGCGCTTGTCCACGTCGATGGAGGCGTTTATCGCCTCCATGACCTGATCGGGCATGGCCGAGAACCGGCCGCCCCACATCGAATTGCTTTCGGGATTCTTGGACATGCTGCTTAGACCCGCCTTTTCCGCCGCGCTTCTCGCACTCTTTGCGGCGGCCTGCCAACCGGCAGCGGAGGCCCCCGCGCCGGAAACAGCGGCCGCCGGGGCGGAGGCGCCTGTCCTCCTCACCTGCCGTCACAAGGATTTCCAGCCGCCGGCCACCGCCTCGGCTCTCGCGGAGCATCGCGCCGGGCCGCTCAAATGCCTCGACCTCGACGTCGATCTTGCCGCCCCCACCTCGTCTTTCACCGACGAGACAGGCGCGAAGCACACCTTCGCCGAGTTCAAGGGCAAGGTGCTGGTCTACAATATCTGGGCGGAATGGTGCGGCCCCTGCGTGCTGGAAATGCCCAGCCTGGCGCGGCTGCAGAAGGCTTTCGCGGGCAAGGACGTGGCTGTGGTCCCGGTCGCCTTCGGCGCCGGGAATGGCGTGACGCCGGAATCGACGCTGGCGAAGCTGCGGGAACTGGTGGGAACGGACCTGCCATTCTTCTACGACGGCGACATCATGCTCCAGGCCGAGGCCCAGACCGGGGCGCTGCCCGCGACGCTGATCTACGACAAGGACGGGCAGGAAGTCGCCCGGCTGACAGTGCCTGCCGAATGGGATTCGCCCGAGGCAATCGCGCTGATTCAGGCCGTTCTCGACGGCAAGCGATAGATTCCCGCGCCTTTTCGGGGGCGCGTGAAACGCCTTCAATTTGGCGCGAGGTGAGCCCCTGCGACGCTACCTGTGCTTGTGGCGGGCGGGGGGATTCGGCATTCATGGCAGTAAGAAACATTACACTGGCTGGCCAACAGCCGGGTATCTCGGGAGATCGACGTCGATGATCAAACTGCATCACGCCCTGCTGGCTGCCAGCGGCCTGCTGCTCGCTGGCGCTGCGCCCGCCTGGAGCCAGACGGGCCCCGCGACCGGCCCCGAAGTCGACAAGGCCGCGATCACTGCGCCGACCGTCGAGCCCGGCTATCAGGTTCCGCGCCTGAAGATCGGCCAGCCCGACCTGCAGGGCGTGTGGACCAACGCCTCCAACACGCCGCTGCGCCGCCCGAACAGCATGCCGAACCTCGTGATGACCGACGCCGAGAACGACAGGGCGCGCGAGAGCAATCCGCAGAACATCCGTCAGGCGACCGACGACAACCAGAAGCAGTCCGATGGCCTGGGCGATGGCAAGGATCTGCAGGGCGGCCGCGGCTACAATGCGTTCTGGATCGATCCGGGTTCGAGCTACGCGAACGTGAAGGGCACATGGCGCACGTCGTGGATCGTCGAGCCGGCGAACGGCCAGGTGCCGATGAAACGCGGCGTGACCGGCAGTCCCTATGGCCCGCGCCTTGGCACCGGCTATGACAATCCCGAGGAGCGCAACCTCAACGAGCGCTGCATCATCCTCGGCACATCGGGACCGCCGATCGGCAACTATCTCTACAACAACAATCTGCGCATCATTCAGTCGCCCGACCATGTGGTGATCGAAAGCGAGATGATCCACGACGCGCGCATCATCCCGCTCAACGCCGAACACAAGCCGAAGGTGCTGACGCCCTGGATGGGCGATTCCATCGGCTGGTGGGAAGGCGACACGCTGGTGGTCGAGACCATCAACATGACGCGCGGCGGATCGGGCGTGATGATGTCGCCCGCCGGCAAGATCATCGAACGCTTCTCGCGCTATAACGACAAGCAGGTGTTCTACGAGTTCGAGGTGATCGACGACAGCATCTACACCCAGCCGTGGAAGGGCCAGATGGCGCTCAACGCGCAGGACGGCATGTACGAATACGCCTGCCACGAGGGCAATCACGGCCTGCTCGGCATTCTCGAAGGCGGCCGCGTGGCCGACCGTCAGGGCCGCAACATCCAGGAAGACGGCGACCGCGAAGAGTAAGAGCGCGCGTCATCGCGTGCTCGCAGGCGTTGGTGAGCGTGGAAAGGGACCCCCACCTGTCTGCCCCCTAAGTACGGGGCGGGACCCTGATGCGACGCCGCCCTCCAAAGCGAGGTAAGTTCTCCCAACAAGGTTCCGCCCCGTACTTAGGGGGCGGACAGGTGGGGGTCTGTTTCAACATGCCGTGTCTCCCGCTTGTGGCCGCGCCCCGTATTCGGCAACATTCTACGCGCACGCCCCAGACCGGCGCCAAGCCGGCGGGATGCCTGGGAGGTAGGACCATGTTGATGCTGCGCCACATTTCGGTGGCCGCGATGGCGGCTGCGCTCGTGATCGCGGGGGCGGGCGCCGCCTCGGCCCAGGCCGCCGCCCAGACCGGCGCGCGTGCCTTCGTGCCCAACCAGAAGCCGGCGAAGGAAGGCGACCGTGTCGCCGACGGCTATGTCGCCCCGCGCCTGTCGTTCGGCCAGCCGGACCTGTCGGGCGTGTGGTCGAACGCTTCCAACACGCGGATGACGCGGCCCGGCTCCATGAAAGCGCTGGTGATGACGGACGAGGAAGAGGCCAAGGCCCGTGCCTCCAACCCGTCCAACATCCGTCAGGCGACCGACGACAACCAGGCCATCGGCGATGGCCTGCTCGACGGGAAGGATCTCGCCTCGGGCCGCGGCTACAATTCGTTCTGGATCGATCCGGGCAGCAGCTACGCCAACGTGAAGGGTACGTGGCGCACCTCATGGATCGTCGATCCGCCGAGCGGGCAGGTGCCGTTCTCCGACGCCGGGCGCAAACTGCTGCCGACCCTTCGCGGCGCACGCGGGCGCGGCACGGGCTATGACAATCCCGAAGAGCGCGGCGCGGGCGAGCGCTGCATCGTCGGCTTCGGCGGCACGGGCGGCCCGCCGATGATGAACGTGCTCTACAACAACAATTACCAGATCGTTCAGTCGCCCGATCATGTGGTGATCGTCGTCGAGATGAACCACGACGCGCGCATCATCCCGCTCAACGCGCAGCACAAGCCCGGCGTGCTGAACCAGTGGCTGGGCGATTCGATCGGCTGGTGGGAGGGGGACACGCTGGTCGTCGAGACCATCAATGTGAACCCCGAGGGCGGCGGGCAGGCGCAGCTCACGCCCGGCGGCAAGATCACCGAACGCTTCACGCGCTATTCCGACACGCAGGTTCTCTACGAGTTCGAAGTGTACGATCCCGCGCTCTATACGCAGGTGTGGAAAGGCGAGGTGGGGCTGAACCGCGTGGACGATCATGTCTACGAATACGCCTGCCATGAAGGCAATCATGGCTTGTTGGGTATTCTCGAAGGCGGCCGCGCCGCCGACCGCGATGGCCGCAACATCTCTGAGGAAGGTGACCGCGACGAGGGGTAGTGGCCTTGGGCCAAATCTTGGAATCGCGCCTGCCGATAGAGACCCCCACCTGTCCGCCCCCTAAGTACGGGGCGGGACCTTGTTGCGCGAGCTTACCTCACAGCGAAGGCCGGTGATGGCCCCAGGGTCCCGCCCCGTACTTAGGGGGCGGACAGGTGGGGGTCTGTCTCGATGCTTTCTGCCGTGTACGATTGTGCAGCTGCCGAGTCGCATGACCGATGCGTTAGCGCCCAATCACTCAGTGGGCAGCGCAGGCGGCTTCCCTGCGCGCGGGCTGTTCAGGCGGGCCCCACATATTCGTGCAGCCGGTCGAGAATCGGGCCCTGTTCTTCAGGGCGGTCCTGCATGCGGATGTGCCACTCCTTCTCGCCGTCGAGCGAGACGAAGATCGAGCGGCCATCGTCATAGGGCAGGAAGGCCGTGCCGACATAGGTCCATTCCTCGCCAACGGGATGTTCCTGCCCGTCGAAATCCCTGAACGGCTTGATCACGCGATAGCGCTTGCCGGCTTCCATGTGATGGAATCCGTGCCCGGCGCCGCGCCCGCTATATGTGCCTTTCGGCGATCCGTGTTCGAGCTTCATGCGAGCTTCCACTTCGCGAGCATTTCGTAGTGCGGGCGGGCGTCGTCGGCGATGCGCTGCAGATGCGACGCGAGCGTGACGGGCCTTTCTTCCGGCGGCGGACCGAAGCCTGTCGATTTCTCGACCGCATCATACCATGCCGGCGCCCACACGCCGTCCGTCTCGCGGCGGCCGGCGGGCCAGGACAGCATGGCGTCGGTCCACGGAATGCCAAGCGCCGCGCACAGCTTCGACAGCGTGCCCGCAGGATCGCGCAGCACGTCCACGCCTTCGACCACGGGCGGCGCGGCCCCAAGCCGATCCGCTTCGCGCGCGAAGATATCCGCCTGTTGCGCGAAGCCGATATCGGCCAGCGCCACATCCCCGCGCTTCTGCGTATAGGAGGCGAGCACGCGCGCCGGATCGCGGATCAGGAACGCATTGCGGCACGCGCCCATCCAGTCGCGCCCGAAGCCCGGCAGCATGTGATGCGCCATGTGCTTTTCGTAGACGATGGGCCTGGTCGCCGCCGGTTGCGAAAGCTTCCGCGCCACCTCCCGCCAGTCATTCGGCTGGCTCGCCAGCACCTCGGCGGTCATCGGATGATCGAGTCCGGTCTCGCGCAGGAACGCGGCGTAGAACGGCTCGTCGATCACATGACAATCACCGCGCGCGCCGAACGAGCGCATCATCGCCGTCGAGATATTGCGCGGCCCGGACCACATGGCGATGCGGATGGGCGTTTCAAACCGGATCATTCTGGAAGCGCGCCGTCCTTGTTGAAAAAGGTGAAACCGCCGCGATCCGAGAAGCGCTCATTGTTGAACTCGACAGCCCGCGTCCAGAAGGGGATTTCCTTCATGGCTGGCCATTCGTCCGTTCCGGCTCTTGTTTCGACAGTCACGTAATGTGCGAGGTTCGCCCCATAGTGGATGACGTCCATCTGCCAGACTGAAAACACCGGGTTGCCAGCCTCGTGCGGCTCTTCCGGTATGCATCGATGGTCGTGAATCGGGATCAGCTTGGGAGCGGTCGCGAAGATCGCACGAAACCTGTCTTCGGCGTCACTTGGGCTTGACGGCCGCTCGCCCCAGTCCGGCCACCATAGGCCAGCCCGAACATCGAACAAAAAACCTTCGAGAGGCCAACCTATCATGCCGCGAATTTTGTCCTCGGGCGTATCGATCCAGTCGAAAGTGTCATTTGGAATGACGCTTCGCTGTTCGAGATAGAGGGCCGCCAGGTCAGGTGGAAACCGAAGGTTCCATTTCGCCTGAACATCGTCCAGTTCACTCTGGGTGTAGCCGTTCATGGCCCGATCCTCAGCTGCGCTTGGAGCACCTGCTCCTCCTTCAGCGCATCGTACAGCGTACGCAAGCGCGTTGTTATCGGCCCCGGCGTCCCCACCGGCATCTTGTAGCCGTCCACCGTGCGCACCGGCGTCAGCCCGCCGAACGTGCCGGTGACGAAAGCTTCGTCGGCTGTGTGGACATCGCTCAGCGGATAATCGGCGAGGCGGATCGGGATGCCGTTCGCCTTGCACAGCTTGACGACATTGCCGCGCGTGACGCCGTTGAAGCAGAACTCGCCGGTGCTCGTGCGCACTTCGCCATCCTTCACCCAGAAGAAGTTCGTCGCGTTGCAACTGGCGACCATGCCGCCCGGATCGAGCATCAGCGCTTCATCGCCCCCGCGCGGGATCACGTCGAGCAAGGCGCGTATCAGCGGCAGGCGCGAATGCGAGTTGAGGCGCATGTCGAACATATTGGCCGGCGTCGTGCGGATGCTGCTTGTCACCACGTTGAGGCCCTTCGTCACGATCTCGGGGCTCGGTTCCTTGTATTCGGCGACGATGACGATGGTGGCGCTTCCCAGCGCATTGCGCGGGTCCTGGTTCACGGCCTTCTTGACGCCCCGCGTCGCCATCAGGCGCAGGTGCGCGCCCGTCTCCATGCCATTGGCGGCGCAGGTTGCGCGCAGGGCTGCGGCCATCCGGTCGCGCGTGAGGCCAAGGTCGAGCGCGATGTCGCTCGCGCCCCGATAGAGCCGCTCGATATGCGCATCGAGGAACAGGAGCGCGCCCTTGTGCAGCCGCAGCCCCTCCCATACGCCATCGCCGAGCACGAAGCCCGCATCGAAGATCGACACCTTCGCCTCGTCCTTCGGCACAAGCTGTCCATTGAGCCAGACCTTCAGGCCGGCATTACGTGGGTCGGCTGCGAAGTCCTGGCTTCCCGCCATTGAATGGACCGCCGGGCGCCTGCCCGGCCCTTTCTTGGAGTTCGCCCGTCATAGGGCGAACCGGCTCAATGTTGAAAGCCCCGATCTGGACATCGGCGCAGCGGCAGGCAACGTTGTCGTCATGGGGGACTTTGCTTCAATCAACTGGCGCTCAAGAGGGTATCTCCCTCACTTCGACGCTCCTGGGATGCACCAGCACATTGTATTCGGCCTGGCGGATGCGGCGCCGACGCTCGGTCCGGCTCCTGAGTTGACATCATCTCAGCGCATTCTTGCATACGATGCAGAACTGGATGCAGGGCGCGGCGCATGCCTGCTGCGTGATCCCGAATGCGCGCAGATCGTCCAGTCGGAACTGCTGTTGCATGACGGAGTTCGCTATCGATTGCTTGCATGGTGTGTAATGCCCAACCATGTCCACGTCGTGATCGAGCAGGGGCCGATCTCGCTGGAACCGTTCGGCGGTGGAAGAGTTGGACGGCGCGTGCGATCAACGCCGTTCTTCAGAGGCGAGGTCCGTTGTGGCGGCGTGAGTACTTTGATCGCTTCGCGCGGAATGAGCGCCATCTGTCCGTGATGATCGCGTATGTCGAAAACAACCCGGTTTCGGCCGGGCTGGTTGCGGATGCGGCAGAGTGGTCCTGGTCGTCCACCGGATACGCTGGCAACCTTCTTGCCGGGCAGGCGCCCGGCGGTCCGTAGGTTGCCACACCCTCACATCACACGGCGGCCCTGAACGGTTCGGGCTGGTCTCCCTCGGGGTCGGCTTCGCCATGCGAGACGACGGTGGCGGCCACGAGGTCGCCCGCCACGTTCAGCGTCGTGCGGCACATGTCCAGGAAGCGATCGACGCCGAGGATCAGCGCGATGCCCTCGGGCGGCACGCCCACCATGCCGAGGATCATCGCCACCACGGGCAGCGAGCCCGCCGGCACGCCCGCCGTCCCGATGCCGCCGAGGATGCAGACCAGCATGACGGTCAGCTGCTGCAGGAGGTCAAGCTGGACGCCGAAGAACTGGGCGAGAAACAGCACGGCGACGCCTTCGAACAGGGCGGTTCCGTTCTGGTTGGCCGTGGCGCCGACGGTCAGCACGAAACGGCTGATCTTGCGGGGCAGGTTGAGATCGTCCTCGGCGCAGCGCAGGGCGACCGGCAACGTCGCGTTGGAAGAGGCGGTGGAGAACGCCACCACCATCGGCTCGCGAATCTTCCTGAAGAACACGATCGGGGACATCCGCCCGAAGACCCAGACCAGTGTCGGGTAGACGACGAACATGTGGATAGCCATCGCGCCGATGGCGACGGCGACGAAGCCCGCCAGCTTTTCAAGCAGAGCCCAGCCGAAAAGCGCCGAGAGGTTGAACATGAGGCATGCGACGGCGATCGGCGCCAGTTTGATCACGAGGTTGATGAGCTTCATCATCACCTCGAACAGGCCGCCGATGGCTTCCTGCAGCCGGTCGGTCGCCGGGCTCTTGGCCAGCACGAGGCCGATGCCGAAGAAGATGGCGAACACCATCAGCGGCAGGATCTGGTTGGCGGCGGCGGCGGCGAAGGCGTTATCGGGAACGAGGCCCAGGAAGAACTGGCCAAGGTCAACGCTCTTGGGCGACCCCTCGACGATGGACGCCGCGCGGCCGGAGCCCTGCGCCAACATCTCCTGCGCGACCTGCGGGTCGATGCCGACGCCGGGCTTGAAGACGTTGGTCATTACGAGACCGATGACGACGGCCGCAGCCGAGATCATGATCGTGAAGAGCAGCGTCTTGAGGCCGACACGGCCAAGCGATCCGAGGTCGCCCATTTCGGCCACGCCCATGACGATGGCCGAGAACAGCAGCGGGATGACCAGCATGAACAGCAGGCGCAGGAAGATCTGGCCGGCGACGCCGGTGATCCCGGTGACGGTCTGGACCCATGCGGCGTCCGGCCCCACGGCGATGTTGACCCATAGCCCGAGCCCGAGGCCCAGCGCGAATCCCACGAGCATGAGGACGTGCAGGGCGGGCCCCTTGCGAGTTGACGCTGTCATCTTGTCTCCGAGGATCTGGCGGCCCGGCGGGGCGTCGTCGGGGGCGAGACGAACCGCGATGCGCGAATCGTCCTTGCGTTTTTCGCCTTCGATGTTCGCCGGTTGCGGCTGCGGCTCCAGTCGCGCGGCGAGATCTCTGTCCCGAAATTCATGTGACTGGTCTACGCTGCAGTGCCGCGCCGGGTCCAGCGCTTCCTAAG
>CAZGWV010000078.1:0-14810 GCA_964529555.1 uncultured Rhizobium sp.
CCCACGCGCCGCCTGCGGTGCATTTCGCTTTGCTCAATGCACCCTACGGGTTGGCGGTAATCCGTCCTTTGCCGAGGGACCCCCACCGTCTCGCGACGAAGACGTCGCGATCCACCTCCCCCAGTTGCGTGGCAACTGGGGGAGGAAAGAGGCGCCTTGCCTCCCTCGCTTGCAACGCAAGTGGGGGAGGTGGCGCGCTGCGCAGCAGCGTGACGGAGGGGGTCTTTCGATGGGGTGGGTCAGGTCTTGGTCAGGCTGTCCAGCAGGTTGACCTGTGCTTCTTTCAGGAGCGCGATGGCGCCCTTGATGTCGGGCATGGATTGGGGCCAGAGGGCGTCGATGGCGAGGCCCCGAACGGCGGCGGCGTAGAGCTGGGTGAAGGCGTCCACTTTCTTGCGGTTGCGAATGCCCAGGCGTTGGGCGCGGGCCCAGATGCGCTCCTTGTGGATGCCTTCGAGTTCGAGGTTCAGCTTTGAAAAGCGGGGGCCGAGTTCGGGGTCGTTTCTCGAACCGAGCATCAGTTCGATGCGGGCGACGCCGGTGGGCGTCTGGAATTCCTCCCAGAGCACGTCGATGAGCTGGAGGAATTGTTCGCGTTCGGATTCGATTTTTTCAAGATGCTTGCGGTGGGCTTCGCGGCGGCTGGCGCGGATGTATTCCATCGTGGCCATCATCAGGTCGGCCTTCGAGGGGAAGTGATGCAGCATGGCGCCGCGGCTGACCTTCGCGCGCTGCGTGACGATGACGGTCGAGGTCTGGTGGTAGCCGAGTTCATAGAGGCACTGGACCGTCGCCTCGACGAGGCGGAGGCGTGTGAGGGCGCTGCGCTCGGCATTGGGCGTGCGGATGCGCGGGGGCTTCGGCGCAGGCTTGGTTGCGGGCCGGGCCGTCGGCCGGGGCGCGGTTCCTGTTGCTGGCGGCTTTCGGGTCGCCGTCTTGCCTGCCAACTTTCGGCTCCGAATTTCTGGTCGCGATTTGCTGCGGCAGCCAAGAAACACTGCCTGCCGCGCGGGTCAATGCGGGACGCCCCCGGAATCGGGGCCAGGCGGGCGCTTGGCGAGCGGCGCGGGGGGCTGATAAGCCTTCGGATGCAAACCGTCAGACGTGATGGAGTTTGCCGGGACTGCGAAACAGATCGCCGGTCACGACGGCGACGCCAGGGAGAACGGGATGAGCATGATCGAGAACGCGCGCGTGAACCGCAGGCTGTTCATGGCCGGCGGCCTCGCGGCCGGCATGGCGGGATGCGTGAGCGTTGCGCAGACGGGACCGGCGGGCGAGCCCATCGTCGAGATCGCGAGCGGCAGGATCCAGGGCTATCTCGAAGAGGGCGTGAAGGTTTTCAAAGGCGTGCCCTATGGCGCATCCACGACGGGGCAGGGCCGCTTCCGTCCGCCGCGACCGCCGGCGTCGTGGGCCGGCGTCAAGCAGACCATCGCCTATGGCCCGCCGACGCCGCAGGGGCGGCCATCGAACATGCCCGCGCCTCCGCCGCCGCCGCCGGGATCGCCGCCGCCGCTGATCAACAACGCGCCGGCGGGCGCGCAGTCTGAGGACAGCCTCGTGCTGAATGTGTGGACCAAGGAGTTGACGGGGAAGAAGCCCGTGATGGTGTGGCTGCACGGGGGCGGGTTTTCGACCGGCTCGGGATCGTCCGCCTGGTATGACGGCGTGCGGATGGCGATGAAGCAGGACGTGGTGGTGGTGACGATCAATCACCGGCTCAACGTGTTCGGCTATCTCTATCTCGATGACATTTCGGGCGGCGCCTACGCCGACAGCGCGACGGTGGGCATGCTGGACTGCATCCTTGCGCTGAAATGGGTGAAAGAGAACATCGAGCGCTTTGGCGGCGATCCCGGCCGCGTGCTGATCTTCGGGGAGTCGGGCGGGGCGCGGAAGACGTCTTCGCTGATGGCGATCGTACCGGCGCAGGGGCTGTTCCATCGCGCGGTGGCGCAATCGGGCAGCCAGCTGCGGCTGGACAGCAAGGCGGTGGCGAACGAGCGGACGTGGAAGCTGCTGAAGGAGCTGGGGATCGGGGAGAAGGAGTTGCACAAGCTGCACGATCTTCCGGTCGACGCCTTGCTGGCGGCATCCCTCGTGGCGCAGCAGGGCACGGGGCAGTTGCGGCCCGTGGCGGGCACAGCGGCGATACCGGCGCATCCGTTCGATCCGGGCGCGCCTGCGATGTCGGCCAATGTGCCGATGATGGCGGGATCGAACAGGACGGAGATGTCGGTATTCCTGGGCAGCGATCCGCGCGTGATCGACCTCACCGAGGCGGAGCTGCAGAGCCGCGTGCAGGCTGCCGTTCCGGCGGGGGAAGGGCCGGGCGTGGTGGACATGTACCGCCGGCTCTATCCGAAGGCGGGGCTGCAGGAGATCCTGTACATGGCGACGACAGACCGGGGTTACTTCCTCGACACGACCATCCTTGGCGACCGCAAGGCTGCGCAGAACCGCGCGCCCATGTTCGTGTATCAGTTCTATCGCCATACGCCGGTGCAGGGCGGGCGGTTCTTCACCCCGCACGCATCCGAGATTCCGTTCGTGTTCGATACGCTGCGCCATGCCCGCTCGATCGGCGGCGAGCCGACGGCGGAGGCGCAGACGCTGTCCGACATGATGTGCGAGGCGTGGTGCAATTTCGCGCGCACGGGCGATCCCAATGGCGGCGGCGTTCCCAGCTGGCCGAAATATGACGGCGCCACGCGGCCCACGCTGGTGTTCGACGAAGAAGCAGCCGGCGGGTCGCGCGTGGAGAACGATCCGCGCGGCGAACAGCGCAAGCGCATGCTGAGCTATGGCTCGCAGCAGTATGGCGAGCGCGAAGCCGGGCCGGGGTGAGGGAGCGGCGCTAGTTCGGCGAGACGCCGAGGCGTTGCTGGAGGGCGTCGCGGGCGCGGTTGGATGAGCTTTGGCCGCGGTCGCCGGCGTCGATTTCAGGCGCGGGCGATGCCGGCGCCGATGTGGGCGTGAGCGCGTCGGTTTCCCATTCGGCGACGAAGCCGCCGGGGACCTTGTACCACTGCTTGCCCGGATCCTTGCCGGCGTCGTCGGCGATGCCCTGCGGCGAGAACAGGGCGCCCTGCTCGATATGGCTGTCGGTGAAGTTGGCGTTGTTGAGGCGCGAGGGCGTGCTGCGGATGCGCAGCTTGATCCTGGCGCGCGCACGGAGGCCGGCTTCGACCGGCGACACGATCACGGTGACTGCGGGCCTGGGCGCGTCCGGTTTTGCGGCGGCCTGGGTCGGCGGGCGGGTGTTGCCGAAGCGGACATAGCCGCTGGCGGGCTCGTCGATGCGATACCACTCGCCTTCCTCCACGCCGCGCAGGTCGGTGATGCGGGCGGCGGGGCGGATGATGGCGCCGCGCTGGAGCTGGGCCACGATCTTGCTGTTGACCGTGGGCAGGGCGCGGATGTTGGCGTTGTTGTAGCGGATCTCGCGGACGAGGCCGTTATCGACGGAGCGGGGCGTGAGCGTGCGGCCGGCGGAGGTGATGTCCGGGTTGATCTTGCGGCCGGTGTCGGTCATGTCGCGCTCGGCCGGGGGCGGGCCGACGGGTTCGGGGGCGGTCTGCTGGGCTTGTTCGATGACGGGCGCGGGGGGCGGGGGCGTCTGCGTCTGGGTCCAGGCGAAGTAGCCGCCGCCGAGGATGGCCGCGGCGAGGATCAGCAACGGAACGGCGGGGATGCCGGGCTCCTTCGGACGGCCTTTCTTCTCCCCGGAAGCGGCCAGCACGGCTTCGGCGGCGCGGACTTCCGCGTCGATCTCGGCCACGCGGGCCTTGGTGGCTGCGGTGCGCTGGGCCTCCTCGAAGGAGAGCGTCGTCGTCGCGAAGGGCGAGATGGGCGCGGCTGCGGCGGCGGGCTGCGGCGCGGGGTCCGGCCTGGGCGGAGCGGGCGGGGCAGGTTCGGGCTTGGGTTTGGGAGGGTCGGGCTTCTGGATGACGACGTTATGGTCGCCGTCGGCGTTGATCGCCTCGCCGCAGAACGGGCAGAACGCAAAGCCCTTGACCCTGATTTCCTCAGAAGTCTTGGGGCATTTGTGCAACTGAGCCACGGCGCTTGCCGCTGGCTTCGACATTCCGGTAGCTCCCCAGTATCCGCAAACCCGTTACAGAGCCGACTCTGACACGAAAGCTAAGCGCTCTCGCGGCAAACTTCCAGCAGTGTTCGCAGGTGCGGCAGACCAATGCCCTCTACTGTGGCGGCGGCGGCGGCACGACAGCCTTCGGCGTCGTGGCGATCGCGTTCGCCAGCCCCGGCAGGGATCCGGCGAGCACCCATCCGGCCTCGGGCTTGAAGGCGTTGAACACCTGCGTCGCCGGTGTGAGGCGGCCAGCCCGGATCAGAGCGACGATCTCCGCGTGGGTGTGGGACGTGGTGTGCTCGATGCCCGGAAGGTTGACGTGGTAGCCGTTGAAATTCTCGCCGGGCGGGGGCGGCGGAACGACGACGCCCGGCGGGCTTGCGCCCGCGCCAGCGCCCGAGATGAGCGACAGCAGGAACTCCGTCGTGAACTTTGCGGGGTTGATCGCGCGCTTGTCGAGGCCGAGGACGTATTCGCTGTCCTCCGGGCGGCGCTCGCGGTTCGACTCGTTGAATTCGACGTCCGAGAGGCTGTCCGGGATGGTCGTCGTCCATTCGGCGATGCGGCTGTAGAGCGCTTCTGCGGCGGCGCTGCGTTCCACGTTGACGCCATGCGAGGAGAACTCACCAAGCTCGCGGAAGCGGCGCGCATAGTCTTCCTTGTTGCGGAGCGCGGCATTGTGAGCGACGCCGCCGACGCGCGTCGAGCGGTCGCCGTCGAACACCTTGCGGAGCGGGGCGTAGGCGCGCTGGGCGGTCCATTCCGAGAGAATTTCGAGCGCGAAGACCTGGACGGCGCTGAGCTTCGCCTCGAATGCCGCGACGCCCTGCTCGACGCGCTGCTTGTGCGCGAGATTGAACAGCTTGCGGCGGATGGTGCGTTCGGAGCCGACATCGTCCCAGTCCTCGGCGCCGCCTGCATTGAGGCGGACCTGATAGGTCGCCATCCTGCCTTCCTTGCGGCGCAGCAGTCCGGTCGTGACGCCGCGCAGGAAGAGGCGGATGGCCGCCTGCATGTCTTCCAGCTGCTTCACGCTTGGCGCCGTGGGCACGGGGAAGCGGAGGGCGTCATGGTGGTTGAAGACGGGCAGCGGCGTTTTCTTGAGCTGCTCGAACTCGAAGGACTGCAGCCACGCGCCGCTGAGATCCACGAGCGCGTCCAGCGGGATGCCCGACAGTTCGGTGTAGATGACGATGCGGCCGCGCACGCCGGACTTCACGATGTCCGGCGGCTCCATGCCGTTCACGGCCTGGCGCACGTCGCCGATCATGGCGCCGAATTCGGCGCGGAACTGTTCGGCTTCCTCGACGGCGATGAGCGATTTGTACTGCGCGCCGTTAACGAGATCGCCATCGCGGCGCATCTTCACCCAGGGCAGCGAACGGGCGAGCTGTTCCTGCAGCAGGCGGCGCTGTTCGTGGGGCGGCATGGCGCGCAGGGCGTCGAGCGCGGAGGGGATGCGCGCCTCATAGACCGCCAGCTTGTTCTTGGCGATGTTGCGCAGCAGGACGATGACGTTGGCGCGCCTTTCCTCGACATCGATTTCGGCGAACAGCTTGCGGCAGCCGCCAAAGCCCGTGAAGGCTTCCTGCGCCCAGTCGCTCAGCTGGGCGGGATCGATGTTGATCTTTTCGCCCGACTGGCTCTTGAGGACGCGGAACATGCCGGTCTGCTGGCGCGCGATCGCGTCCTTCAGGCTGCGTTCCTCGGCGCGCAGGATGTCGAGCGTCTGGTTGATCGTGCGATACTTGCCCTGGAACTGGCCGACGATGCCGTCCCAGTTGGGTTCGCCGGTTTCAGGGTGAATGCCGTTGGACTTGTGGCCGAGATAGGTCGCGATGTCGCGCAGCATGGTCTGCGCTTCGGCGCAGGCGATGGCGCGCAGGCGGAATTTGAGGTGCGCGGCGAGGTCTTCCTGCACCTGCGGCAGGATGGTTTCGGCGTCGGCGCGCGACCCCTTCTTCATAAAGCCGCCCAGGGCTGCCTGCTGGAGGCGGCCCATCGAGGCGGCGTAGACGCGCGACAGCAGATCGTTGGCGATCTGGCTGTAGTGCGTCTCGGCCTGGGCGAGGCGCGCGATGGCGCCGTCGCGATCATGCTCGAGTTGCTGTGTAATCATCTCGACCAGCTTGGTGGTGTAGTCGAGGCCGCCTTTCACATAGTCGTCGAGCAGGCTGTAGAGCGCGGTAAGAATGCTCTCGGGGCCTTCCTCGGCTTTCCACAGACTGGTCAGACGCTGGCGGGCTTCCTGGATTTCGAGGCCGAACTGGCCATAGGCCTTCCCGCCGGAACCGACGCCGCCATCGACGTCGCGCAGGACCTTGTTCTCGACCAGTTCGCGGATCTTGGCCGGCCATTGGGAGAAGTCTTCGACCGTATCGCGGACCCGTTGAATGCCGCTCTCGACCTCGCGCGTGATGGCGGCGTCCAGCATTTCGGAGTTGGCGCGTTGCAGCAGGCGATTGACCAGCTGGAATTCCGAGATGACCGGAGATTTTATCTCCTTGGGGAAGTCCGCGAACATCTTCGACTGGAGGCTGAGGGACGCCGCCATGAAGTCATCGCGCTGTTCCGCCGTGGGGACGTTCTTCTTGCCGCCGGCCTGCGTGACGCCGAAGAAGGCGAGCATCATGTTGAGGCCGGTATTGGCGATGGCGGCCTCGTGTTCGAGGCTGGCCGTGGTGGCGATCGTGGCCTGGCCCAGGGCCGAATAGCCGCTTGAGAACGCCAGCGAGCCGATGCCGATGTGCGGCGGCACCGGCGGGTGGTACATCTGGATCTTGTGCTGCATCTGGTTGACGCCGATCGAGCGCTTGCGGCGCGCGAAGTCGCTGCTGCCGAAATCCTCGAACAGAACGTCCGCCATCATGTCGAACAGGTGTTCGACATTCTCGGTGCTTTCGCCGGCGACGTTGGTGGTGTCGAAGAAATAGACGTCGTCGTAGGGCTTGGTCGCCTTGGGCTCGTCGCTGGCGTGGCCGGTCCAGCCGTGGGGCGCATAGTGCGGATTGGGGCTGGGGCGCATGACGTGTTCGAGTTCGCTGAGCGCCGCGTAGGTGTTGGCGTTCACGCGATCCACGTTGGCCTTTCGGAAGCCGGTGGGCAGGATCATAAACAGATCGACCTGCGAGACGGCAGGCTGGATCGACTTGATGGCGAGGCCCGCATCGATGAAGGAGCCCGAGCCCGTACCGCCGGCGGCCGACATGACCACGACGACGCGCACATCCTTCTGCACGTCGAGGCCGAAGGTCTTCAGGTTTTCGGCGCGGCTGAGATTGGCCGAGACGGTGGCGGTGCGCTGGGACACGGCGCTGATGAATTCGCGGTACACATCGAAGAACAGCAGGCGCGAGATTGCGCGGATCTGGCCGGCGCCCTGGCCGGAGTCGATGCGCGACAGGTCCTGCTGCGGGAGCCATTCCTTGATGTGGGGGTGGGCGTCGAGGTCGCGCTGGTAACGGCCGATATCGACCTTGCGCTGGAGCGTTTCGCCGGCCGCGAATTTCACGGCGCTGGCCATAGGGTCGGTGGCGGCGGCGCGGTTCGACTCGCGGCCTTCATTGTTGTCGGTGTCGAAATAGAAGAACTCCGCCACGGGGAAGTCGGAGATGGAACGCAGCCGCGCGCGGTTCCAGTCGGCCTGGAGGATGCGCCGGCGCAGGCGCAGCAGCACTTCCATGCCGGTGCCGCCGAGCGCCACGAAGACGGTGGGGCGAACCTTGAGCGGTTCCTTCCCGATCGGCTTGCTGGATTCTTCCATATCAGTACCCCCTCAACACAATTCCAGCCGCAGGCCCCAACCTCTTGCCTTGCGGCCGGCCTTTGGTTTCAGCGTTTCGATGCTGCTGAGATCGTCATGAACACGGCGACCAGCAAGAGGACGCATGCAAATCCGCCTGCGATGGAGGCGAACAGGATGTTCGACCATTGCTCGCCCACGAAGCCGGCCGTGATGACGCCGACCGCGACGACGCCGAACATCCACCAGGCCCAGCCGGCGGCGCGGGCGCCCGCCGGGGCTGCGCGTCCGCGGATGAGGGCGCTCTGGATGCCGCCACGGATGAAGAAGAAGCCGACAGCGGCGATCAGCACGGCGACCGCCAGAATCAGCCAGTCCTGGCTGCTGAAGGTGGCGGAGGGGCCGGTCGGGAAGAGGCTGCCGAAATCGAAGCCGCCGCCGGCGTCGGCGGGGGGCGTGGCCGGCGTTGGGGCCGGGGGTGTCGGCGCGGGGGCGGCCGGCTGCGGAATATCGAAGGTGGGCTGCTGGATGCGGCCCGGCCCGACGCGAATCAAATCCAGCAAGTTCCCGAATACGCCCATGATTTCCCTGCGCCCCTCAACAAACAGACCCGCCGGACTAATACCCGGCGCCCATCGCTTGGTCAAAGTCGGCTACGATTTGGGTTTGACCATTTCCGCCGACGCCCCGAACAGCGAACCCTTGACCTTCCATTCGCGCCCGATCCGGTCGAATACGGGTTTGCTGCCGAAGCTGGATACGCGCACCGGCATCCGCTCTCCGTCGAGCGTCACCAGGTGGCGGCGCGGGGCGAACAGCCACCAGCCAGCCACGCACAGCGCGGCGATCCCGCCGAGAACCGAGACGGCGAGGATCATCAGCGGCATGGCGGAGAATTCCACCGTCATGCGGATCGGCACGCGCGTGACCGAGCCGGTGACGTTCTGGTAGTCGCTGAAGATGGCGGGGACGGCGCCGGAACGGGCAAGGTCCTCGGCCGGGGCGGTGAGGTCCGCGCCGCCGAACACTTTCGAGGCGTTGGCGAGGAATTCCGGGTCGAGGCCATAGCGGAGGCCGCTGAGTTCGATTTCCATGTAGCCGTCGAGATTGCGGCTTTCGACGAGGAGGTCGCCCGACAGCGGCGGGAAGGTGACTGTGATATCGAGCGGGCCGGACGCCTGGAGCGCGCCGAGGCCCTTGATGTTGCTCGGGCTGATCTGCGCCTGGATGGCGGGGGCCGGCTCGCTGCTGGCGCCGGCGTAGAGCCAGCGCGTGCTGAGCGAGGCGTCCTCGATGGTGAGCGGGTAGTGCAGGTTGCGGATGCGGGCGCGCAGCGTGACGGGCGAGGGCTGTTCGGCGGAGAGGCCGCTGAAGATGAGGACCTCGCCCTGCCGGTAGACCGAGATGCCGTTGACGGGCGCGGAGTCGAAGTCGATGGCGACGGCCTGGCTGTCGAGCGGCTTCAGCAGGGCGGGACGGCTCGGCAGGCGGCCGATGAGGGGCGCGCCGTCCGCAACCTGCGCCTTCAGGACTTCGGCGGCCTGATCGCCATAGGCGATGCCGTAGATGATGAAGCCGGTGGTGTCGTAGGTCGGGCCCTTGAAGGCGCCGGGGATCGGGAAGGCGACGATGCGCGAGACGGCGGCATTGGAGCGCAGCGCGTCCCAGAACGCCTTGGTGAGCTTGGCCACTTCCTGCGAGTTGTCGGGGGAGTTCTTGTTGTTGGTGAAGATCCAGATCACGCCCTGCTGCGTGTTCAGGATGTCGGGGCGGGTGATGGCGCCCCGCACGGCGCCGGCGAAGTCCGTGTCGGCATAGGCGCCGCTGGGTTTGCGCGCGAGGGCGAGGCGGCGCATCGTGTCTGACAGGGCGGTGTTGGAATAGGCGCCGGAATAGAGGACGTCGGGCGATTGCCGGCCCTCGACCTGGCCGTCCTGGTTGAAGGCGGCGATGACGATGGGGCTCGCGCCCGCCGTGGAGGCGATGGTGTCGACCACTTCCTGCAGGAAGGTGGACGTGGCGTCGGTATAGAAGGGCTCCATCCAGCCCGAATTCTGGATCAGATAGACCTGCTTCACGGGCTGTTGCTGCGCGAAGGCCGCGCCAGCGCCCGCCGCCGCAAGGACGATCAGGAGGAGATGACGGGCCAGCTGTAGCATCGGTCGCTCTCGCGCGAGTGGACATAGAGGCGGTTGTTGTAGCGATAGGTCGCAAGGCTGGCCACGCTTGTCGCGGTGAACACGCCTTCGAGGTCGATGGCCGGGTTGCCCGGATGGTGCAGCATCAGGCGGATCCTGTGTTCGAGCTCGGCCGAGCCTTCGAGAAAGTTGCCGCGCTGGGCGACATCGCTGACGAGGGCGCCGAGCGTGACGCTGATCTCCTTCGAGCCGTCGGACGGCTGGTTGACAGGCTGGAAGGTCTGGATGGGCAGGAAGAAGGAGTCCTCGAAACCGATATAGCGCTGAATTTCAGGGCCGGTCGCATCCATCGGGCGGCCGCGCGCATTCAGTTCGTGCATGTTGAGCCCGCGATAGCAGCGGTCGCCAGCCGAGAAGTAGGGGCTGTTGAGCGTCTGCACCTCGCCAAAGCCGGTGGACTTCATCTGCACGAAGACGGCCTGGCCGCTTCTGGCCTGGCCCAGCGCCCACATCGAGCCGGCGCGGTCGACGAACGCGCGCGATTGCGGAATGCCCTTGATGCCATCCGGCCATGCGCGGAACACGCCTTCGCTGGAGCCAAGCGGCAGGGTCAGCAAGCCATCGACGCCGATCCAGAAGGTGGCGGTCATGGAGACGACCGGCGGCGCGAATTCGACGCTTTCGGGAAGGTCGCCCTCGACCTGGGCGGCGACGGCCTGCCAGGCCTTCTTCCCCGGCAGCATCCACGCCATGAAGAGCGCGCCGTCCTTGGTGACGGGCATGTAGATCGCCTTTTGCGACGGCGTGCCGCGCGCGACCCGGCTGCGGGTGGTCTGGAACAGGCCGGGCGCGCCAACGCAGCGATAGCCGGTGAAAACGGAGGCGTGCGTCTCGCGCAGGATGGGAAGGTTGATCCACACCGGCCCGTCCCTGCCGGCGTAGGCGATGCCTTCGGGCGTTGCGACCACGGCGTCCATCCACATCTTGCGGTTCGACGCCTGGAGGGTGGGGATGTGGTCGGGGTGGTCGAAAAGCCAGTTCGTCTTCGTCGGGCTGTAGCGATAGAGAAGTTCTTCCGAGGTGTAATCGAGCGCGTAGAGCGCGGCGGGCGTTCCGGCGACGACGCAGAGCATGTTGCCGGTGGGCAGGCGGTGGGTCTGTTTCTGGCCCTCGTCGCGGCCGAGCGTCAGCTCGCCCTCGCCGGATTTGTACATGGGCAGGCCATCGCCATCCCAGTCGGGCGCGCACAGGCTGTCGTGCGGCGCGAGCATGTCGCGGGGCGTGGCGCCTGACCACGGGCAGTTGGCGAATGTGCCGGGGATGGGCAGGCCGTTATGCGGGGACACGCGCGCGCCGAGAACTTCGAGGTCTTCAAGCTGGAGGCCGAATTCGGCCAGCTCCTTGCCATCGGCGAGGACCTTCACGCCCGTGACCACGGCCTTTTCGTCGAACAGCCAGAGCTGTTCGCCTTCGTGCGAGACGCCGCACGATTTGTTCGAAAAGCGCCATTCCTGCTTCAATGCGAACCCCCGTTCGGACCTGTACCAACCAGCAACTATCAACCATGCCGGCGGGGCAGCGGCAACGACCCTTAAAGAGGTGAAGGACAACGGCGGCTGAACGCCGGCGGGTATTGGGCGGAAAGGCGGGGGTTAACGCCGGAAAGCGCCCGGACGGGCCCTGGAACCGGCCAAAGACGGGGCCATCCCCCCATAGAAGCGGCCCGGTATCAGCGCGCCGGCCCCCGGCCGCGGCGGAAGACGAAGTAGGCGGCGATGAAGACCGCGGCGGCGGCGGCGGAAGCCATGAGTTCGACGCGGCTGCCGTCCCTGAAGGCCATGGCGGCAAGCACGCTGCCCATCGCCGCGAAGGTGAGCAGGCCGGACCACGGATAGAACCACGTTTTCATCACGAGGCGCTCGGGCGGGATGCGCTTGCGCAGGACGAGGTGGGAGGCGACCACGGTCATGTAGATGAAGAGCATCAGCGCCCCCGATGCATTGAGCAGGAAGGAGAACCAGTCCTTCACGTTGAAGTTCAGCAGGACGCAGACCAGCGAGACGCCGGCGCCGATGAGAATGGCGCGGGCGGGAACGCCGCGCCGGTCGACCTGGACGATCCAGCGCGGAGCGTCGCCCTTGCCGGCCAGCGTGAACATGACGCGCGAGGCGACGTAGATGCCTGAGTTGAGGCAGGACAGGACGGCGACCAGCACGATGATATCCATCGTGAGAGCGGCGCCCGGTATGCCCACCTTGTCGAGCGCCATGGTGAAGGGGGAGACGACCTTGACCGCCGCCTGATCCGCGATCTCGCGCCAGGGTACGACCGCGACGATCACGGCGATGGAGAGGACGTAGAACAGCAGGATGCGGAAGATCAGCGTCGTGGTGAGGTTCGCGATGACGCGCTGGCCCTCGCGCGCCTCGGCGGCGGCGACGGTGGCGATCTCGGCGCCGACGAGCGTGAAGATCAGCGAGACGACGCCGATGAGGACGGGCGGCCAGCCCACGGGCGCAAAGCCGCCGTCATCGGTGAGGTTTGCGAGCGTGCTCTGGCCCGTTGGGTTGAGGCCGAAGGCGAAGGAGGCGCCGATCACGATGAAGGCGACGATCGCGGCGACCTTGATGGAGGAGAACCAGAACTCGAACTCGCCATAGCTGCGCGTGGACAGGAGGTTCGAGCCCGTCAGCACGACCGTGAGAGCGACCGCCGTGATGGTGGGGTCCACGCCCGGCAGCCAGGGCGACATGATGTTGGCGCCGACGATGGCCTCGTAGGCGACGACGACGACCCAGAAATACCAGTAGAGCCAGCCCGTGGTGAAGCCCGCGAGCGGGCCGAGGCCGAGGCGGGTGAATTCGGTGAAGGCGCCGGTGTCGGGATAGGCCATCGCCATCTCGCCGAGCATGCGCATGACGAAGAAGACGATGAGGCCGGTGAGCAGGTAGCTGACGATGACCGCCGGGCCGATATTGGCGATGGCGACCATCGAGTTGACGAAGAGGCCGCCGCCGACAATGCCGCCGATGGAGATCATGGCGACGTGGCGCGAGCGCAGCGATTTGGTCAGCCGGGGCGCTGCGGGCGTGTTCGTGGTTTCCAATGCGGGCTCCCCTGCCGATGGCGGTAGTTGGGGGCGGCGGGGGGCGTTTGGCAAGCTGGGTTGGGGGCGGGGAGCGCGGCCCCTCGTGGTTCGACGGACGTAACGCCATGCGCCGCATGGCGTCACTGCTCACCATGAGGGGCCTCTCGCCTGCAATGCAGCTGTACCTGAGCCCTCATGGTGAGCAGTAGCGGTGCGCCTCGCGCATCGCTACGTCCGTCGAACCACGAGGGCGTGCTTTCGCGCGCTACAGCTGCACGAACACGGCCTTGATGTTCAGGAACTCGTCGAGACCGTATTTCGAGCCTTCGCGGCCGATGCCGGATTCCTTCACGCCGCCGAAGGGGGAGACTTCGGTGGAGATGAGGCCGGTATTCATGCCGACCATGCCGTATTCGAGACCTTCGCTGACGCGCCATGAGCGGGCGAGGTCTCTGGTGTAGGCGTAGGCGGCGAGGCCCGCGCGGCTGTCGTTGGCGAGGCGGAGGGCGTCTTCCTCCGATTTGAATCTCACGAGGCCGGCGACGGGGCCGAAGGTTTCTTCGCGCGTGAGGAGCGCGTCGGCGGCGACGTCGCGGAGGACGGTGGGTTGGTAGAATGTGCCGGCGTTGGCGTGGCGGGCGCCGCCGGTGAGCAGTTTGGCGCCGTGGCCCAGCGCGTCGGCGACGTGGGCTTCGACTTTCTGGAGGGCGCGTTCGTTGATGAGCGGGCCTTGTTGTGTGACGCCGGCGAGGCCATCGCCGACGGCGAGGGCGGCGGCTTGTTCGGCGAGGCGTCTGGCGAACTGGTCGTAGACGCCCTCCTGCACATAGATGCGGTTGGCGCAGACGCAGGTTTGGCCGGTGTTGCGGAATTTCGAGACGATGGCGCCGGCGACGGCGGCTTCCACGTCTGCGTCGTCGAAGACGAGGAAGGGGGCGTTGCCGCCGAGCTCGAGCGAGACGCGCTTGACTGTGCCAGCACATTGCGCGGCGAGTTTCTTGCCGACGGGGGTCGAGCCCGTGAAGGTGAATTTGGCGATTCGCGGGTCTTCCGTCAGCACGCGGCCGATGGGTTCGGCGTCGCCCGTGACGATGTTGAGGACGCCGGGCGGCAGGCCGGCTTCTTCGGCGAGCACGGCGAGGGCGAGGGCGGAATAGGGCGTGAGTTCGGACGGCTTCAGCACGACCGTGCAGCCCGCCGCGATGCCGGGGCCGACCTTGCGGGTGATCATCGCGGTGGGGAAATTCCAGGGCGTGATCGCGCCGACGACGCCGACCGGCTGTTTCAGCACGGTGATGCGGCGGTCGCTGGCGGGGGACGGGATGACGTCGCCATAGGCGCGCTTCGCCTCCTCGCCGAACCATTCGAGGAAGGAGCCGGCATAGGCGATCTCGCCCACAGCTTCGGCGAGCGGCTTGCCTTGTTCGGCGGTCATCAGGCGGGCGAGGTCCTGCTGGTGCTTGAGCATCAGCTCGTTCCACTTGCGCAGGATTTTCGCGCGGACGGCGGCGGGTTCGGCGCGCCATTTGGGCAGGGCGGCTTCAGCGGCGGCGACGGCGGCGTCGGTTTCTGTGCGGCCGAGATTGGGGATGTGGCCGATCAGGCCGCGCGTGGCGGGGTTGTGGACGGCGACCGTGGGCTCGCCCGTCCATTTGCCGTCGATGTAGCATTGTTGGCGGAAGAGGTCCGGGCGCTGGAGCGCGATGCGGCTGAGTTCGGCGGCGTCGGCCATGGTGTATCTCCCGC
>CAZGWV010000079.1:0-14714 GCA_964529555.1 uncultured Rhizobium sp.
ACCGGCCTCATCCTGAGGGCGCCCGCAGGGCGCGTCTCGAAGGATGTGTTCGGTGCGCGGAGGCCGGGTCAGCCGCAGGAGGCCTTCGGGGGCGGTGGATGCAGAGGCTGCTTGGCTGGGGGGCTTGGGGTGGTAGGGTTGGGGCAGGCAAAGGGAGATTCAGGCGTGAAGCGGATTCTGGCGGTTGCGGGGATGGTGGCGGCGCTGTGTGGCGGGCCGCTAGCGGGGGCTGCGATGGCGCAGGAGACGGCGCAGCCGCCGGCTGAGCCTGCTGCGGAGGCTCCGGTTGATCCGGTGACGGCGGCCGATCCGAATGCGCAATTGCCGGTCGATGGGGCGGCGGTGAACGATCCGGCGCCGGCGCCGCAATGGGTGGGGCCCGAGGTGAAGTTGGAGACGACGCTGGGCGACATCATCGTCGTGCTCGACATGGAAGGCGCGCCGAAGACGGCGAGGCAGTTCATGGGGCTGGTGAAGGGCAAGCATTACGATGGCGCGGTCTTCTACCGGATCGAGACGGGGTTCGTGATCCAGTTCGGCGATCTCAATTCCAAGCTGGAGTATCGCAAGCCGAAGCTTGGGACGATTCCGCTGGAAACGGAGAACAACAGGCATACGCGCGGCGCGCTCGCGATGGCGCGGGGCGAGGCGACGGATAGCGGGCAGTCGACGGTGTATTTCGATCTTTCAGATAATACCGGATTGGGCGCCGACCCGGACGCGCCGCCGAACACGACGGGGTATGCGGTGTTCGGGCATATCGTTCAGGGGCTCGACGTGATGGATGCGATCGCGGGCGTGGAGCTTGCGGCGACGGACCCGAAGCAGCCGTTTCCGGGGAAGCTGCCGAAGACGCCGGTGGTGATCAGGAAAGCTACGGTGGTGAAGGAGTAGTTTCGCCGCGCGAGGGGCGGTGAAGGCTGGAAGCCCGCGCCTCGTCCTTCGACAGGCTCAGGATGAGGCGCTCTCTCGCCGGCAGCGCCGTAGGGTGCATTGAGCATCGACTCCCGAAGGCCTCATCCTGAGCCTGTCGAAGGACGAGGCGTGCTCACGGTCGGTTTGGCTACCGCACCTTGTCGCCGTTGACGGTGACGCGGCGCATATGGCGGCGCTGGCCGTGATAGTCGTTGAGGGCGTAGTGCCAGACGCAGCGATTGTCCCACATGGCGACGGAGCCGGGGCGCCAGCGGAAGCGGCAGGTGTAGACTTCGCGGCGCGCGACCTCGAACAGGTAGTCGAGAAGCGGGCGTGACTCCTTCTTCGACCAGCCGGCGAAGCGGAGGGTGAAGGCGGGGTTGATGTAGAGGCCCTTGCGGCCGGTTTCGGGATGGGTGCGGACGACGGGGTGTTCGTATTCGGGGACTTCGTCGCCGACGACTTCGCTATCCATCGAGGCGCGCTTTCTGGAAGACGCGCCGCCCGCGCCGTATTCCTCGGCGGCGGAGTGGATGGCGCGGAGGCCTTCGAGCGTCTTCTGGAGGCCGGGGGTGAGCGCGTCCCAGGCGCCGTACTGGCTGGCGAACAGCGTGTCGCCGCCGACTTCGGGGACTTCGATGGCGTGAAGGATGGAGCCCAGCGCGGGGACTTCGAGGAAGCTCATGTCGGAGTGCCAGCCGCCGCCGAAGTTTATCTTCTCGGTAGGCTCCTTGATGATTTCGAGGATTTCGGGGTGGCTGCTCATGCCCTTCACATAGGGGTGGACGTTGAGCGTGCCCCAGCGTTTGCCGAAGGCGACGTGCTGGTCGGGCGTCAGGGTCTGGTCGCGGAAGAAGATGACGTGGTGTTTGAGGAAGGCGGTGTGGATGTCGTCGAACTGCGCGTTGGTGAGCGGCTGGGACAGGTCCACGCCCTCGATCTCGGCGCCGAGATGGGGCGACAAGGGGTTTACGCGGACGGTCTTGTAGGCGGTGGCGGACATGATCAGCCTTTGCGGGCGCGGTTCCTCTATGCGGGGAACATCGCGCCAGCGGTCCCGGCTGGCAATAGGCGCTAACGGCTGAGAAGCGCGCGGAAATCCTGCGGCTGCATGGGGCGGTGGAGGAGGAAGCCTTGCGCTTCGTCGACCTTGAGCCAGGTCATCAGCTCCCACATCTCTTGCGTCTCGATGCCTTCGGCGACGACTTTGAGGCCGTGGTCGCGGGCGAGGCGGACGCAGGAGACGAGCGCGGCCCTGGCGAAGGCTTCGTCCATGGCGAGTCGCGTGAAGGCGGGGTCGATCTTCACTTCGGTGAAGGGGTAGTTGCGCAGGCGGTCGATGTTGGAGGCGCCGGCGCCGAAATCGTCGAGGGCGAGGCCGAAGCCGTGGCCGCGCAGGGCGGTCATCGTCTCGAAGGCGGCGGGGCTGTAGTCGGCCTGGCGCGCGTCGGTGATTTCGAGGGTGACGCGCGAGCAGGGCAGGCCGGCCTGCGCGATCGTGGCGGCGAACTGGTCGGCGAAGGCGGTGTTGGCGAGCGAGAGCGGGCTCACATTGATGGAGACCGGCAGGTCGCCGAACGTCTTTGCGTGGCCGGCGACGGCGCGGGCCATTGCGAGGGTGAGCGCGTCGATGCGCTGCGAGCGCTCGGCGAGTTCGATGTAGCCGGCGGGCGAGACGAGGCCGGCGTTCGGCGAGGCGATACGGGCGAGGGCTTCGGCGCCGACGATGGCGCGCGTGCTCATGGTGACGCGGGCCTGGAAGAAGGGGTGGAGGCCGCCGCGCTCGATGGCGGCTTCGAGGAGGCTGGAGCTGGCGGGCGCCGGGCGGCGCGCCGGGGCGTCAACGGATGCGTCTGGGACGTTGGGGATCATAGACAAACCGGCCCACCTGCGCCCCGGCCTGACGCCAAGGTCTCATGGGGCCACACAACCACGCAATCGTCAGAAAACAGCTAAAACTGCCTGTCGGATTTGTGCGCGCGGCTGAACGCAGAACCCCGCCGCGCTGTGGGCGCGACGGGGTTGCGGCAGGCTGATTCGCGCTGCGGACTATTTCGCGTCCGACAGGTTCTGGTTCACGAAATCCCAGTTCACCAGCTCATTGATGAAGGTCTCGATGTATTTCGGGCGCGCGTTCTGGGTGTCGAGGTAATAGGCGTGCTCCCAGACATCCATGGTTAGCAGCGGGGTAACGCCGGCTTCCGTCAGCGGGGTTTCGGCGTTGGGGGTCTTGGTTACCGCGAGCTTGCCGTCCTTCAGGACGAGCCAGGCCCAGCCGGAGCCGAACTGGGTGGCGCCGGCTTCGGCGAAGAGGCGCTTGAACTCGTCGAGTGAGCCGAAATCCTTGTTGATGCGGTCGGCCGCGAGGCCCGTGGGCTTGCCGCCGCCGCCGGGCTTCATGGAGTGCCAGTAGAAGGTGTGGTTCCAGACCTGGCCGGAGTTGTTGAACACGCCCGGCTTCTTGTCGGCCCAGCTCTGCTTGACGACTTCCTCGAGCGATGCGTTTTCCAGCGGCGTGCCGGCGACCAGCTTGTTCAGGTTGTCGACATAGGCCTGATGGTGCTTGCCATAGTGGAAGTTGAGCGTGTTTTCGGAGATGTGCGGCGCAAGGGCCGTGCGCGCATATGGCAGGGGCGGAAGCGTGAAAGCCATTGGTATTACCCTCGTTCGTTTTTGAGTTTCTGACTGTGCAGCCCTTGATATAGGGCGTTTTCTGATTTTGAACATGAGCGATACGGCCATTCCGCCAAATCTGGCAAGCAAGGGGGAATTCGACGACCGCCTGAAGCGGACGGACGAGGACCGCTGGCTGGCGACCCGCTATGCGGACGAGACGGGGCGGGAGCTGCTGGTGGCGCTCTACCTGATGAATCACGAGCTGCAGCGGGCCCTGCAGGCCCGCGAGGCGATGCTGGGCAAGATCCGCGTGCAATGGTGGCGCGAGACGCTGGAGCAGGTCGGCGGGGCGGGCCCTGTGCGGCGGCATGACCTCGCCGAAGAGCTGGCGCGTGTGACCAGGGGGCGGGGCGACCTGATAGCGCCGATGGCGGCGCTGGTGGATGCGTTCGACGATATTCTGGACGATCACCTCCATGCGGGCGGGCATCAGGCCGGTGGCGAGCATGAGGCGCGGCATCTGGCGGCGGAGGCGAAGCTGATGCGGCTGGCGGGGCTGGCGCTGATGGCGGGGGCGCCGGAGCCCGAACTGGCGGCGATGGAGCGCGTGGGCGAGGCGGGGCTGGCGGTGAAGGCCGGGTTGCCGGACGCGGATGAGCGGTGGCGCGCGGCGCGGCGGCGGGCGCGGGCCGTGCCATCGGCCATGTGGCCGGGGATGCTGCATCTGGCCGCGCGAACGGACGCGAAAGGGCGGGAGCCGGGCGCGTTCAGGAAGCGGTGGCGGATGTTCAACGCGGCGTTGTGGCGGAAGTTGTAGGTCGTCGCTTGGGTTGGTGAGCGTGGAGACAGACCCCCACCTGTCGGCAGGCGTGCCGGTGCGGGATGACAATCGCCGCTGCACGCTGTTTGTTAGCGCGGGGGCAGAATCGGATGCGGGGCGCGCGTGGGTAATCTTTTCAATCCGGGTAGCTGGATACGGGCGCTGCAGCGGCCGCTGGTGCTGGCGGGGCTCGCGGTGGACCTGTTCCCGATCTATGGCGTGATCGCGTTCGGGTGGAATGCCGTGCCGCTGGTGATGCTCTACTGGATGGAGAACATCATCGCGGGGGTGATGACGCTGCCGCGCATCTTCATTTCGGGCGTGACGTTCGGACGTTTGGGCTTCTTCCTCGCGCTGTTCCTGTGCGGATTCTTCGTTTTGCACTACGGGCTGTTCTGCGCGGTGCACGGCTCGTTCCTGATGGCGTTCATCGGGTTTGGCGACGGGACCATGGACCAGCAAGTGGATACGATGATGGACGTGCCGGGCATGTTCATGTTCGGGCTAAACTCGGCGATCCATGTCGACTGGTTCATCTATGCGATCATTGCGTTCCAGATGCTGGTGCTGATCTGGGAGTTCCTGATCAAGGGCGAGTGGAGGAACACCACCCCCATGGCGGAGATGTTCGCGCCTTATGGCCGGATTATCGTTCTGCACTTTGCGATCTTCGCCGGGGCGGCCGCGCTGTTTCTGCTGGGGCAACCGATCGTTGGCGTGCTGGCGCTGATCGTGGTCAGGGCGCTCTACGGCGTGGTGACCAATTCGCGCGGGGAGTTCAGCTTCGACAACAGCTTCAACAAGGCCGTACAGACCATGTCGAACCGCGAGTATTTCGAGAAGGCGCTGCGCGGAGAGGATCCGAACGAGGAGGATGGCGCGCCGTAGGGAACGATGCCCTGACAGCCGGTCGGTCAGGTATGTCATGCCCGCCGGAGCGCGCAGCGCTGGAGCCCAGGGATATCGAGGTTCATGTGGCGGCGTGCGTCGTCTGCGCCGCAAGCCAGCCTTCGATGTCTTCCAGCGCGCGCAACGACATCAGACGTTTGCGGGCGCGGCCCTTGTCGGCGCCTTTCAGGCGCTTGCCGTCCGGGCCTTTCAATTCGACGGGGCCGAGTTCGGGGAAGAGGCCGAAATTGACGTTCATCGGCTGGAACGAGCGGGCGGCGGAGTCCTCGATCTGGCCGATGACGTGGCCGCCCGTGATGTGATTGACGAGGGCGCCGAGCGCGGTGGTGTCGGGCGGCGGTTCGACTTGACGTCCGAGGGCCTGCGCTGCGGCCATGCGGCCGGCGACGAGACCCATGGCGGCGCTTTCGACATAGCCTTCGACGCCCGTCACCTGACCCGCAAAACGCACGCGCGGATCGGCCTTGAGGCGCAGCTGGCGGTCGAGCAGGGCGGGTGAGTTGATGAAGGTGTTGCGGTGTATTCCGCCCAGACGCGCAAATTGCGCGTTCTCCAGGCCGGGGATCATGCGGAAGATTTCGGTCTGCGCGCCGTGCTTCAGCTTGGTCTGGAAGCCGACCATGTTCCAGAGCGTGCCGAGCTTGTTGTCCTGGCGCAGCTGGACGATGGCGTGGGACTTCACCGTGGGGTTGTGCGGGTTGGTGAGGCCGACGGGTTTCATCGGGCCGTAGCGGAGCGTCTCCGCGCCGCGTTCGGCCATGACTTCGATGGGGAGGCAGCCTTCGAAATAGGGCGTGCCTTCCCATTCCTTGAACTCGGTTTTCGGCGCGGCGGCGAGGGCGGCGAGGAAGGCTTCGTACTGCTCCTTGTTCATCGGACAGTTGATATAGGCCTCGGCGCCGTCTCCGCCCGGACCGGGCTTGTCGTAGCGCGACTGTTTCCACGCTTTCGCCATGTCGATGGAGTCGAGATGCACGATGGGGGCGATGGCGTCGAAGAAGGCGAGCGAGTCTTCGCCGGTTTTCGCGAGGATGGCTTTCGCAAGATTGTCCGACGTCAGCGGACCGGTGGCGACGATGACGCTGGACCACGATTTCGGCGGCCAGCCATCGACTTCGCCGCGTTCTATGGTGACGAGCGGATGGGCTTCGAGGGCGGCGGTGACGTCCGCCGAGAAGCCGTCGCGGTCAACCGCGAGGGCCGAGCCGGCGGGGACGCGGTGGCGATCGCCCATCGCGATGATGAGGCCGCCGGCGCGGCGCATCTCTTCGTGCAGGAGACCGACCGCGTTGTATTCCCAGTCGTCGGAGCGGAAGGAGTTCGAGCAGACGAGTTCGGCGAGGCCATCCGTATGGTGAGCGTCGGTGCCGCGCACGGGGCGCATCTCGTGCAGGATCACGGGAACGCCGATATTGGCGGCCTGCCAGGCGGCTTCGGAGCCCGCCATGCCGCCGCCGACGATGTGTATGGGTTCGGTTGTCATGCGGGGGATATAGGCCGGGACGGGCAGGAAATGCGAGCCCCGGCTGTTTCGGCAGTTTTTGCCATATTTTCCCCCGCATCCATGTTGGTACACTGTCGGCAGGGAGCGACGTCGGGACGAATGGCGGCCGGAACACTCAGCGTGACGATGCGGTCGCTTCTGGTCGGGGCGGCCCTGGCCTGTCTTGCTGCGCCCGTGAGCGCGCAGGCGGACATGCAGGCGTTCAACTCGGCGGTTGAGGCGGGCGATTATCGTGGCGCGTCGCTGGTGGCGGCTGAGCGCTGGGCGGGTGTCGATACGGCGTCGCCGCAGGCGGCGGCCACGGCGCGGGAGTTTGGCTGGATCGCCATGCTGGCGGATGAGCCTTCGACGGCGCTGGTCTATGCGCGCTTTCTCGTCGAGCAGGGGCAGGCGCTGGCGCACCCCGATATGACGCCCGCCGTATCGCGCGTGTTGTTCGACTGGGCGAGCCTTGGGATGGCGGCGAGTGCGCAGGCGCGCACGCGCCTGCTGGCGTCGCTGAATGCGCGGGCGGCGACGGCGGGGCGGGACCTGATCTCGGCGCGGGCGGCGCAGGTGCTGCACACGGAGGCGTGGAAGGCGGGCGACTGGGCGCAGGCCGGCCAGTCGGCCGAGCTGGCGATACGGTTTCTGGACGAGGTGGGCGCGACGCAATCGCCCGCGCGGTTCGAGATGCGGCGCGGCATGGCGGCGGCGGCGTTCATGCGCGCGAAGACGGGTGAGGCCTACAACGCGGTCTATGACGTCGCCGAGGAACTACACGACCTGATCGCGGCGACGCCGGAAGGATCGATCCGTGACCGGCTGGCGACCGAGTATTTCGCGGCTGCGGCGTGGGGCGATGCGATGTACAGCGCGCTGGGCGAACGGGCGCAGCGCAGCCTGCCGGACCGGCGCAACACGGCGGTGGCGAACCGCAAGCCGATTGGCGAGCTGCTGTATCCTGCGCCGGGAGACGCGAGCCTGCCGCGTTGCCGGATCTCGCTGGCGCGGAACTTCAAGCAGCCGGGCTTTCCCTATCAGGCGCGCTTCAAGGACTTCGGCGGCGTGGTGGTCTACGCGCTGACCGTGGAGCCCAATGGCGGCTTCTCCGAGCCGCGCCTGCTGGTTTCGGCGCCGCATGCGGGCGTGGCTGAAGCCGTTCAAAGCGTGCTCGGCGGGTGGCGCTGGCGCATCGAGGGCGGGGCGCAGCCGCCGGGATGCCGTATGCCGGAAACACATATCCTGACGTTCGAATTCGCGCTGGGCCGCTGAATCAGCGCGACCGCGCGGCTTCCATAGCGGGCCAGCGTGCCCTATTGCAGGGCCGTTCAGGAGCATCCGTATGTCCGAAACCATGAGGCAACCGACCGGGGGCAAAGTCCCGGTCACGGAATGCTTCGCGCAGGCCTGGCGCTTCCTTGAGCAGAACTGGCGGCTGCTGTTGCCGGCGGCTGCGATCACCGCCGCTATTGCGACGGCGGGCATGGCGCTCGCGATGGTTCTGCGGCCGGCGGATATGGCGACGCAGAGCATGCTGGCAGTGACGGTGTGGAACCTGATCTCCACGGCGCCGGCGATGATCGCCACGACGATGTTTGCGGCGGCGGTGCTGCGCAAGGCCGTGCGGAACGAGTTTGTCGGGCGGACCGGGCTTGCCTTTGGCGCGGACGAGATACGTCTGCTCGGCGTGATGGCGGCGTTGCTGTGCATGCTGCTGCCGCTGGGCGGGCTGTTCTTCCTTGTGCTGTTCACCTTCGTGTTCTCGCGGTTTGCCGCGACGCAGGAAGAGTTGAACGTGCTGCTGGCCGATCCCGATGCGTTGAGCCTTGCGCTGGAGAATGCGCTGGGGCCGACGGGCATGCTGGCGTTTTCGCTGCTGATCCTCGCGGCGCTCGCGCTCGTCATCTACTTCAGCACGCGGCTGACGATGATCAACGCCGCCACCATTGGCGAGCGGCGTATCGTGATCTTCCAGACGTGGAGTTGGTCGCGCGGGAATGTGTGGCGGGTACTTGGCGCCATCCTCATCACCGCCCTGCCGATCGTGTTCTTCCAGGGGTTGCTGGAGTCGCTGAGCGTCGAGTTGCTGAACATGGCGCCCGAGGGGGCGGCAGGCATGATGACGATGCTGGCTGTGACCGCCGTGAACGGCTTCCTCGTGGCCGTTTCGGGCATCCCGACGATTGCGCTGGGGGCCATTCTCTACAGGGGCCTGCGGCCGGCGGACTTCGTGGCGAAGTAGGCAGTCGGTGGGTGGGGACTCATGGCGGTGGATAAACTGGTGAGCACGGCCTCGTCCTTCGACAGGCTCAGGATGAGGCCTCCTCGGCAGCCATCACGCTAAACAGGACCAGCGACCACCAAGCCTCATCCTGAGCCTGTCGAAGGACGAGGCGTGTTTCGGCTTGGCGCTTTCGGCCCCTGGGTTCCCGCTCGCGCCTTCGGCGCGTCGGGAATGACACCACGAGGGGGCGCTACTCCGCCGCCTGACGCGTCGCTTTCTTCGGCTTGGCTGATGCCTTTGCTGGCGCGGCCTTCGCGCGTTTGGCCTGACGTTCGCGGCGTTCGGCCTGGCGCTTGAACGTCTCGATCAGGAAGCGGCCCGTGTGGCTCTTCTTGTTCCTGGCGACATCCTCGGGCGTGCCGACGGCCACGACTTCGCCGCCGCCGTCGCCGCCGTCGGGGCCCATGTCGATGACCCAGTCGGCGACCTTGATGACGTCGAGATTGTGCTCGATCACGACGATGGTGTTGCCGGCATCGACGAGTTCCTGGAGGACTTCCATCAGCGTGCGCGTGTCGTCGAAGTGGAGGCCGGTGGTGGGCTCGTCGAGGATGTACAGGGTGCGGCCGGTGGCGCGCTTGGAGAGTTCCTTGGCGAGTTTCACGCGCTGGGCTTCGCCGCCCGAGAGCGTGGTGGCCTGCTGGCCGACTTTCACATAGCCGAGGCCGACGCGGCAGAGCGTTTCCATCTTGGAACGGATGCCCGGCACGGCGCCGAAGAAGACGCGGGCTTCTTCGACCGTCATGTCGAGCACGTCGGCGATCGACTTGCCCTTGTAGAGGACTTCGAGCGTTTCGCGGTTGTAGCGTTTGCCCTTGCAGACATCGCAGGTGACGTAGACGTCGGGCAGGAAGTGCATCTCGATCTTGACGACGCCGTCGCCCTGGCACGCCTCGCAGCGGCCGCCCTTCACGTTGAAGGAGAAGCGGCCGGCCTGGTAGCCGCGCGCCTTGGCTTCGGGGAGGCCGGTGTACCAGTCGCGGATGGGGCCGAAGGCGCCGGTGTAGGTGGCGGGATTGGAGCGCGGCGTGCGGCCGATGGGCGACTGGTCGATGTCGATGATCTTGTCGAGGTGTTCGATGCCCTCGATCTTCTGGTGCGGCGCGGGGCCGTCGCTGGCGCCGTTGAGGCGGCGGGCGAGGGCCTTGTAGAGCGTCTCGATGATGAGCGTGGACTTGCCGCCGCCGGAGACGCCGGTGACGCAGGTGAAGACGCCGAGCGGGATTTCGGCGGTGACATTCTTGAGGTTGTTGCCGGTCGCGCCGACGACGCGGATCATCTTCTTCCTGTCGGCCCAGCGACGCTTGGGCGGGATGGCGATCTCTTCCTCGCCGGAGAGATATTTGCCGGTGATGGAGCGCTCATTGGCCATGAGGTCGTCGGCTGAGCCGGCGCCGATGACTTCGCCGCCATGGACGCCGGCGCGGGGGCCCATGTCGATGACGTGGTCTGCTGTGAGGATTGCATCTTCGTCGTGTTCGACCACGATGACCGAGTTGCCGAGATCGCGCAGGCGCTTCAGCGTGCCGAGCAGGCGCTCGTTGTCGCGCTGGTGCAGGCCGATGGAGGGTTCGTCGAGGACGTAGAGGACGCCCGAGAGGCCCGAGCCGATCTGCGAGGCGAGACGGATGCGCTGGCTTTCGCCGCCCGACAGCGTGCCCGAGGCGCGCGAGAGGGAGAGATAGTCGAGGCCAACATCGTTGAGGAATTGCAGGCGGTCGCTGATTTCCTTGAGGATGCGGACGGCGATTTCGTTCTGCTTTTTCGTCAACTTCTTCGGGAGCGCCGCAAACCAGTCGCGGGCGAGGCGGATCGAAAGATGGGTGGCGTTGGAGATGGTGAAGTCGTTGATCTTCACGCTGAGCGCTTCGGGACGCAGGCGTTCGCCCATGCAGGTGGGGCATGGCGCGGCGGACTGGTAGCGGCCGATTTCCTCGCGCATCCACGCGCTGTCGGTTTCGCGGAAGCGGCGGTCGAGATTGCCGACGACGCCTTCGAAGGGCTTGGTGACTTCGTAGCGGCGGACGCCGTCGTCGAAGACGAAGTCCACTTCTTCCTCGCCCGTCCCGAACAGGATGATCTCGCGGGCGCGCTCGGGCAGCTTGTTCCAGGCGGTGTCGAGGGAGAATTTGTACTTCTTCGCCAGGGCCTTGAGCGTCTGTTCCTGCAGCGGGGAGGATGACTTGCCCCACGGCGCGATGGCGCCATCCTTGAGCGATTTGTCGGTTTCGGGGACGACGAGGGCGGGATCGATCTTCAGCTGTTCGCCGAGGCCGTCGCAGGCCGGGCAGGCGCCGAAAGGGTTGTTGAAGGAGAACAGGCGCGGCTCGATCTCCGGGATGGTGAAGCCGGAGACGGGGCAGGCGAATTTGGCGGAAAAAGTGACGCGGCGCGGCTCCTCGCCGTCCTTCACCTTGTCGGCGAACTCGGCGACGGCGATGCCATCGGCGAGGCCGAGGGCGGCTTCGAAACTTTCGGCGAGGCGCTGTTCCATGCCCGACTTGATGACGATGCGGTCCACGACAACGTCGATGTCGTGCTTGAGCTTCTTGTCGAGCTTGGGCGGGTCTTCCAGTTCGTAGTATTCGCCGTCGACCTTCACGCGGGCGAAGCCGCGCTTGAGGAGGTCGGCGAATTCCTTGCGGTATTCGCCCTTGCGGCCGCGGATCATGGGAGCGAGCAGGTGGAATTTGGCGCCGTCGCCAAACGCCATCGCCTTGTCGACCATCTGGCTGACGGTCTGGCTTTCGATGGGGAGGCCGGTGGCGGGCGAATAGGGCACGCCGACACGCGCCCAGAGGAGGCGCATATAGTCATAGACCTCGGTGACCGTGCCGACGGTGGAGCGCGGGTTGCGGGAGGTGGTCTTCTGCTCGATCGAGATGGCGGGGGAGAGGCCCTCGATCCGCTCCACATCCGGCTTCTGCATCAGTTCGAGGAACTGGCGGGCGTAGGCGGAGAGCGACTCGACATAGCGGCGCTGGCCCTCGGCATAGATGGTGTCGAACGCCAGCGAGGATTTGCCCGAGCCGGACAGGCCGGTGATGACCACGAGCTGGTTGCGCGGGATGTCGACATCCACGTTCTTGAGATTGTGCTCGCGCGCGCCGCGCACGCGGATGGCGTTTGGTTCGGATGACATATGGCGTCCGGGAGGCTGGGTTCAGCGTTTCTTGCCAGATAGGGGTGCGGTGAGTCGATTACACCGGAAAGAACGGAAAAGGAACGGCGGCGCTTCGTCCACTATTCCCGCAGCGGCTTGCTGCCGGGGGAGTGGCAGCAGCAGCCAATCGGGTCTGTGGCGATTGCCGGAATTGAAAGGTTCCGAATCCGCAGCTAGGGCCTGCGCCATGTCACAGCACCCCTTCCGCATCGGCCGCGCAAAGACCGGCATGGGCCTCTTCGCGACGGAGGAAATCCCCAAGGCTGTGCGGATCGTGGAGTATACCGGCAACATCATCACGAACGCCGAGGCGGACGCGATGCCGGGAAAGCCGCGCTATCTCTACAATCTCAGCCGCACGCACACGCTGGACGGCTCGCCGCGCTCCAATCTCGGGCGGTATGCGAACCATTCGTGCAGGCCGAATGCGATCATCTACGTCTATGGCGGGCGGATCTGGATCAAGTCGCTGCGCGCGATCAAGCCGGGCGAAGAGATCACGTATGACTACGGCAAGGAATATTTCGACGCATTCATCGGCAAGGATCGGTGCCTGTGTCCGAAATGTACGGCGCGGCGGGAGAAGGCGGGGCGGCGCACGGCTTAGCCGAGAGGCTCGCAGTGCGTCTGTGATCGCAGATAGGCGTCCCGCAGGGAGATGGCGCCGGGGAGAGCGTTGGCGGAGTCGGGCGTGTTGAGGGCGGCCATTGCGAGGGTCACCCAATGATAGCCGCCCTGCCGGGCGACGAACAGGTTGCTATCGAGAACATGCGGCCACGAGACGCGCGCGGTGAGTCCAGGGCAGCCCTCGATGAACCGCCCGACGAGATCGAGATCGTCCGCCGAAGTCTCGCCGCCGACGATGTCCGCCGCTGTCTGCGCCGCGTCGAGCAGCGTCTCGTCTCCGGCACGCTTGGCGCCGATCAGGATGCGTATGTCGCCTCCATCGGACCAGATGCAGATACCGCCGTCCGGCGCCGTCATCACGGTCTCGAGGAAGGTGTGGCCCAGCTGGGCGCGACAGGTGAAGCCGTTCGGGCGGTAGACGATTGCCTGGCCTTCGACCGCTTCCCAGGCGTCGGGATAGTGGACGAGCGCCTCGCGCATCGCGGCTGCCGCGCGCGGATCGACTGTCTGAGCGGCTGCGGCCCCGGCGCCGGCGCCGGCGGCAATGCACAACATACAAAGCAGATAGCGGAACACGATTACCCCCGGCACGAGCGCGGGCAGCCTAGCGCAATTGCGGGGAACGTCACGGCCCCCACCCACCTTCGGCTCCGGGACCACTCGGTGCCGGGGGCTAATCGGCGGCCAGAGATGTGAGCGAAGGGCAGGGCGAGGGCCGGCCGTGGCGCCAACACTAGCTTGCGCCGGCGTCTGTTCTGTGAAAGAACGAAACACGAACACGATCAAGCCCGGCCGGGCGACCATCTTGTGGAGGACTTCAGCGCTCCACAGCTTGGGACTGCCGATACGGCCGTGGCGTGTCGCGCGGAATGACGGGCCGCCCTAGTATTCCCGTCCTGTGTCAGGAACCGGAGCGATTGCGGAGCGCAGTCGGGGCCGGAGAGCAAACGGAGACGACAATGGCCGGATCGGTCAACAAGGTGATCCTCGTCGGCAATCTGGGCCGGGATCCCGAAATCAGGCAGATGCCTTCGGGTTCATCCCTCGCCAACCTTTCGATCGCGACGTCGGAGACGTGGCGCGACAAGGCGTCGGGCGAGCGCAAGGAAAAGACCGAATGGCACCGTGTCGTCGTGTTCAACGAGGGCCTGGTCCGGGTCGTCGAGCAATATCTGAAGAAGGGCGCGAAGGTTTACATTGAGGGCGCGCTGGAAACCCGCAAGTGGCAGGACAAGGACGGCAACGACAAGTACTCGACCGAGGTTGTGCTGCGGAACTTCAACTCCGTGCTGACCATGCTGGACGGCCGAAATGACGGCGCGGGCGGGGATCGCGGCGAGTACAATCAGGACCGCGCACCGGCGCGCAATGCCGGGCCGAAAGGCAAGGGCGGCAAGGGGCCGTCGGAGGACTTCTCGCGCGGCGGCGATTTCGACGACGAGATTCCGTTCTAGGGCGGGATCGGATTTCCGGGTTCGTGGTGGGCTCGCGTTCTTGCGGACGTGGGCCCATTTGTTTTTGGACGCTGAGTTGATGTCGGTGAATGTGGAGAGAGCCCCCCACCTGTCCGCCCCCTAAATACGCAGGAGTGTCCGGGGAAAATCGCGAGTCATTTCAGTGGAGTGTTTTACGGGCTGGCATTTTGCATGCCGTTGCGCTTCGTTTTTGCGACTCAGAGTTGAGAGCCCCAGAAGCTCTCACCGCGAAAACCTGAATCAAAAGAGTCGGTTAGCGCGGTCGCTTTTCCCCGGACAGTCCTGCTAAATACGGGGCGGAACCATGTTGAGAGACCTTACCTCACTTTGAAGGGCGGTGGCGCCTCAGGGTCCCGCCCCGTATTTAGGGGGCGGACAGGTGGGGGTCCGGTACGTTGGGCGTGCCGGTTGCCGGACCT
>CAZGWV010000080.1:0-2696 GCA_964529555.1 uncultured Rhizobium sp.
GTCGTGGCGATCGTCTCGAAGGATGCGTGAATAGCCCGCACGACGCCCTAGGTAATCGCCACCGGGTTGATCACCATCTGCACCGTGCCGACGAAGCGCGGAATGCCGAGCACGAACATGAATTCGCGCACGCCATCGGCGGCGAGCTGGTTCGTGTCGATGGTTTCGAGGACATGCACGCCGCGCTTGGCCAGCAGCGTCTGGTGAACGATGAACAGCTTCCCCGGCGGCGACGGCAGGGCCTCGAGCGCGACCGTATCCGAACCCACCGCCACAACGCCGAGATCGGCAAGGAAGATCGCGCCGTCCTCCGTGATGCCCGGCTCGCTGGAGCGATAGAGGTCTTTCTCGGAAGTCATCTTCGCCGCCATCCAGCCGGTGTGGAACAACACCACATCGCCCTTGCCGATGGTGACGCCCTGCGCGGCCATGGCCGCCTCGATCTCGGCGCGGTCGTAATTGTCGCCAACCTCAAGGAACGGCTTCCCGAAATGTCTGGCCATATCGATCAGCACGCCGCGCGTGACGATGGGCGGGATATCAGCCGTTTGCAACGCGCGCGTCGTGGCGATTTCCTTGCCGGTGACGCCATTATAGTAGTGGTGATCGACGCCCAGATGTCCGAATCCGTCGATCTGCGTGCCGACGCCCATGGACGAGACGATGCGCTCGTCGAATGCAGTCACGCGCTGCGATCCATTCGGAGTGTAGTCGGCGTCCGGTCCCGGCGTGCGTTCCACCGAATACTTGCGTGAACCATAAGCGGCGGACTCCGGCGCCGTCGGAATGCCCAGCGCATAGACCTTGCCGGTCCGCACCAGATCGCGCGCGCGCTTCACGCCTTCCGGCGTGAGATTGTTGACGTTACCGAGGCGATCTTCCTCGCCCCACGGGCTGTCCCACCACGGCTCTTTATGCTGCGCCTCCTGAGCGATGGCGCCTTCGGAACAGGCCGCCAGCGCGATGGCGAGCAGCACCCGCTTCAGCATGTCCATGGCTATCTCCCCTGCGGTCTCGCGCCGCTGAATCGCTTGTCGAATCAGACTGCCACAGCGCCAGCGGCCAAGCCAACCGGACGCTTGCGCATCAGGGGTAAAGCCTTTGTGTCGTCCAGGCCTCGCCCGGCGCTCCACGCGCGAACTCCAGCCTGTCATGCAGGCGGAAAGGCCGATCGCGCCAGAACTCGATGCGCGTGGGACGCACACGCCATCCGCGCCAGTGCGGCGGACGCGGCGTCTTTCCAAGGCCGTACTTCACCGCGAACTGCGCAATCCGCTTTTCCAGCTCGAACCGCCCCTCCATCGGGCGCGACTGGTCGGATGCCCATGCGCCGATCTGGCTGTCCTTCGCACGCGAGGCAAAATAGGCGTCGGCCTCCGCTTCAGTTGCAGGCTCGACGCGGCCCGATACCCTCACCTGCCGGCGCAGCGACTTCCAGTGGAAGCACAGCGCCGCCTGCGCGTTGGCGGCCAGCTGCCGCCCCTTGCGGCTCTCCGCATTGGAATAAAAGACAAAGCCGTCGCCCGACACATCCTTCAGCAACACCATCCGCACGTCCGGCGCGCCATGCGCATCCGCCGTGGCGAGCGCCATCGCGTTGGCGTCGTTGGGCTCCTTCCTCTTCGCATCCTCCAGCCATTCGCCGAACAGCGCGAACGGATCGGTGCGCGCGAACCACGCGCCATCATCCGGCGAGTCGGCGGCGGCTTTTGCGTAGTCCTCGGCAGAGGGTGTTGCCGGAATGATCCTGTCGGCCATCAGACGATCATCCCGCCATCGACGCGCAGCACCTGCCCCGTGATGTAGGCCGCCTTGTCGGACGCCAGGAACGCCACCGCGTCGGCGATCTCCTGCGCCGTGCCCCAGCGCTTCTCCAGCGGCACAAGCCGGCCCATCCGCTCCAGCGTCTTCTCGCGGTCGAGCCCTTTCGAGAAAGCGGTGGACCACATGCCGTCATCGATGACGCCCGGCGCAACAGCATTCACGCGCACGCCGGCGCGACCAAGATCGATCGAGGCGTTGCGCGTGAAGGAGTTCACCGCGCCTTTCGACGCCGCATAGGCGATCTGCCCGAGCGCGCCGGAGAAGGACGAGACGGAGGAGATATTCACGACATTGCCCTTCCGCTTGATCAGCGAAGGTGACAGCGCATCCGTAAGCAGGATCAGGTTGCGGACGTTGACGTTGAATGTCTCGTCCAGCCCATCGCCCGTCACCTTCCCCATCGCCTGCGCGGCGCTGACGCCCGCATTGTTGACGAGGATGTCCACGTCGCCCAGCACGGCCAAGGCGTTGGCGGCGGCGACCTTCCAGCCATCGGGCGAGGACATATCGGCCTCGATCGCAACCGCGCCGTTGGGCAGGCTGGCGGCGAGCGACTTGAGCTTGTCAGCGGAGCGGGCGATCAGCACGACCTTCGCGCCGTCATTCGCCAGCGTGCGGGCGATAGCCTCGCCAATGCCGCGGCTCGCCCCCGTGACGACGGCGGTCTTGCCTGTGAAATTATAGGTCATGGCGGATGCTCCCGATTTGTGGGGCACACTACCGGCGTGGGCGCGTCCGCGCCAGCGGCATCAGGCCGTTGCTGCGACGGCGGGGCGTGCACGGCCCAGATAGTAGACCGGCACGCCAAGAGCGACGAGGACGGCGCCCCAGAAGAGCGACTCCTGCCCCGCGCCGAAGATGGCGAATGCCGC
>CAZGWV010000080.1:2796-14584 GCA_964529555.1 uncultured Rhizobium sp.
GCCTCTTTCACCCCGCGGGACAGGACGAGCGTCACTGTCCAGATCACCGCGACGGCGAGGAGAGCCTGATAGCCGGGCTCATTGGCGAGGCCCGGTATGACGGCGTTGAGATAGCCGACAAAACCCACCGACAGCGCGGCGGTGGATATCACGCAGGCGACCCAGTTGCTCCACCCGACGAGGAAGCCCGGCAGCTTTCCGAACGTGTCCTGAACGTAGATCTGCATGCCCCCGGAGCGCGTGGTGCGTGAGGCGAGGCGTGCGATGGCGAGCGCGATGGTGATCGAGCCGGTCGCCGTGACCAGCCATCCGCCGAAGCTGAGTCCGCCATAGGGGGCGAGAAGCGCAGGCATCATAAAGATGCCCGAGCCGATCATCGTACCGACCGAGAAAGCCCAGCACTGCCAGAAGCCTATGACCTTGGCGCTCGGCCGATGAACGGTCGTCGTCCCCGCATCGTTCGCCATGCACGTCCCCACGAGATGGAGTACTCTGCGCCGGTTTCGGGGGAGGCGCCAGTTGCCATGCCGCATCGGATGGCGAGCGGTTGGTTAAGCGCCCCGATTTGCATTCCCCCGCCCCGCCGACTAAACCGCTGCCATGTCGCACAACACGTTTGGCCATCTATTTCGCGTGACGACCTGGGGCGAGAGCCACGGGCCGGCGATCGGCTGTGTGATCGATGGCGCGCCGCCGGGGCTGAACCTGACGCCTGAGTACATCCAGCAATTCCTGGACAAGCGCCGGCCGGGCACCTCGCGCTTCGTCACACAGCGCCAGGAAGAAGACAAGGTGAAGATCCTCTCCGGCGTGTTCGAGGATGATCGCACCGGCGGACAGGTGACCACCGGCACGCCGATCTCACTGCTGATCGAAAACACGGATCAACGTTCCAAGGACTATGGCGAGATCCGCGACAGCTACCGTCCCGGCCACGCCGACTTTGCCTACGACCAGAAATACGGCGTGCGCGACTATCGCGGCGGCGGGCGTTCGTCCGCGCGCGAAACGGCCATGCGCGTCGCAGCCGGCGCCGTGGCGCGGCGGGTGCTGGGCGAAAGCATCGTCATTCGCGGCGCTGTCGTGCAGATCGGGCCCCACGCGATCGACCGCGCCAACTGGGACTGGAGCATCACCGAGCAGAACCCGTTCTGGTGCCCCGACGCCGCCATGATCGCGACGTGGGAAGCGTTTCTCGATGCGACGCGCAAGTCGGGCTCCTCCTGCGGCGCCATCATCGAGGTAGTGGCCGAAGGCGTTCCGCCCGGCTGGGGCGCGCCGATCTACGGCAAGCTGGACGCCGAGATTGCAGGCGCACTGATGAGCATCAACGCCGTGAAGGGCGTGGAAATCGGCGCGGGCTTCGCCTCGGCAGCCCTCTCCGGCGAGGACAATGCCGACGAGATGCGCCGCGCCGGAAACGGCGTGGAATTCCTCTCGAACAACAATGGCGGCGTGCTGGGCGGCATTTCCACTGGCCAGCCGCTTGTGGCGCGCATGGCGGTGAAGCCGACCTCGTCCATCCTCACGCCTCGCAAGTCCGTCACCAAGCAGGGCGAGGATACCGACATCCGCACCAAGGGCCGCCATGACCCCTGCGTCGGCATTCGCGCCGTGCCGGTCGCCGAGGCGATGCTGGCCTGCGTGCTGGCGGACCAGATGTTGCGCCATCGCGGCCAGGTTGGAAGCTAGGCGACTGTTTTTAGATAACTAAACCCTTCAGCCTGCGTTCAGCTTCGGTGCGCGAGACTGCATCCTGTAGCAGTTCGGTCGGAGGACCCCATGCGCCTGAAAGCTCTCATCCTTGTCACCGCGTTCGCCGCGACGGCCATGCCGGCCTTCGCGCAGGACTATGGCCGCTGCCAGCAGGCCAAGAACGACAACCAGGTCGGCGGCATGATCCTGGGCGGCATTATCGGCGGCGTTCTGGGCTCGCAGGTCGCAGCGTCCGGCCACCGCAGCGACGGCTCCGCCGTTGGCGCGGTGCTTGGCGGCATTGTCGGCTCGGGCATCGGCAAGGACAGCGTCAATTGCGGCCCGCCCGTCCGCTACGCGCCGGGCTCGACCTACAACCCGAACCCCAACTATGGCGGCCCGGCGTACAACGACTATGGGTACTCGCCCTCTCCTTACGGAAATCCGGGATATGGTTACAGCCCGGTTCCGACCGCCACTTACCCCTCTTCGCCGGGCTACTCCCCGCCACGGTATGCGGACGATGGATGGTATCCGTCGGATTCCGGGCGGCGGTCGCACGACCGGGGCGGCCTTTACGGACCGGCAGACCGTGGTAATACCCGTGGCGGCGATTACGCTGGCCAAGATTGCGATGAAGCAATCCAGATCACGAAATTGCCAGATGGGTCCGAGATCAGGAAGCCTATTGCTGTTTGCAGAGACAGGTATTACGGCGACTGGCAAATCAGAGATTAGGTAGTCCTTATAGCGCTTTGCGGCGCTAACGGGCCGCCTTCGAGGGACAGGCCCGTCCCCCCAACCCAGGGCCTGTGAGGATGAGCCGCGGAGCGCAAGCTTCGCGGCTCATCTGACTCTCGGGCGGCAGTTTGCGATCGCCCCGGTTGCTTCTCCTAACGTAAACGTGAACAATTTTCCCGTCACGGCAATCGCCTGCGGCAGGCGCCTGGGGGCCGCGATAAATCTCGTCCTGAACTTCTGATTCCTAGAATCGGTATGCTCCGATCACCCGCCCAGGGGCGGCTCGAACCGGAGCGAGGATCGGGCCAGCAGCAGGCGCTCGCTATTACCGTCCCCACCCTGAATCGGACTGTCAGTCCATTGCTCGACCGGCCAGCCCTGCTCCGACAGCCATGCGGTGAGAGCAGCAGCGGCAGCCTCCGTCGCCGGCCCATCGCTGACGATTCCGCCCCGGCCGACATGAGCGGGGCCCACCTCGAATTGCGGCTTGAACAGCGCGATCAGCCGCGCGCCGGGGGCCGCCAGGGCGAGCGCCGGGCCGAGCAGCTTGGCGAGACCGATGAAGCTGGCGTCGCAGACGACGATCTCCGGCGGCTCGCCCAGCATGGCGGCGGTCAGGCTGCGGGCGTCGGTTGATTCCAGCGAGACGACGCGCGCATCGGCCCTGAGGCGCGGATGCAGCTGATCGCGCCCGACATCGACGGCGGCGACCCGCCGGGCGCCTCGCGCGAGCAGCACATCTGTGAAGCCGCCGGTCGATGAGCCAACATCGAGACACGCCCTACCCGCAACATCGACCGCGAATGCCGTCAGCGCATGATCGAGCTTCAGCCCGCCGCGCGAGACCCACGGGTGCGCCGCTTCGGCGACGATGGGCGTGTCGCCACGCACGAGCTGGCCGGGCTTGTCGGCGGCCCGGCCATCGACGCGGACCTTGCCGGCCTCGATTGCTGCGCGGGCCTGCGCGCGCGAGACGGCAAGGCCCCGGCGAACCAGTTCCACGTCGAGGCGCCGGGCCTTGCTCTCGTCGGTCTCTTCCATCGTGCTCCCTGCTTTCGGGCTGAGCCTTTGCGGTGGGAACCGCAGCGCTTCCTGCGCCTTTAGAAGACAGCCCCGCCACGCCGGCAAGAGAAAGGAGTATTCACGCTTCGCGCAACCGCATTCGCCACGACGCTCGCGGTCGGGACAGACCTTGGCGCTTGCGCCGCGTCGCCTGCTCGGCTGTGCGGCGGCAGGCCAATCCACCGCTTCCTAGGCATGAGCGAAGCAGGCTAGATGGCGGACGAAACAGCCATCGCGTGCCGCCCATGCCTATCTCGCCGATCGAACGGAACGACTATTCCGAGCCGGACGCCGATGCGTTCATCTTCGGATTCGATTTCCTGGCCGATGGTTCGGTCGCAAAGGTGGACTGGGACAAGATCAAGCCGACTGCCGCCTGCCCGCCCGATGGCTGGCGCTGGCTGCACTTCAGCCGGCTGGCGCGGGAAACGCGCGAATGGCTGGAGACGTCGAGCGATCTCAGCGAAGCTGTTATCGCGGCCCTGCTGCAGACGGAATCACGGCCGCGTTGCGCGCCATACGAAGACGGTCTGCTGCTGAACCTGCGCGGCATCAACCACAATCCCGGCGCCGAGCCGGAAGACATGATTTCGGTGCGCATCTGGGCGACGCAGAATCTCGTGCTGTCGATGCGATCCTATCCCGTGAAAGCGGTGCATGACGTGCGCGACGGCATCGGCCGCGACGTTCCCGCGACGCCGGCCGCCCTGCTCTCGCGCATTGCCTCGCGTCTGGTCGATTATGTCGATCCGGTGGTGGAGCAACTGAAGGACGAAGTGGACGAGTTCGAGGAAGTGATGCTGAGCGAGAACGGGCGGCTGACGCCCCGCGCGCTGGCCGAGTTCCGGCGCACGATCCTGTTGCTGCGCCGTTATGTGCAGCCGCAGACGGAAGCGATGACGTCGCTTCAGCGCGAGGCGCGGATGCGGCGCGAAGGCGCGCCGGGGTTCGACGACGACGATCAGGTGATGCTGCGCGATACGACCGACCACATCACGCGGATCGCCGAAGAGCTGGATTCAATCCGCGAGCGTGCGGCGGTCATCCAGGATCAGGTGGCGGGGCAGAGGCAGGAGCAGGTGAACAAGCGGCTGCTGGCGCTTTCCATCGTCTCCGCGATCTTCCTGCCGCTGTCCTACATCACTGGCCTGCTGGGCATGAACCTGGCGGGGATTCCGTGGCACGAGGAAACCTGGTCGTTCGGCATTGTCGTGCTGATCACGACGCTGCTGGGGCTGGGCGTGGTGGGCTTCCTGAAATGGCGGCGGTGGATTTAGGGAAGCCTGCTTCTCTCGCTAGGCCTACAATTTGTCATCCCGGCCAGAGGCGCGAAGCGCCGCAGAGCCGGGACGACAAGCTGTTGGTGTGTATCGGGCAAAACTGCGTGCGCGTTCACGTCCCGTCGTCGCCGTCAGTGGCGCGGCCGATGGCGTCGGTGGTTGATTCAACGATTTCACTCGTGGTCTGGACGACGGCGCCGCCAGTCTTGCCGAGAAGATTGTCCATCGAGGCGCCGGCCTGTTGCAGCGAACCGTCGCGAATCCAGAAAAAGACGATGAGCGTTGCGAACGCAAAAACGGCGAATACGGCCACTGCCCACAGCGTTGATCGACTCATGGCTTTGTCCCTCGTGTAGCTTTTGAGGGAACGCAGGTAAGGTGAATGGGTTCCGGGGCGGGGCCAGTGAGCCCGGCCTTCCATCCTTCGAGACGATTGGCGCTGCGCGCCAATCCCTCAGGATGAGGCCTTCGCAACACTGTTGCTGTGAAACGGGTCAGCGTTCACCGACCTCATCCTGAGGGATCGCCGAAGGCGATCGTCTCGAAGGATGAGTTGCCGGCTAATGTGGCCAGCCTCAAACCCGCGCCACGAATCTTCCACGCAGTTCGTTCTTCATGATCTTGCCATTGGCATTTCTCGGAAGCGGTTCACGCTGGGTCTGTATTTCCACCGGCACCTTGAAGCCGGCGATGCGCTGGGCGACGAAGGCGCGGAGTTCGTCTTGCGTGGCGTTCATGTCGGGCTTCACCTGAACGACCGCGCCGACTTCCTCCCCCAGCACCTTATGCGGGATGCCGACGACGGCGGCGTCCATGATGGCGGGGTGTTCGTAGAGCGCATTCTCGACTTCGATGCAGTAGACGTTCTCGCCGCCGCGGATGAGCATGTCCTTCGCGCGGTCAGTCAGGAAGACGAAGCCTTCATCGTCCATGTAGCCGACATCGCCGGTAACGACCCAGCCGTCGACATAGGTCTTGGCGGTGGCCTCGGGTTTATTCCAGTAGAGCTTGCAGTTGTTGGGGCCCCTGACCCACAACTCGCCGATCTGGTTGGGGCCAAGGGCCTCGCCCTTCTCCCCGACGATCTTAAAGTCCATCGCGACGGACGGCGCGCCGCACGAGTCGGGGCGCAGCATGTAGTCGCGGCCGAAGTTCACGCAGGACGCCGCGCAGGTTTCGGTCATGCCCCAGCCATTGGACGGGAGCGCGTCGGGGAAACGCTTCTTGATGGTGGCGACGAGCGCGGGCGCGGACGGTGCGCCGCCATAGCCGACGAACTGGATGGAAGAGAGATCGAACTTGTCGCGGTCGGGGTGTTCGAGCACCTGCCATGCGATGGCGGGAACGCCGCCAATGGTGGTGATTTTTTCGCGCTGGATGATTTCGAGGGCTTCGCCTGGGTCCCACTTGTACATGGTGACGATCTTGTCGGCATTCATAATGGCGGGGACGAGATTCGAGAACGCGCCGGTGGCGTGAAAGAACGGGATGGCCAGCAAGGCGATGCGTTGCGGGTCCACCTTCGGGTCGCGCACCGGCGGGGCTTCGCCCTGGCGCAGGAAGTGGCGCGCCTGGCAGGACATGCCGTTGAACACGTTCGAGATGATGGCGCGATGGCTGGCGAGGGCGCCCTTGGGCTTTCCGGTAGTGCCGGAGGTATACATGATGGTGGCGTCGTCATCCGGGCTGACGTCGGCTTCCGGCGGGGCTGTGTCGGGCAGGTTCGCCCACGATTTCGCGGGGCCGATCAGCTTTTCGAGCGAGACGATGCCGGGGGATGCTTCATCGTCGCCGCCACGGGCGACGAGAATCGTCTTCAACTGGGCGAGCTTGGGCAGATGGTCGCGAATGCGCTCCAGCTTCTCGGGATCGACGATGGCGACTTTGGCGCCTGAGTCGGCAAGGCCGTATTCCAGCTCCTCCCCTGTCCACCAGGAATTGAGCGGGGTTGCGATCGCGCCGATGAGGAGCGGGGCGAAGAAGGCCACGGGCCATTGCGGATAATTGCGCATGACGACGGCGACGCGGTCGCCCTTCTTCACACCGAACTCGTCGCGCAGCTTGTGGGCGAGACGGATGGCGGCCTTGAGGTTGGCGCCGAAGGTGACGCGCTCATCTTCGTAGATGATGTATTCCCGCGCCGCCCACTCGCGCGAGCCGAGGGCGACATCGCGAAGGGTTTGCGGCGCATTCTTGTACGTACGCAAGGTGACGCCGTTGATGAGCTTCTCTTCCATCTCGAACTTGGCGCCCGGCGCGGTCATCAGCGCGTTGCATTGGGCGACGGTCATCACCGGAAAAGCGGCTTCAGCTGCCATTGCGTGGGCTCCCTGGACGTTTCTTTTGTAGCTTCCTTGGGTACACTAGCCGCGCGCTGCATCCTGCGACAATAGAAGACGCGACGCCGCAGTGCGGCATGGGCAGTGCGGCATGGAGAGTATTCGCTTGACCGGCGTGACCATCATCGAGGCGAACGACGCCCACCTGGCGGGGCTGACCGCGATCTTCAACCATGCCGTGCGCCACACCTTCTCGATCTGGTCGGAGACGGAGACCACGGCGGAGCTGCGGCGGGGCTGGATGGCGGCGCGGCGGAATGCGGGATTTCCAGTGCTCGTGGCAGTCGATCCCGCGCAGCCTGACAGGGTGCTGGGCTATGGCAGTTTCGGCGTGTTCCGCGACTTTCCGGGCTATGTGAAGACCGTCGAGCACTCGGTCTATGTCGCCGCAGAGGCGCAACGCCGAGGCATCGGGGCGGCGCTCCTGGACGCGCTGGTCCAGCGCGCGCGCAAGCTGGGGATGGAGACGATGGTGGGCGCGGTGGATTCCTCGAACGTCGCCTCGATCGCGCTGCACGAGAAGGCCGGATTCGAGCTGCAGGGGATGCTGAAGGGCGTAGGCCGCAAGTTCGGGAAACGGCTCGACCTGGCGTTTCTCGTGAAGGCGCTTTGAGCGGCTTCAGGCCAGCAGCGCTATCAGCCACAAGGTCAGCGGGATCGTTACAAGGCTAAGCAGCGTCGTAAGCGTGATGATGTTGGCCATCAGGCGGGCGTCGCCGCCGAGTTGCCGGGCGAGGATGTAGGCAGAGGTCGCGACAGGAGCGGCGACGCAGATCATGGCGATCTGCAGGGCCATGCCGTTGAGACCGAGCGCAAATGCCAGTCCGAAAGTGACCGCAGGCATTACGGCCAGACGGAGGATCACGCCGGCGGCCAACGGCCATTTCGCTTCGCGCATGGCGCCGAAGTCGAGCGCCGCGCCCACGCAAATGAGGCCGAGCGAGATGGTGGCGTCGCCCAGCAGGTTGAGCGTGTCGCCAACCGGCTCGGATACGCGCACGCCGGACTGGATGAGGATCACGGCCAGAAGGGTGGACAGGATCAGCGGATTCGTGGCGATCGAGCGGATCACCTGCCGGAACGGCGCCGGGGTCGTGCCTGCATAGCGGCTGAGCACCAGCACGCTGAGCGTATTGTTGATCGGCACCAGCACGGCAAAGCCGACGGCGGACAGAGCAACGCCCGCCTCGCCGTGCAGGCCGGCGATCACGCCGAGAGCGACATAGCCGTTCCAGCGCAAGCCGGCCTGGAACACGCTGGAGAATTGCGGACCGTCGCGCGCCAGCAGGGGCCGCGCCAGCGTGACGAGCGCGGCCATCGTCAGCACCGTTCCGGCAAGCACCTGGCCCAGCATCAGTGCGTCCGCGCCCGCAAACGACCCCTCCATGATGCTCATAAACATCAGCGGCGGGAACAGGACGAAATAGGTCAGCCGTTCGAGCGCGGACCATCCATCGGGCTGCAGCAGATTGAACCGGCGCAGCACGGCGCCCAGCGCGATCAGCGTAAAGACCGGAACGAGCGAAAACACCACGTCGAACATCGCCATCTTCTGGCAGACTCCCTTCCGCAAATCGAGCGCAACATGACCGCAGGCGATCGGCATACGGAGAGGACGCGGGCGCGCACGGGGGACCGGGGCCGGGTTTCGCTTCCCCACATGCTCTCGCGTGCTAGGAAGGCGGACCGAATCCCGCCGGAGGAGCCGCATGTCAGAGGCGCCAGCATCGATCGACCCTTCCACCGGAGAGCCCTCTCCCGCTCGCGGCCCGGCGGCGCGCATTGGTCTGCTGCTCGGACCCGCACTTGCTATCGGCATTCTGGCGCTGCCGATTTCGAGCCTGTCCTGGGACGGGCATCTGGTGCTGGCGATGCTGGTGCTGATGGCGACATGGTGGGTGACGGAGGCCGTGCCCCTGGCTGCGACGGCGCTGATCCCCATCGTCTTCATTCCGCTGATCGGCATCGACGTAACGGTCGGCGCGCGCGGGCAGCTGGTCTGCGCGACGGAGGGCGTGTGCCTCGAAGCGTTCGAGCAGGCGCCCACATTCGTGCGCACACTGGGACTTGGCGACCTGGGCGCGTTTTACTCGAACCCGGTCGTCCTGCTCTATATCGGCGGCTTCCTGTTGGGCATTGCAATTGAGCGCTGGGGTTTGTCGACGCGCATCGCCTATGGCGTCGTGGCGCGCGGCGGAGCGCGGCCGGGGCTGATGCTGGCCGGATTCATCGCGGCGGCGGGTTTCATCTCGATGTGGATTTCCAACACATCGACATCGCTGATCCTGACCCCGCTGGCGTTGTCGGTAGCAGCCGGCTCCGCGATCAACGGGCGGGAAGATCCGAAATTTGCAGCGGCGCTGGTTCTCGCCGTCGCCTATGCGGCGACGGTAGGGGGGCTGGCGACGCCTATCGGCACGCCGCCCAACGGCATCGCCCTGAGCCAGCTTCGCCAGCAGGGGATTGAAGTCTCGTTCGGACAATGGATGGCGATTGGCGTGCCAGTGGTGCTGATCCTGCTGCCGATAGCGTGGTTCATCCTGTCGCGCGGCCTGAAGATGGATACCAGGGGCGCGGCGGGCGCGCAGGCGCGCGTGCGCGAGGAACTGGCGAAACTGGGGCCTCTGTCGGCGCCGGAAGCCCGCGTGGCGATGATCTTCTTCCTGATCGCCGGGCTCTGGATGATCTCGACGCTGGTCGCGGACTGGATCGGCGCGGTCCTGCTGGCGGGCGGGCGTATCGACGGCGGGCATGTGGACACGATCATCGCCACCATCGGAGCACTGTTGCTGTTCATCATTCCGGCCGGCGGAAGCGAGAGGCGGCCGCTGCTCATCTGGGAAGATGCGCAGAAGATTCCGTGGGGCATCCTGTTGCTGTTCGGCGGAGGACTTGCGCTGGCGGCCGCAGCGGATCTGTCGGGCCTGACCCTGTGGCTTGCAAGCGGGCTTACGGGATTGTCCGACCTGCACCCTGCCCTTGTGATCTTCCTGATCGGGCTCCTGGTGATCGTCATCACGGAATTCGCCTCCAACATCGCCACGATCTCGCTGATGGGGCCGGTGCTGTTCTCCGTGGCGTCGAGCCATCCCTCGCTGGGGGCGGCATCCTTCATCGTGCCGGCGGCAATGGCCGCGTCGATGGGCTTTGCCATGCCGGTGGGGTCGGCTTCTAACGCCATCGCCTATGGCACTGGCAAGGTGAAGCAGGCGGACATGATCCGGCGCGGCCTCCTGATGAATTTCTGCGCGCTGATCGTGCTGACGCTTGTGGGGCTGACGCTTGCGCCCGTGGTGCTTGGAGCGGGCTGACGGCGGTTAAGCGGCGTTAACCAAATCGGCGGCAGACTCCGGGCTGGAGGGCCTTGTCTGCCATGCAGGCGTTCGATCTCATCGTCATCGGTTCCGGCCCGGCCGGGCGGCGCGCGGCCGTGCAGGCGGCGAAGCTGAAGAAGTCCGTTCTCGTGATCGAGAAAGGGCGGCGCGTGGGCGGCGTGTGCGTGCATACGGGAACCATCCCCTCGAAGACCCTGCGCGAGACCGTGCTGAACCTGTCGGGCTGGCGCGAGCGCGGCTTCTATGGCCGGGGGCATCGCAACAAGCAGACGATCACGGTTGACGATCTGCGGCGCAGGCTGGCGATCACGCTCGACCACGAAGTCGAGGTGCTGGAGCACCAGTTCGCGCGCAATGGCGTGAGTTGGGTGAGCGGCGAGGCGCGGTTCATCGATCCGCTGCATGTTGAAGTGGCGACAGCGACGGGGCCGCAGCGCTTCACGGCGGCGCGTTTCATCATCGCGGCGGGGACGGAGCCACACAGGCCGCCGCACATTCCGTTCGATGGCGATGCGATCCTCGATCCCGACGAAATTCTCGAACTCAAGCGCCTGCCCCGCTCGCTGTCGATCATCGGCGGCGGCGTGATCGGGATGGAGTACGCCACGATCTTCTCCGCGCTCGACGTCAAGGTGACGGTGATCGATCCGGCCGAACGGCTGTTGCCGTTTATCGATCGCGAACTGGTGGACGAGTTCGTCCATGACCTGCGCGACCGGGGCATGAGCCTGCGGCTGGAGAGCAAGGTGAAGCGCGTGACGCGCCCGGCGCCGGATGCATGCCTTATCCAGCTTGAGGACATGCGCGAGATATGGAGCGAGATGGTTCTCTTCGCGGCGGGACGCAGAGGGGCGACCGACGCGCTGGAGCTGGAGAATGCGGGGCTTACCGCCGACGAGCGCGGCAAGATCGCGGTGGACGGCAAGACGTATCGCACGAAGCAGCCGCACATCCACGCGGTGGGCGACGTGATCGGATTCCCGAGCCTTGCCTCGACCTCGATGGAACAAGGCCGGATCGCAGCGTGCCATGCGTTCGACGCGCCAGCGCAAGCCCCGCCCGAATTCTTCCCCTATGGCATCTACTCCGTCCCCGAAATGTCGATTATCGGCATGACCGAGGAACAGGTGCGGCAGAAGGCGATCCCGTATGAGTGCGGCATCGCGCGCTTCCGCGAGACTGCGCGCGGGCAGATCATGGGGCTCAATTCGGGCTTCATGAAGATGATCTTCGCGCAGGAGACGCGGCGTCTGCTGGGCGTACACATCGTCGGCGAAGGCGCGACGGAGCTGATCCATATCGGACAAGCCGTGCTGAACCTTGGCGGCACGCTCGA
>CAZGWV010000081.1:0-14557 GCA_964529555.1 uncultured Rhizobium sp.
CTCAGGATGAGGACTGTGGACTTTGCTTCAGTTCAACGGCCACCGGCCTCATCCTGAGGGATTGTCGCGAAGCGACAATCGTCTCGAAGGATGCGTTCAACGCCCCGACTCCCCGCCCTCAGATGTCCGTGCCGTGCAGCGTGCGGAAGTCCACCGCGAAGCCGCCTTCGATGTAGCGGACGCAGGTGCCGGCGCGTTCGCCGATCTGGACGCGGTCGCCGATCATGGGGCGGGGGCCGGCGGTCTTGAGCGCCACGCCGAAGATGGAGACGTCGGCGACGGCGCAGGCGATGGAGACGCCCTTGCCGTAGACCGCAATCACCTGTCCGCCGCCGGGGCGGCGTTCGGCGTCGCGCTCGTCGCTGAGGCCGAGGCGGTCCTTGTTGATGAGCCAGGTGAGTTGGTCCGCGATCTTGTCGCGCTTGCGCGGCGGCACGCTGAACTGGACGGCGTAACCGATCTCGTTCAGCACGCGGGTGACAACGCCTTCGACGCGGCCAATGTCGTCGATGTAGAGGACGAGGTTCTCGCCCTGCGACAGGGGACGCGCGAGATTGATGCGCAGGCCGCCGGCGCAGACGTCGACCGTGGTGCAGGTGAATTCTTCGCCTTCGCCGGTGAGACCGCGCACGCGCACCGCCCATTGAACGCGGCGATGCCGGCGCCGGTCGGCCGCTTCAAGGCGGCGAAGCGACGGTTTTTCAGCGGCTTGCGCCAAATGCATCTGCAACCCTCAGACGCGGGAGAGAGGCCTCCCTGAAGGCCGCAAGGTTAATGGCGAATGGTTCACAAATGCTTGCGCGGAGGGGGCTCGGAAGCTGGCGGCGAGGGCCGTGGCGGCGCTGTGCGGCCGCCCAGCGGGATGTTGCCCGATCCATTGCCCGATCCGTTGCTGCGAGCCAGCTGCGGGTGCTGGCGTGACAGGCAGTTCGGAACGGGCGGCGCGGATTTCATCTGGAGCTGACCAGCCGGATTGCGGGGTCGAAGCTGGGCGCGGGCGGGAACAGCGCGATGGCCTGGAGCCGGCGCAGCGGGCGCCCGTTGAGCAGGTCCTCGCCCGCCATCGATTGGCAGAGGCCGAGGAAGCGGCGCGGCGGGCCTTCACCGCCGAGCAGGGGCGCGAGCGCGAATTCGAGATCGACCCGGCGGCCGGTCAGCGTTTCACCGCGGGCGCGGATCAGGGCAGGGCCACGGTCTGTGGCGGCGGCGACGAGGGCGGCGGCGACCAGGCGGCGATCCGCCTCGCTCCACAGCGTCAGGAAGTTGTGCTCCATCAGCTGGCGGCCGAACAGGCGCTCGATGGTGTGGCCGACGCGGCGGAAGCAATAGTCGCGGTCACCGACATGGTTAAGAACGAACAGGCGCCCGACGAGGTCGGGGTAATCGTCCGTTGTCGGCCCACCGGAAGCATCCGGCGTCCCTTGAGACAGGCGGCGCCAGGCATCCAGAAGCGCCTGGGTGTTCGGATGTGCATTCACATCTTCCATAGAAAATTCCGTCACACGCTAGATTGGCCGAATTCCCCAAACGCCAGGGAACCAGTCGCAATCGCCGGGCCACACGCACGCGAGGGGAATCGCGGCCCGAAACTGGCCGTTTTCCCGCTGAGGGGGAGAACGCACGGATGCTTCCCAACCCGTAAGGGGAAAAGGGCGTGCAACTTGCATCCTGACAGGCGAAGCTTCTGGGAGAGCCCGTATGCGCGTTTCATGGCGACACATGTTGGCAGGCGCTGGCGTCGCCACGCTGGCGGCGACGGCCGCCCTGTCGGCCATCGGTCAATCCTGCAACACCTGCGCGCCGCCGCCCGCTCCGCCGCCGCCTCCGCCGTCGAGCGGATGCTGCCAGACGCCGCGCAATCTCGTGGTGCAGATGCCGGGCGTGAATGTCGCCACGGCAAATGTGCATGTGGGCGCAACGTCGATGGCTGTCGCTTCGGCGCAGGCGTCGTCTCTTGCTTCGGGGATTGCTGTTGCGGGCGCGGGCGCGGGCGGCAACGCATCGGCTGGCGCGGGCGCCTTCTTCGGCAGTGGCGGCGGCTACTACTCCAACCCCGGCGTCGCGCAGAGCACGATCTCGGGCCTGTCGGTCGAGGGCGGCTATGAGACGCGCCGCGTCGAGGAAGACGTGGTCGGGTATGAAGAGATCTGCGTCGACAAGATCGTGGAAGAATTCCGCACGCGGCCGGTTCAGGCGCTGTGTATCGACGACCGCAACACGCCGCACCCGGCTTCGCGCGTCGATGACGAGATGGCCGTGATGGCCGGATATACGGGCGAGCTTTACCGCTGCATGGCGGGCACCCGCATGCAGGTGACGCTTGGCGAGATGGTGAACGGCGCGGCCAGCTTCGAGCGCGGCGAGACGTTCTCGTGCGCCAAGGGCGAGGCGCTGGTCCACACGCGCAGCGGGCAACTGCAATGCCGGACGCAAAGGCCCGAGCGCGACTGCAACGAGCGCTCGCTGCTGCGCAAGTTCGGTCCCGGCATCAAGCTGGTGAACATGCCGACGCAGAAGATGATCTGCGAACCGGCGACGCGCCAGACCGTCACCAGGGTCGTGCGCGACGTGAAGGTTCCGGTCCCGGCCACAATGGGGAATCTCGTGCTCGATGGCGGCGTGGGGCAGGGGTATTAGGCGCGGATCGCAGGGCGCCCGCCCGGCGGTCCGGTTTATTCCCATTGCGCTCGCGCCTCGCCGGACGTCATCTGTCCGCCAGCAGGCGGAGACTCACATGGCGATCAATTCACTGGCGTTCTATGCGGCGTGGGCCGCTGTCGCCGGCGCGCTCATTCCGGTGATGGCGGCGTTGCAGGGGACGTTAGGACGCACGATACAATCGCCGCTGCATGCTTCGCTGATCGCGGTGGGGGTGGCGTTCCTGTCGGTCGGCCTGTTGATGGCGGCGGTCAGGCCGCCCATGCCGTCGGCCAATCTGTTCGCGGGCGTGCCGCCGCTGGCCTGGGTCGGCGGGCTGGCGATGGCGTTCTATGCGCTGAGCGCGACCTTCCTCACGCCAAATTTCGGCGTCGGGAATTTCGTGATGTGCGTGGTGGTGGCGCAGCTGGTGACATCGACGGTGATCGACCAGTTCGGCCTGTTCGGCGCGCCTGTCTACGCGATCGATTTCAAGCGCGCGGCGGGTCTTGCCTTGCTCGGTGGCGGCGCGGCGTTGGTGGCTTTGAAGTAAGGCAGTGGGCAGTAGGCAGTAGGCTTGACCTATTGCTTACAGGCGACTGCCCGCTCACGAGCGCGCCAGCTGCGCCGGATCGTAGTAGAAGCGTTCGCGGCGGATGCGGTCGCCGTCCCACTCCTGCATGGCGACCTCATCGAACAGCACCCTGCCGCCGCCGGGCAGCGTCACCTCGAACTGCCAGTTGATGAAGACCAGCGGGCCGTTGATCGCAAACCGCTCGACCATGCGGACGGGCATGCCGCCGAAGCGGATCAGGACGTCCATCTCGTGCGCGAGCAGCGCATCGCGGCCGCGGCGCGGCTCGCTCATGTTCTCCTGCATCGATGCGTCTTCATGGTAGAAATGCATCAGCGCGCCGACATAGTCCTGCTGCTCGACGCGCGCGATGAGGCTGCACACGCGCTCGATCGACGGCCCTTCGGCAGCCGTATCGGCCGGCATTGGCTCGACGCATGCGTGGACCGGCTTACCCATGATTTTGCATACCGCGCGGACTGGAGCGCATTTTTTGCCATGCACTCCGTTAATAGGGTGTTCCTTCGCGCACCCGCGACTGGGCGGCGATCGGATAAGCCGGGAAGGCCTGTAAAATAAGGTCGATCAGCGCCTCGGCGGCACAATGGGCAGCGACGAGGACAGCCCGCCGTCGACCGGCAGCACCTGGCCATTTACATAGGATGCATCGTCGGAGGCGAGGAACAGTGCGACCTTCGCGATCTCGTCGGGCTGGCCCGCGCGGCGCAGCGCGTTGAGCTGGCCGATCTTGTCGTCGGTGCCTTTCTCGCGCGCGCGGTCGAACACCGGCTTGGTCATGCCCGTCTCGATGAGGCCGGGGCAGATGCCGTTCACGCGCACATTGGTTCCGGCGAGCTGGTTGGCGGCGAGCGACACCAGCGAGATGACGCCGGCTTTCGAGGCGGAGTAGGCGGGCGAGCCCGCGCCGTTGCGGAGGCCCGCGACGCTGGCGGTGCAGACGATGGCGCCGCCGCCGGCCTTGATCATGTGCGGGGCGCCGAGCTGGATCGCCAGCATCGGCCCGATGAGGTTGACCTGTAGGATGGTTTTCCACTGATCTTCGGTCTGCTCGAAGATGTTCGGCGTGCCGCCCGAGATGCCGGCGTTGGCGTAGATCACGTCGATCTTGCCGTTGGTCTTCAGCGCGAGGTCGATCAGCTTCTGCACGTCGGCCTGGCTGCCCGCGTCCATCTCCAGCGCGATGGCCTTGCCGCCGGCTTTCGCGATGTCGGCGACGGTGTCGTTGACGCCGGCAGCCTTGTCGGCGGCGATGACCGAGGCGCCCTCGGCGGCAAACAGCTTCGCGGATGCCCGCCCAATACCGGAGGCGGCGCCAGTGACGATGATCGATTTTCCAGTGAAGCGGGCCATGCGGGTTTCCTCGTGTTTCGATCCGTATTCGGGCGGGACGGGGCCGACGTCAATATTCGAGCCCTGCCGCGCATCCTTCGAGACGATCGTCGCTTCGCGACAATCCCTCAGGATGAGGTCCGTGGCCGTTGTCCCAGGGGGATCACAGCCAACCCCACCGGCCTCATCCTGAGGGATCGCCGAAGGCGATCGTTTCGAAGGATGTGCGGCAGGGCGGAATTGCTGCGGCGCTCCCTAACCTGGATGACAGGTTTGCGATGGGCGATGACATTGGCGGAACGATCACGCTATATCGCTGCAGGGTCAGGGCACGGAATTCCACAGGGGAGCCAGGAATGAGGGCATTTTTTGGGGCCGCGGCCATGGTCGCGGTGCTTGCGGCATGCGGGCCTGCCGCGCCGACAGCAGAAGAGATCGCGAAGAACAGCGCCGATCTCGTCGCGTATCTCGACGCCGAGTATGAGGAAGAGGTGCTGCAGTCTCCGATGGAGATGACGTCTCAGGGCCGCAAGGACCGTTATGGCGAACTCGACGACCGCAGCGAGGCGCATCTGGACAAGATGCTGGCGTGGCGCCGCGAGTCGGTGGCCGACATGCAGGCGAAGTTCAAGCCGGATACGCTGAGCGAGGATGCGCGGCTGTCCTACGAAATCTGGGAGCTCGAACTTGCGCGCGCCGAGAAGAGCACGGAGTTCCGGCGTCACCGCTATCTGTTCGGACGCAACGGGCCTCACACCGGCCTCGTCAATTTCATCATCAACCAGCACCGCGTCGACGAGAAGTCGGACGCCGAGGCTTACATCTCGCGTGTCGCGGCGATCGGGACGGTGCTCGACCAGACGCTGGAGCGCGCGAAGCTGGCGGCTGCCGACGGCATCCGCATGCCGGCTTTCTCTTATGACATGACGACGTCGGAGATCGGCCGCGTGCTGGCCGGCGCACCGTTCAGCGCGGGGAAGGACTCGGCGCTGTTCGCGGACGGCAAGGGGAAGATCGCCAAGCTGGCTGAAGACGGAAAGATCACGGCGGAAGAAGGCGCCACCCTGACACAGCAGCTGTCGGACGTGATGACGACGCAAATGAAGCCGGCCTATGATCGCGTCGCGGCATGGGTGGCCGAGGACAAGAAGAATGCCTCGCCCGCGCCGCAGGGCGTCGGCTCGCTGCCGAATGGCGAGGCGTACTACAACGCCATGCTGAGCCTGATGACGACGACCGACATGACGGCGGATGAAATCCACCAGCTTGGCCTGTCGGAAGTCGCGCGCATCCAGGCGGAAATGGAGGAGGTGAAGGCGCAGGCCGGCTTCAAGGGCACGCTGCAGGAGTTCTTCGCCTTCATGCGGACGGACAAGCAGTTCTACCTGCCGAACACCGATGCGGGCGCGCAGGAATATATCGACCGCGCGACGAAGCACATCGAAGAGATGAAGGTGGCGCTGCCGCAATATTTCGGGCGGTTGCCGAAAGCCGACCTCATCGTGAAGCGCGTGGAGCCCTATCGCGAGGAGCCGGGCGGCGCGCAGCACTATATGTCTGGCACGCCGGACGGGTCGCGGCCGGGCGTCTACTACGCCCACCTCTCCGACATGAATGCGATGCCGACCTACATGCTGGAAGACATCGCGTACCATGAGGGCCTGCCGGGCCATCACATGCAGATCTCGATCCAGCAGGAACTCGAAGCTGAGACCGGCCCGAACAAGCTGCCGAAATTCCGCACGCAGTATGGCTACACGGCGTACTCGGAAGGCTGGGGCCTCTATTCTGAAGCGCTGTCGAAGGAGATGGGCTTCCTCAAGGATCCCTACAGCCATTACGGCCAGCTCTCGGGCGAGATCTGGCGCGCGATCCGGCTTGTCGTGGACACGGGCATCCACTCCAAGGGGTGGTCCGAAGAGCAGGCGGTGAAGTATTTCACCGACAACTCCTCGGTCGCCGACGGCGCGATCGCTTCGGAAGTGCGCCGCTACATCACGACGGCGGGGCAGGCGACGGCTTACAAGATCGGCATGATCCGGCTGCAGCAGATGCGCGACAAGGCGCGGACGGAGCTTGGCGACAAGTTCAGCTATCCCGCTTTCCACGACCAGGTCCTCGGCGGCGGCGCGCTGCCCCTGCCGGTGCTGGAGCGGAAGATCGACCGCTGGATCGAGGCGCAGAAGGCGAGCTGAGTATTGGCGGCCGGTGAGCACGCCCTCGCCCTTCGAGACGATCGCTTTGCGATCCCTCAGGATGAGGGCTTCTCATCTGACCAGGTGTTTGCGAGGCCTCATCCTGAGGGAGTGGCGCGCAGCGGCAATCGTCTCGAAGGATGGGGCCGTGCTCCCGGTCGGGAGAGCAACAGGAGTTGTCGATGAGAGTTCTGTTCGCGGCCGGGATTGCGGCCTTGCTGGCGGCCTGCAGCGCGGCGCCGGCGCCGACGGCGGATGAGGTGAAGGCCGAGAGCGAGAAGCTGACGGCCTATCTCAACGCGGCGTTCGAGGAAGAACTCGCGATGAACCCGATGGACCTCACGCAGATGGGCCGCAAGGAGTTGTACGACCAGCTCGGCGACTTCTCCGAGGCGGATGCGCTGAAGCAGCTGGAATGGCGCCGCGCCAGCGTGGCGGACATGCGCAGGCTGATCGATCCGGCAAAATTGAACGACGATGCGAAGACCAGCTGGGCGATCTGGGAGTCCGAGCTAGACCGCGCCGAGACGCGCAACACATGGAAGCGTCACGCCTATGTGTTCGGCTACAATGGCGCGCACACCGGCCTGCCGAACTTCCTCATCACCTATCACACGGTCGAAACGCCCGCCGACATGGACGCGCTGATCGCACGCATCGGCCTGATGGGCGCGGCGCTCGACCAGGCGACCGAGCGCGCGCGGCTGGCGGCGGCGGACGGCATCCGCCCGCCGAAGTTCGGCTATGAGCGCACCATGTCGGAGGCGCGCAATGTCATCACCGGCGCGCCGTTCGGCGCCGGGCCGGACTCGCCGCTGTGGGCTGACGTGAAGGCCAAGATCGAAGGGCTGCGCACGGCCGGCAAGGCGGATGCCGCGCAGGCCGATCGCTGGCTTGCTGCGGCGCAGACGGCGCTGACCGCCGGTATGAAGCCGGGCTATGATCGCCTGATCGCCTGGCTGCAGGCCGACATGGCGAACGCCAGGTCGGGCAAGGTGGGTGCGGTGACGCTCCCCGATGGCGCGGCGTGGTACAATGCTGCGCTGCAAATGCAGACGACGACGCCGATGACGGCGGAAGACATCCACCAGCTCGGCCTCAAGGAAGTCGCGCGCATCCATGCGGCGATGGAGGCGATCCGCGTCTCGACCGGCTTCAAGGGCGACATGCCCGCCTTCTTCGAGTTCATGCGCTCGGACAAGCAGTTCTACCTGCCCAACACGGATGAAGGCCGCGCCCAGTACATCAAGCTGGCCGAGGGCTATATCGCGGGCATGTACGCCAAGCTGCCGGAGTATTTCGGCCGCCTGCCGCTTGCTCCCGTCGAGGTTCGCCGCGTGCCGGCCTTCCGCGAAGTCGCGGGCGGGACGGCGCACTATTTCTCGCCGACGCCGGATGGCGCGCAGCCGGGCATCTTCTATGCCCACCTGATCGACATGAGCGCCGTCTCGCTATGGGCGCTGGAGAGCCTTGCCTATCACGAGGCCGTGCCGGGCCATCACATGCAGATCGCCATCCAGAACGAGCTGACGGACATCCCGCTCTTCCGCACGCAGTACGGCTATTCCGCGTTCAGCGAAGGCTGGGGCCTCTATGCCGAAGACCTCGGCAAGGAGATGGGCTTCTTCAAGGACCCCTACAATGATTTCGGCCGCCTCTCGTCGGAGCTGTGGCGTTCGGTGCGTCTGGTCGTGGACACCGGCCTGCACGCCAAGGGCTGGACCGAGGACGAGGCCATCGCGTGGGCGCTCGCCAACTCGCCGCGCCCGGATTCTTCCGTGCGCAGCGAGGTGAAGCGTTTCCTGCTGTGGCCGGGACAGGCGACGACCTACAAGATCGGCATGATGGCCATCCAGAACCTGCGCGATGAAGCGCAGCGGGAGCTTGGCGACAAGTTCGCGTGGCGGTCTTTCCACGACACCGTGATCGGCGGAGGCTCGATGCCGCTGCCCGTGCTTGAACAACGTGTGCGCGCCTGGATCGCCACGCAGAAGAAGCCGTGAGGAGCAGACGATGAGATTGATGCTTGCAGCGGGCCTGATGGCCCTGGTTGCTGCCTGCGGCCCCGCCACGCCGCCCGCCCCGACCGCTGAAGAAATCGCGAAGGCCAGCGCGGACCTCACCGCCTGGCTGGATGCGGAGTACGAGGAAGACCTCCTCAACAGTCCGATCTCGCTGACCCTGCAGGGGCGCAAGGAGCGCAATTCGGAGCTTGGCCAGTTCAACGACGCCGAGTTCGACCGTCAGCTCGCCTGGCGCCGCGCCAGCGTCGCGGAGATGAAGGAGACGTTCGATCCGGCCCGGCTGGACGAAGAGTCGAAAACATCGTTCGATATGTGGGCGCTGCAGCTGGAGCAGGCGGAGAAGTCCGAAAAATTCCGCCGCCATCCCTATACGTTCATCCGGGATTCGGCGCCGGTCTTTCTGCCGACCTTTATGATCAACTTCCATGAGGTGAGCGAGAAGGCGGATATGGACGCCTATATCAGCCGCCTCGGCGCGTTTGCGACGGCGATCGATCAGACGATCGAGCAGGCGAAGCTTTCCGCCGAAGCCGGCGTGCGGCCGCCGCTGTTCTCGTTCGAGCAGGTTATCGAGGAATCCAGGAACATCATCACCGGCGCGCCGTTCGGCCCCGGCGCGGACTCGCCATTGCTGGCGGATGTGAAGGCCAAGGTGAAGGCCCTGCTGGATGACGGCAGGATCACCGCCGATGAAGGCAAGGCGTTCGAGGCCAAGGCGCGCGAGACGCTGACGACCTCGATCAAGCCGGCTTACGAGCGGATCATCGCCTGGCTGGAAAGCGACAAGGCCAACGCCAGCCCGCAGGCGCAGGGCGCGGGCGCGCTGCCGGATGGCGCTGCGTACTACAATGTCGCGCTGGAACTGCAGACGACCACCACCATGACGGCGGACGAGATCCATGAGTTGGGCCTCAAGGAAGTCGCCCGCATTCGCGCCGAGATGGAAGCGATCCGCCAGCAGGTCGGCTTCCAGGGCGACCTGCCGGCGATGTTCAAGCACATGCGCGAGAGCAAGGAGTTCTACCAGCCGAACACGGACGCCGGCCGCGCCGCCTATCTCAAGCAGGCCGATGTGTATGTGGAGGGCATGCGCGCCAGGCTGCCGGAGTATTTCGGCATCATGCCGAAGGCGCCGCTGGTGGTGAAGCGCGTCGAATCCTTCCGCGAGGAAGCGGGCGGCGTGCAGCACTATTATCCGCCGTCGCTGGATGGCTCGCGGCCGGGCATCTACTATGTCCACCTGCTCGACACGACGGCCATGCCGATGTGGGACCTTGAGAGCACGACCTATCACGAGGCCCTGCCGGGGCATCACATGCAGATCGCGATTGCGCAGGAACTCCAGGGTATCCCGAAATTCCGCACGCAGTACAGCTCCACGGCCTATGTCGAAGGGTGGGCGCTCTACACTGAAATTCTCGCGAAGGAGATGGGCGGGTTCTACACCGACCCGTATTCCGACATGGGCCGTCTCAACAACGAGATGTGGCGCGCGGTTCGGCTTGTGGTCGATACGGGCATCCACGCGAAGGGGTGGACGCAGGAGCAGGCCGTCAAATACTTCATGGACAACTCGCCGACGCCCGAGGACGCTATCAGGTCCGAGATCCGCCGCTACTTCGTGTGGCCGGGGCAGGCGACGTCCTACAAGATCGGCATGATCAAGATCCAGGAGCTGCGTGCGATGGCCCAGAAGGAGCTTGGCGACAAGTTCACCATGGCCGGCTTCCACGACACGGTGCTGGGCGGAGGCGCGCTGCCGCTGCCGGTTCTGGAGGCGCGCGTGAAGCGCTGGATCGACCGGACGGCGGCGCAATGAGGGCGCGTCTGGCAATCGCGCTCGCGCCGCTGGCTTTGCTGGCGTCGTGCGGCGATGGCGTCCCGTTCACGGAGGAGGCAAGGGCGGCTTATGACATTTGCATCTCCGGCGGCGGCGAGGCGCCTTACTGCACCTGTGTGACGACGAAGCTGCAGAAGGATTTGTCGCCCGAAGCTTTCACGCAGATGGCGAAAGGCGGCGAAGACGGCGATATGGAAGCAACGATCCTGGCCATCGGCGCCGCTCACGAGACCTGCGAGGCTAAGTAGGCTTTCCTCGCGACCCGAAGATCACTCCGCCGCGACAGCCTGTTGCGGCGGAGTTTTCGTTTGCGGCGCGTACTTCACCGGAAGCCCCGGCGTGCCGGCCTGTTCGGGGTGCGCGGCGAGGTAGGCGGCTTTCAGTTCGGGCACGCGGTTGTGGTTGCCATCGGGCGACCAGCCCGGCTTGTTGATGAAGCGGCCAACCCAGCGCCAGGGGCGCAGCCCGTCTCTCCAGCAATCGCGGAACAGCGCGCCGATCTCGCCATAGGCGACGCGCACCGGATTGAATGTGTTGATCGGCTTCACCACGCCATAGACCGGCTTGTCCGTATCGAGCTCCGGCACGAACGAGCCGAACATCTTGTCCCACACGATGAAGACGCCCGCGAAGTTGGCGTCGAGATAGCGCGGATTGGTGGCGTGGTGGACCCGGTGATGGCTCGGCGTGTTCATCACCGCTTCGAACCACGGATGCATCCGCCCGATGGCCTCGGTGTGGATCCAGTACTGGTAGACGAGGTTCACGCCTGCCGAGAGCGCGATGAAGGCCGGATGGAAGCCCAGCAGCACCAGCGGCGCCGACATGACGATCTGCCCGGTCATCGGTCCGAACCAGGGTTGGCGCAGCGCGGTGGTCAGATTGTAGTGCTCGGACGAATGGTGCGTGTGATGCTCGGCCCACCAGAACCGGATCACATGCGCAAAGCGGTGCTTCCAGTAATAGATCAGGTCGTAGGCCACGAAGACGATCAGGAAGCTCCACCACGTCACGGGAATGTCGAACAGCCGATACGGCCAGAACAGCATCAGGAACCACAGCCCGACGGAGGCGAGCAGCGTATCCACCACCACGCTGCCCACGCCCATCGACAGCGACGTCACCGCATCCTTCGTCTCATACCGCCCGTTCAAGCGCCCAGCCTTCACCGCCCACCATTCGAGGATGAAGGTGACCAGGAAGAAGGGGATCGCGATGACGGTCGGCTTGAGAAGAGCGTCCATGCGCGGAGGTTGAGCATGGGTAAGGCAGGATGGGAAGCGGGTGACGCTACGTCTGCGCCGAGACATCCCGCGCGCCGATAAAGACCCTCATTCACCGGCTTTGGCCGTCAAGAAGGCGAGAAAGCAGCCCGTCCTGAACTTGACCGCTGCGCAATGCCCGCGTGAGACTGCCTCAACGGTCGAAATGAACCGGCAGGGAGAGGCATATGCGCAAGTGGATGGCGGCTGCATTGGCGGCGACTTCTATGCTCGTTGTCGGGGGGCTGGCGGCGGGAACCGTCGCGGTCGCGCAGCAGCAACAGCCTCCCGTCACACGCGCCCCGCCGAAGATCGCCACGGGCGCAACCGAGCTGATCGCGCCGATGCGCGACGAGGTGAAGCTCGCCGGCAACCTCTATCTTCCCGCCGGGCAAGGGCCGTTCCCGTGCATCGTGCAGCGCACGCCTTACGGCAAGGATGCGATGTTCGCGAGCCCGGCCGGCGCGAAGAAATACACCGACGCGGGCTATGCCTATTTCGTACAGGATGTGCGCGGCAAGGGGCGCTCGGAAGGCTTCTACGCCGCCTTCATCAACGATGCGTTCGACGGCTACGACACCATCGAATGGATGGCGAAGCAGGACTGGTGCAATGGCTCGATCGGCATCACGGGCGCCAGCGCCATGGGCTATACGTCGCTGCTCGCCGCGACGATGGACCCGCCGCACCTGAAAGCCGCCTATGTCGTTGTCGCTCCATCCACGCGCCTCACCGGCGCCTATATCGGTGGCGCGTTCAAGCAGAAGGATAGCGGCGACTGGAGCCGCGGACAGGGCATCTCGGAAGAGGTGATCGCACAATCCGCCGCGAACTATCCGGCGTCGAGTTACTGGGACCGCACCGAGATCGCCGAGCAGCGCAAATACATCGACATCCCGATCTATCAGTATGGCGGCTGGTTCGACATCTTCAACGAAGGCAATGTCCGCAACTTCATGTACCTGCAGCATGAAGGCGCCGTGGGCGCGCGCGGAAACCAGAAGCTGGAGATGGGCCCGTTCGGCCACGGCCCGCTCTCGGGCGATCTCGAATATCCGAACGGCGGCGGCATCGGCAACGCGCAGGGCGGCGCCGACAGCGAAATGCGCTGGTGGGACTACTGGCTCAAGGGCGTCGATAACGGCATCATGGATGAGCCGCCCGTGAAGGTTTTTATGATGGCCTCGGCGCGCAAGGGCGCGGTGAGCGGGAAGAACCGCTGGATGCATTTCGGCGACTGGCCGCCCGCGCCGCGGACAGTGAACTATTTCCTCCACGCCGGCGGCGCGCTGTCGACCGATGCGCCGAAGCAGGCGTCTCCCGCGAAGACCTACATGTTCGATCCGAAGAACCCGGTGCAGACCATCGGCGGGGCGAACCTGACATTCGACCGCGGACCGATGGACCAGCGCCCGATCGGCCAGCGGCAGGACTATCTGCGCTTCCAGACCGCCCCGCTCGAACAGGATGTGGCGGTCGCCGGCCCCGTCACGATGGACCTGTGGGCCTCGACCGACGGGCCGGACACGGATTTCGTCGTCAAGCTCGTGGACGTTTATCCCGACGGCTATGAGGCGATCATTCTCGATACGGCGATCCGCGCGCGTTATCGCAATGGCCGCATGCCCGACGAGATCGCGATGATGACGCCGGGCGCGCCCGAGAAGTTCCAGCTCGACCTGTGGGACACGGCGATCACATTCGAGAAAGGCCACCGCATCGCGGTTCACGTCACTTCGTCGAACTATCCGCGCATCGACGCCAATCCTAACACCGGCGCCAATCCGGGGCCGGGCGTGAAGACGCGCGTGGCGAAGAACACGATCTACATGGACGCCAGCAAGCCGAGCGCGATCAACCTGCCGGTGATCGTTCTGCCGGAATAGGAGAGGCTCGTGTCCGCAGCGCGTGAGTTCGACGTCATCGTCTATGGCGCGACCGGGTTCACCGGCCGCCTCGTGGCCGAGCATATGCTGGCGAAGTATGGCGCGGGCGGCGATGTGCGCTGGGCGATGGCCGGACGCAGCAAGGGGAAGCTGGAGACGGTGCGTAACGAAATCGGCGCGCCGGCTGAGCTGCCGCTGATCGTGGCGGATGCATCGAACCCCGCCTCGCTCGATGCGATGGCGCAGCGCGCGAAAGTCATCATCACCACGGTCGGCCCCTACCAGCTCTATGGCGAACCGATGGTGGCGGCGTGCGTCGAGGCCGGGACGGACTATGTCGATCTCTGCGGTGAGCCTGCATGGATGGCGGCGATGATCGCGAAGTACGATGCGCAGGCGAAAGCCACCGGCGCGCGCATCGTGTTCTCGTGCGGCTTCGACTCCATCCCGTTCGACCTTGGCGTGACCTTCCTGCAGGACGAGGCGATCTCGCGGCTGGGCGTGCCGATGCAGCGCGTGCGGGGCCGTGTGCGCAAGATGAAGGGCGGCTTCTCTGGCGGCACCATCGCCAGCCTGATGGCCACGCTGGAGTCCGCGAAGAGGGACGGCTCGATCCTCAAGACGCTCGCCAATCCGTTCGCGCTGACGCCCGGCTTCGAGGGGCCGGCCCAGCCGAGCGGCAATACGGTTGAGCGCGACGATACGGCGGGCCAGTGGGCGACGCCCTTCATCATGGCGTCGATCAACACCAAGAATGTGCATCGCTCCAACTTCCTTCTCAAACAGAAA
>CAZGWV010000082.1:0-14532 GCA_964529555.1 uncultured Rhizobium sp.
ATCCGCCCGGACAGGCGCAAAGCGCGAAGTCGGATCAGGCCGGTTTGACCGACGAGACCTGCTCGCTTTCGCGATCGACGGTGCAGAGGACCTTGGTGGTCGTCTCGCCGACCTTGACCTTGAAGAGATAGGTGAAGCTCGCACCCGTCGCGCGGGTGGCTTCCTTGTCGGCCTTGACGGACGACGGAGCGGGCTCCTGCTTGCTCAGGTGGTCCTTGCACATCTTCTCTGCGCCCGTGACCGAGATTTTGGCGAGCGCGGGCGAGGCGAGAGCAATGGCGGCAGCCGACAGGACGATGAGGGAGGAAAGGCGGGTCATTTCGATCTCCGTTATGGCCGCTTATGGGAGGCGGCCTGCAGATACTAGACGGTGTCAGGTAGACATCGTCAAGTTGACGTTAGCGTAAGTAGGCCCCTGCGTCCGCTAACACCTTCGTTAAGTGCCAGCGGCTGGTTTCTCTGGCGTGGTTTCCGTCGAGACTTGCGTACACATGTCGCAGGGCCGCTGAGGGAGAGGGACAATGGCTGACACGACCACCACGCTGGCGGACATCGAGCCGACGCAGGAGATGTTCGATCTCTACGATCGGTACTGTCACAACGACATCGACCGGCGCACCTTCATGGACCGGCTGGGCAAGTTCGCCGTCGGGGGCGTGACCGTGGCCATGCTGGCCGAGGCGTTGCTGCCCCGCTACGCATCGGCGCTCCAGCTGGCGGAGGACGATGCGCGCATTATCGGTTCGCGCATCGCCTACGATTCGCCCAATGGCGCCGGCAAACAAGGCAAGCAGATGGGCGGCTATCTGGTGCGCCCGGCCAAACCGAAATCTGCAAAACTCCCTGCCGTCGTGGTGGTCCATGAAAATCGCGGGCTCAATCCGCACATCGCCGATGTCGCGCGGCGGACGGCGGCTGCGGGCTTCATCGCGTTTGCGCCCGATGCGCTCTATCCGCTCGGCGGCTATCCCGGCACGGATGACGAAGGCCGCACCATGCAGGCCACGCGCAATAGCGCGGAGATGCTGGAAGACTTCATCGAAGCGGTGAAACTGATGCAGGCGCATCCCGATTGCACGGGCAAGGTCGGCATTGTCGGCTTCTGCTTCGGCGGCAGCATCAGCAATAGCGTGGCGGTGCGCGTGCCGACACTTGCGGCGTCCGCGCCCTATTATGGCTCGGCGGCTAAGCCCGAAGATGCGGCAAAGATCAACGCTCCGCTCCTGATCACGCTCGCGGGCATCGACGAGCGCGTCAATGCAACCTATCCACCCTATGAGGAAGCGCTGAAGGCGGCCGGCAAGACGTTCACGGTCCACACCCATGCCGGCTGCCAGCACGGCTTCCACAATGACACCACGCCACGCTTCGATGCGGAAAACGCGCGCATCGCCTGGAACCGCACGCTCGATTTCTTCCGCAAGCATCTCACTTGAAGGACGCCAACATGAAACCGATCGCAGCCGCTCTCGGCGGAGCCTGCCTGTTCCTGTCAGCCTGCGGCGACCCTGCTGCCAGGACTGCAGCGCCGACGCCCGTTGCGGAAGCGATCCCCGAAGCCGTCAATGGCTGGCGCGAATATCCGCTCCGCGATGGCGTGATCTCGATCCAGCCGACCAGATGGCGCACGGACGTGATCGACGTCCCGGTCGCGGCGGGCAAGGATCTCGAATACAAGCTCACCATGCAGAAGGGGCAGGGCGTCGTCTACAACATCACCTACGGCACGCTCGAGCATCCCGGCATGATGGTGGTGGAATTCCACGGCCACACCGAGAAGGTCGATGGCGTCGGCGACCTGATGTTCTATTCCAAGACCGGCGGCTCGCCCGAAAGCGGCGTCTTTACCGCCCCCTGGGATGGCATCCACGGCTGGTATCTCAAGAACGAGTCCTCCGGCGACGTCGTCGTCCGCCTCGAACTCGCCGGTTTCTACGAGTTGGCCCCCCCCAAACCCTGACTGTCTGACCCGTTTTCCCGTCTATTGGCGCTTACAGGTGCAGAGGATCGCCTCGCGCCTGCATTCGCTTGACTGGCGAGGAGGCATCCCTTGTGTTGCGCGTTGCGGGTCGTGCGAGGGGACGGAAGCCATGAACGTGTTGAAGGTTGCCGGGTTGGCGCTGGGCGCCCTCAGCCTGCAAGCCTGCGCCGTCGTCAGCGATCTCGGAGCCACGGGCCTTGCCGAGAAGATCGAGGACAACGCAGCTACGCTGAACGAAGCGCACACGCGCGCCATGACGGCTATCATCGCGGTCAATGTGCTGCGCGCGCGCGACCGCTGGCCAACCAACTACACCACGCTGTCGGGCATCAAGTCGAACCCAACGCTGTCGCTGAATGGCGGCGTGTCGCTGGGGCCGCTCGGCCTGGGCAATGCGCCGATGCCGTTCGCCGGTTCGTCCGCCAGCGTCTCGCGCAACGAGTCCGCCAACGCCGAATACTCGGTCAATCCGTTCTCGAACAATGAGAGCACGCAGGGCCTGCTGAAGCCGATCCAGCCCGAGATGCTGGAAAGCTACTGGCTCGCCGGCTGGCCGCGTGAAACGCTGATGTGGCTGTTCGTGGACGCCGTCACGTTCGCGGGAGACTCGCAGCCCTGGTATATCGACGGGGACGAGTTCTCGAAATCGCCATCGCCCTCGGATGCCGCCAACCTCAAGCGCTATGTGGTCATCATCGATGCGGCCAAGCGCGGCGATGTGGTGTTCGGCCCCTTGCCGGCGCCCACCCTCGATGAGCGCAAATGCTCGCCCTACGATCCGGTTTACCTGCGCGAGACGCTTGGCGGCGTTTCTCCCATCGATGGCGGGCGCGGCAGCAGCATGTCCGACACTATTCGCACGGTCGAAATTCTGACCGGCCGCCAGCTTGTCCTGGCTGACGACACGCGCGCCGAGCGACCCGGCGAGGCGGTGATCGCGCCCGATCGGTTCAATCGCCGCCTGCTGCTGTGCGATCCGGTTGAGCCGGCCTGGGGCTTCATCGACGTCCGCACCGGCGACTCGCTCGCGTCGATTCGCACGCGCTCGTTCGACGACATGATTTATTTCCTGGGCGAAACGCTACGCAACGGTACAGAAGAGTCGCCGACGGTCGCGGGCAATGTGATCCTGTTCCAGACCTATGCGGAACGTTCCGACCGCGCCTTCGCGGTGCGTATCGATCATGCGGGGCGTGTGTATTTCATTGCACCGCAAATGCTCGATGACGACACGGCCGGTCCAAAGGATGTCACCGGCAACGTTCTCTCGCTGTTGAACCAGCTCTACCTGCTGGCTCAGTCGGATGAGTTCCTGCGGGCGCCCGACGCGCGCATCCGCTAACGCCAACGTCAGCTCTGGCTGCGCGCGCGGGTATACCGCTGGCGTCAACATCGCGTTAGAACCCTGTGTGTTCTGAAGTCTGTCTGGATCTCAAATGCGGTCTCCGTCGCGTTCGATATCGGGAACTTCCGGCGGCAGGTGTGCAAGTGATCAAGGCTGAACTTTCCGACGACCCCGCAGACACCGAGCGGCCGCAGACCGCGCGCTATGCGCAGAAGCGCGAGCAGATCGTCCAGACGGCGGCGCGCCAGTTCAATACGCTTGGCGTGCGCGGCGCGACCCTCGAAGACATCGCGCGCGATGTGAACATGAACCTCACCAGTATCCGCCACTATTTCCGGCGGAAGGAAGATCTTGTCGCCGCAGCTTTCCAGCACTCGATCGCCGCGCATGCCGAGAGGTTCGAGCGCGCCCGCGAAGGCGCGACGCGCGAGGAGAGGGTGCGCCGCCTCGTCCACGAATACTTCGACATGCGCCGCTCCATTCGCGCCGGCGACAGCCCGGAGGTGATGATCTTCGGCGACATGCGCGCGCTGAACGAGCAGCAGGCCGCCGAAGTCTGGCCGCGTTACACGGAGCTGTTCCGCACCGTGCGAACGATTGTAAGGTCGCCCGAAGACAGCGCAGAGGATCGCATCGTCCTCAATGCGCGCGCGCATTTCCTGATGTCGCAGCTGATCCGTTCGGTGTTCTGGCTTCCGGCCTATCCTGTCGAGTCGATGGAGCGGGTGGAGCGGATGTTCCTCGATATCCTCTTCAACGGCCTCGCCGCGCCTGGGCAGGTTCTGCGCGACATCGCGCTGGAAGAACAGGAAGCCCCCGAAGATCCGCGCGGCAGTTCGTGGGAAGGCTTCCTGCTCGCCGCCACACGCCTGATCAACGAGCAGGGATATCGCGGGGCGTCGGTCGAGCGCATCGCCGCGGAGCTGAACCGCACCAAGGGCGCATTCTATCACCATGTCGAAGGCAAAGGCGATCTTGTGGTCGCCTGCTTCAACCGCACGCTCGGCCTGCTGAAGGATGCGCAAAATCAGGCCGTCGCCCGCGAAAGCGCCGGGCTCGCCCAGGCTTATGCCTCCATTTCCTCGCTGGTGCGCCGCCAGCAGACGCCTGCCGGGCCGCTGCTGCGCAATTCCGCGTTGATGTCGGTCGATCTCGTCCAGCGCGAGCCGATGCAGCGGCAGATGGCGCAAGTCGTCACGCGCTTCGTCGATATGGCGACGGACGCACAGCTCGATGGTTCGGGCCGGCCCTGCGATGCGCGCATTGCAGGCGAGATGCTGATGGTCACGGTCAGCTCGGCGGCCCAGCTCAAGGGCTGGGCCAACGGCAGCAGCGCCGACAACGCGGTCGATCTTTACGTCAGGCCGATGTTCCACGGCCTGTTTGCGTAAGGCGCATCAGGTCGTGTGCTGTTCCTGCAGCCAGCGCGTCATCACGCCGCCGTCGATGCATTGCTGCCACGCCTCCTCGGGCGTTTCGGCGTAGGTGAACAGCGTCTCGTCGACCTTCGAGATGACGCCATGCTTCACGAGCGCATGGAAGTTCACCACTTCTTCCCAGAATCCCCGGTCATAGAGCACGATCGGAATCGGCGGTGACTTGCCGGTCTGGCGCAGCGCGAGGATCTCGAACAGTTCGTCCAGCGTGCCAACGCCGCCGGGAAACACGACCAGCGCATTGGCGCGCATCGCGAAGTGCATCTTGCGCATCGCGAAATAGTGGAAGCGCAGCGTGAGATCGGGCGTCGAGAATGCGTTGGGCTCCTGCTCCATCGGCAGGGTGATGTTGTAACCGATCGACGGCGCGCCAGCGTCATGTGCGCCGCGATTGGCGGCTTCCATGATGCCGGGTCCGCCGCCGGTCGCGATAACGTTGTCGCGCGGACTGCCGTTGCGCAGCTTGGCGCCGCCCCGCTCCGAAACGATCTGCGCGAACTTGCGCGCATCGCCATACCAGCGGCGATGATCGGCCGGGCCCTTCTCGCTGAAACGCGCCGAGCCGAACACCACGACGGTCGAGCGCACGCCCCAGCGGTCCAGCGCTTCCTCGGCCTTGTTGTACTCCAGCATGAAACGCACGCCCCGCTGGCTGTCGCTGAGCAGGTAATCCTGATCGAGCGCCGCGAGCCGATAGGTGGGCGAGGCCATCTGGGGGGCGTTCGCGCCCTTGCCGCCGGCGAGCTTGGGAATGTCCGCCTTGGTCAGCGTTCCGGCGATGTGCGCGGGTTTGGCGGGCTTCTTCGTGGATCTGGTTGTCTTGCGGGCCATGGGCGTCTCTTCTGAAGGGCGGCCTGTTTAGCCAAGACTGGTAAAGGAAGCGACCCGGAAAGCTGCAGAAATCGCAGCTATTCCATGATGTCTTCGTTCCACAGGGCCGGATTTGCCCTGATAAAATCCCGCATCTGGCGAATGGAGGCGGGGTGCGCCGCGTCGATCACCTCGATCCCGTGGTCGCGCAGGAAGGCCTCATTGCCGCCGAAGCTGACTGTATCGTTGATGACGACACGCGGAATCTTGAACTGCACGATGGTTCCCGAACACATCATGCACGGCGACAGCGATGTGTAGAGCGTCGTATCGCGATACGTCGGCTGCCGCCCCGCCTTGCGCAGGCAATCCATCTCGCCATGCGCAATCGGATCGCCAAGCTGCACACGCTGGTTGTGGCCGGACGCAACCAGCAACTCCCCCCGCGCCAGCGCCGACCCGATGGGAAGCCCGCCCTGCTCAAGCGAACGCTTCGCCTCTTCAAAGGACAACTCGATGAAGCGGAGATCGGCGGGGGTGAGGGGCATCAATGCGCCTCGGCCCAACTCTTCGCGAACTTCGCTTCCACGACAAGCGGTACGTTCATCTGCACGAGAGGGTGGGGCGCATTCGACATGACCTTGGCCGCCACCTCGGCCAGCTTCTTCGCCTCCTTCTCCGGGCATTCGAACACGAGTTCGTCGTGAACCTGCAGCAGCATCCTCGCCTCGAGGCCGGCTTCCTCCAGCGCCTTCGGCATGCGGATCATCGCGCGCTTGATGATATCCGCGGCCGAGCCCTGCAGCGGCGCGTTGATCGCCTGCCGCTCGCCGAACGAACGCTCGGCGCCCTTGGGCGACTTGATCTGCGGCAGCCACACCTTGCGTCCGAAGATCGTCTCGACATAGCCATGCTCGCGACCGAAGGCGCGATACTGCTCCATGTAATCCTGGATGCCGGGAAATTTCTGGAAGTATTTCTTGATGTAGGCGGCGGCTTCCTCGCGCGGGATCGACAGCTGCCGCGCAAGGCCGAAGCCGGAAATGCCATAGATGATGCCGAAATTGATCGCCTTGGCGTTGCGGCGGATCATCGGGTCCATGCCTTTCACGGGCACGCCGAACATCTCGCTTGCCGTCATTGCGTGGATGTCGATGCCGTCGTGGAAGGCTTGCCGCAGGCTCGGAATGTCGGCGACATGAGCCAGCAGCCGCAGCTCGATCTGCGAATAGTCCGCCGACAGGAGAACATTGCCCGGCGCGGCGATGAAGGCCTCGCGGATCTTGCGGCCTTCCTCCGTGCGGATCGGGATGTTCTGCAGGTTGGGATCGGTGGAGGCAAGGCGGCCCGTCTGCGCGCCGGCCAGCGAGTAGGACGTGTGAACGCGGCCCGTGTTCGCATCGACCGCCTCGCTCAGCGTCTCGGTATAGGTCGAGCGCAGCTTGGACAGCATGCGCCAGTCGAGCAGCACCTTGGGAAGTTCGTGCCCGTAAGCCGCAAGGTCTTCCAGCGCATCGGCCCCCGTCGCCCACGCGCCCGTCTTGGTGCGCTTGGCGCCGACGACATCGCCCAGCTTCATCTCGTCGAACAGGATTTCGCCGACCTGTTTCGGACTGCCGACGTTGAACGGCCGCCCGGCCAGCCTGTGCGCCTCGTCCTCCAGCGCCGCCATGCGTTGCGCGAACTCGCCGGACAGGCGCGACAGCCGCTCGCGGTCCACCAGAACGCCGGCGCGCTCCATGTCCGACACCACATGCGCCAGCGGCCGGTCCATCGTCTCATAGACGGCGGCTACGCCCTCGCTCGTCAGCCGCGGCTTCAGCCGCTCCCACAGGCGCAGCGTCACGTCGGCGTCCTCGGCGGCATAGCGCGTGGCCTTGTCGATGGGCGTCTGGTCGAATGTGATCTGCGACTTGCCCGCGCCGATCAGGTCCTTGATCGGCACGGGCGTGTGGCCGAGATGAAGCTCCGACAGCTCGTCCATGCCATGATTGTGCTGCCCCGCCTCAAGCACGAACGACAGCAGCATCGTGTCGTCGATGGGCGCGACCTCGACGCCATGCCCACGGAAAATCGAGATGTCGTACTTGATGTTCTGCCCGATCTTGAGGACTGACGCATCCTCCAGCAGCGGCTTCAGCAGATCGATGGCGGTCGCCATGTCGATCTGCTCGGGGCGCCCTTCCGAAAGAAGGTCGAGCTTCTTTGCGCCGTGGCCGAGCGGGATGTAGCACGCCTTGCCCGCATGCAGCGCCATCGATACGCCAACCAGGGATGCGCTTACCGGATTGAACCCGTCCGTCTCCGTGTCCACCGCAACGAAACCCTGGCGCCGCGCGGCGACGATCCATTCCGCCAGACGCTCGGCCGTGGTCACGGTCTCGTAGGCGTCGATATCGAACGGCGCGGCCTTCGCCGCCACGGGCGCGCGGCTTTCTCCTGTCGATCCATTGGCCGCAGCCGTCGCGTTGGGCCTGGCGCCGCCATTGCCTGTCTCCGCCGCCAGCGCATTCGACAGCGCGGCCCCGCCAGCCGAGGAAGACGGCGGCGAGCCGCCCGCAACGCCCAGCGTCTGCGAGACGCGCGTGGTCAGCGTGCGGAACTCCATCTCCTGCAGGAACGCCAGCAGCACGGCAGGGTCCGGGTCCGACACGCCCAGTTGCTCCAGCGGCGTCTCCACCGGCACATCGTCCTTCAGCGTCACCAGCACTTTCGAGAGGCGCGCCTGGTCCGCATGTTCGATCAGCGACTCGCGCCGCTTCGGTTGCTTGATCTCGCCGGCCCGCGCCAGCAGGGTCTCGAGGTCGCCGTACTCGTTGATGAGCAGCGCCGCCGTCTTGACGCCGATCCCCGGCACGCCGGGCACGTTGTCGACGCTGTCGCCGCACAGGGCCTGCACGTCGATGACCTTGTCCGGCGTGACGCCGAACTTCTCCATCACTTCCGGCGCGCAGATCCGGCGATCCTTCACCGTGTCGAGCATGCAGATCCGGTCGCCGATCAGCTGCATCAGATCCTTGTCCGCCGAGACGATGGAGACGCGCGCGCCCCTGGCGGCGGCCTGACGCGAATAGGTGGCGATCAGATCGTCCGCCTCGAACCCGCGCATCTCCAGCGCCGGCTGTCCGAAGGCGATCGCGGCTTTGCGCACCAGCGGAAATTGAGGGATCAGATCTTCCGGCGGATCGGGCCGATGCGCCTTGTACTGATCGTACAGCTCATTGCGGAACGTGATCGCGCCGGCATCGAAGATGCAGGCGAAGTGCGTTGGCTGCTCGCCGGCCTTCAGGTCTTCCAGCACCTTCCACAGCATGTTGCAGAAGCCGGACAGCGCCCCAACAGGCAGCCCGTCCGATTTGCGGGTCAGCTGGGGCAGGGCGTGATAGGCGCGGAAGATGAATCCCGACGCATCGATCAGGTAAACATGGCTGGAAGCATCTATCGGGCGCTGTACCGGCATGCATCGGTCTCCTGTCGCCAAGGCCTAACAGGCCGGCGCTTGTCCTTCCACATCGTCGTATGTCCTGCGACTGTGCGGATGTTTACGTGCATTAACCTCATCGACGGCGTCTGTCCTCCGTCACTCCACCGGAATTTAATCAATCCCTGCGATGAAGGGGCGAATTTTGTTGTTGCGGGGACTGCAATGGACTCGGCTCGGGCTGGCGCGCCGCTTGCGCAAGTGGAACTGGACGCCAGCGGCGCGCCGCCGCGTTTCGTCATGGCCTACATTCGGAACCGGACCACGTCATTCGGCGTGATCCTTGCCGTCTGCAACGGCCTTGCGCTGAACCACTGGTTCGGCTGGGCGCCGGCCGCGCTCTGGACCGTGCTCGCCTGCGGCCTGCTGGTCGCGACCGTCGTCCTCGGCATCCGCGACGGACTTGGCGACGGCGCCCGGCGGAAGCTCTATGCCGGGCTGCACATCGCGCTCGTCGCTCACTGGATGATCAGCGCCAGCGCGCTGTGGATCACGAGCGATCCGGCCGCCTGGGTGATCGCGCTGATGACGTGCAGTTCCTGGGTCCTGCATGTGGTGTTTATGACGCGCGGCCAGGCGCACATCATGGCGCCCGGCCTCGTCGTCTGTGCCGCTCCGCTGCTTGCCTTCATGCTTCACTCGTCCTGGACCCAGCTGCCGGTATGGGTCGCTATCGCGGCCAGCATCTCGGCGGTCTTTATGATCGCCAGCATCGCGGAGTCGGCGCGCTTCTCGCTCAGCAACTACCGCGCCATGCGCAACGCCCTCACCGAGGCCGACGCCACGCAGAAACGCCTGGAGTTCGCGATCCAGGGCGCAGGCGACGGCTATTTCGAGATCGACCTCGACACGATGGTGTACACGCCCAACCCGGCGCTGGCGCGCGGTCTCGGATTCGAGCCGGGCCCCAAGGACATGACGACGCTGCGCGGCCGCGTGCACCCGGACGACGAAGAAGCCGTGTTCTCGATGCTGCAGGCCGTGAAGGAGGAGCGCGCCGCCGGCTGGAAGCAGGACGTGCGCATCCGCGTCGCCACGGGCGGCTGGCGCTGGATGCAGCTTCGCACCCAGCTTCTCGAAGCCAACGGCCTGCAGGGCCGCAAGCTGATCGGCACCGTGGTCGATCTCACGGCGTGGAAGACGATCGAGGCCGAACTGCGCGCCGCCAAGGAATCCGCCGAAGCCTCGTCGAACGCCAAGTCGCAATTCCTCGCCAATATGAGCCACGAGATCCGCACGCCGCTGAACGGCGTTCTCGGCATGGCGCAGGCGCTTGAAAGCGACGGGCTGAACCCCGCGCAGAAGGAAAAGGTCGGCATCATCCTCGATTCCGGCAAATCCCTGATGGCGCTGCTGAACGACGTGCTCGACCTGACCAAGATCGAGGCCGGCAAGCTGGAAATCTCCTGCGTCCCCGGCGATCTGCTGCACACCATGAAACGCACGCGCCAGCTGTTCCAGTCGACAGCTGAGGAAAAGGGCCTCGAACTGTTCGTGCGCTACGACTCCAACTTCCCGCAGCGCCTCACCTACGATCCCACGCGCGTTCGCCAATGCGTGTCGAACCTCCTGTCCAACGCCATCAAATTCACATCGCAGGGTCGCGTCGAAGTCGCCATCTCGGCGAAGCGCCAGCCCGACGGCCAGTACATGGTCGCCATCGATGTGTCGGATACCGGCATTGGCATGAAGGAAGATACGGTCGGCCGCCTGTTCACGGTGTTCACGCAGGCCGACGGCGCCACCACGCGCAAGTTCGGCGGTTCGGGTCTTGGCCTCGCCATCTCGCGCCAGCTCGCCCGCATGATGGGCGGCGACCTCACCGCCACATCCGAAGAAGGCAGGGGATCGACCTTCCGCCTGACCTTCAAGGCCGCCGAAGCCCAGCCCGAAGCGCCGAAAGCCGAACCGGCCGCCAGGGCGTCCGAACCCGCCAAGCGCTCGCTGCGCGGCCTGCGCGTGCTTCTGACGGACGATAACGCGATCAACCGCCAGGTCATCAAACTCTTCCTCGCGCCCCAGGGCTGCGACATCGTCGAGGCGACCAACGGCAAGGAAGCGCTCGACAAGATCGCGCAAGGCGAGTTCGACATCGTGCTGCTCGACGTCCACATGCCTGTCATGGACGGCAAGGAGGCGATCCAGCGCCTGCGCGCCACACCGCGCTGGGCCAGCCTGCCGGTCATCGCGCTCACCGCCGACGCCATGAGCGGCGACCGCGAGAAATATCTCGCGCTCGGCATGACCGACTACGTCTCCAAGCCGGTCGACCAGCGGGAGCTCATCGCGAAGATGTACCAGGTGGCGGGCCTCGAAGCCCCCGCATCCGGCGCCGCCCCGGCCGCCCGGACCGCCTGATCGCCCGCCCACACACGTATGTGACGGCTGCCGCGCCATGCAGCCGGCCATCATTGTTCCGCATTTTGCAGTGAATCCTGCCGGTTAAGGGGCCGCGTGCGTGCGCGCCTTGCCTTGCGGCGCGGCGTCTTTAGCGCCAGTGTCCGCAGGAATTGCCAGCCCGCGCGGGCTGTTTGCCGGGAGCCGAATACGCATGTCCGCCAAGCCTCAGATGCGGTCCCTCCTGATCAAGGTCGGCATTCCGGTTCTGATCCTCGCCGCCATTGCGGGGGCTTTCTTCGCGCCGGCGCTTCTCAAGGTCCAGACGCCGCCCAACGCCATCGCCCAGCCCAGCGGCCCGGTCGCCATCGACGGACGTCCCGCGATGGGCGAGGATTTCTCGGGCCTTGCCCGCTCCCTGATGCCGTCGGTCGTCAACATCGCCACGCGCCAGACCGTGGCCCGTGGCGGTCTCCCGGCGTTCGGCCCCAACTCGCCGCTCAACGAGTTCAATGACCTGCTCGGCCGCGGACAGGGCGGGGTGCGCCGCCAGTCCTCGCTCGGTTCGGGCTTCGTGATCGACGCCCAGGGCTATGTCGTCACCAACAACCACGTCATCGAAGGCGCGGACGAAATCGACGTCGTCTTCTCCGACGGTTCGGTTCTCGCCGCCAAGCTGATCGGCACGGACGAGGATGTGGACCTTGCCCTGCTGAAGGTCGAACCGCGCACGGCGCTGACGCCCGTTCCGTGGGCCAATTCGGATCAGGCCGAAGTCGGCCAGTGGGTCGTCGCCATCGGCAACCCGTTCGGCCTGGGCGGCACCGTCACCGCCGGCATCATCTCCGCCCGTGCACGCGACATCGGCGCAGGCAGTTTCGACGACTTCATCCAGACGGATGCAGCCATCAACAAGGGCAATTCCGGCGGCCCGCTGTTCAACCTTCGCGGCGAAGTCGTCGGCGTCAACACGGCGATCATCTCGCCGGGCGAGGCCGGCGGCTCTGTCGGCGTCGGCTTCTCCGTCCCGGCCAATTTCGCGAAAGTCGTGATCGAGCAACTGCGCGAGTTCGGCGAAACCCGTCGTGGCACGATGGGGCTCACCGCCCGTCCGGTCGATCAGGCGATCGCAGAGGCTTACGGCCTTTCCAGCCCACAGGGCGCGATCGTCACGTCCGTCTCCGAAGGCGGCGCCGCTGCTGCGGCCGGCCTGCAGAAGGGCGACCTGATCACCGCGCTCAACAACCAGCAGATCAAGGAAAGCCGCGACCTCTTCCGCATCATGGGCGTCACCAAGGTCGGAACCGAGATTTCCGTCCGCTACCTGCGCAACGGCAAGCAGGCGACCGCCACGGTCAAGCTCGCGCCGGGTTCGGCCGCTGCAGCCGAGCGCGAGAAAGAGCCCGATGTCGCGCGCGAACTGACCAACATCCTCGGTATCCAGTTCAAGACCATCGAGGATGGCGACCGCCGCCGCCGCAACATTCCCGCCTCCGTGCGCGGCGTGCTGGTGCAGTCGGTCGAAGGCGGCTCGGATGCGCTGGGCAAGATTCCGGTCGGCTCCGTCGTCACGGAAGTCCACTTCCAGCCCGTCTCGTCCCCCGAGCAGGCCATCGCCGCCGCCGAAGCCGCCAAGGCCGCCGGCAAGCCCGTCCTGCTCCAGCTCTGGGGCAAGGACGAGGTGTTCTACGTGGCTGTCAGGGCGCGATAGCGCGGGAGTGGGGAATAGGGAATAGGGAGTGGGGAGTAGGTTTCGATTGAAGCCTGCGCTGGGAAGAGATGACAAACGGTGACGTGCAGTCATACCGCGATCTTCGAGTGTGGCAGGGCGCAATGATGCTCGCCGAGGAATGTTATCGGCAGACAAAGACATTTCCGCGCGATGAGTTGTTCGGTCTCACTTCGCAAATTCGCCGCGCGGCAGCTTCGATTCCGGCGAACATAGCCGAGGGCAATGGGCGTGAGCTGACGCAGTCTTACGTGCAATTCCTCCGCATAGCCCAGGGATCGCTGAAGGAGCTTGAAACTCACCTTCTGCTGTCGGGCAGGGTAGGAATTCTGGACGCGCCTGCTCTGGCCGAACTCCTGGCTCGATGCGAAGAAATGGGAAAAATGCTGAGAGCGCTGATCCGATCACTGCAGTCGAAGCTTGATCGCGATTGACTACTCCCTACTCCCTACTCCCCATTCCAACAACATCGGCAACGCCATAGCCCTGAAAGAACAGCGCCGCGCGCAGATCGGTGTGCTCAATCCGCGCGCGTGTCTGCGCCGCCACCAGAGGCTTGGCCTTGTAGGCCACGCCAAGCCCCGCCGCGCGGATCATATCAAGATCGTTCGCGCCATCGCCCATCGCGAGCGCATCGTCCGCCGAGCCACCGAGCGCCGCTGTTTCTTCCAGCAGAGCCGCCAGCTTCGCCTCGCGCCCCAGGATCGGCCGGCCCACATCGCCGGTCAGCGCCTCGCCATTGTCGATCAACGTGTTGGCCCGATCGGCGTCGAAGCCCGCCATCGCCGCCACGCGCGTCGTGAAATAGCGAAACCCGCCCGACACCAGCACGCATCGCGCGCCATGCGCCTTCATCGTCTCGACCAGTTCGCGCGCGCCGGCATTCAGCCGCACGCGCTGATCGTGACACGCCGCCAGTGCTTCCAGCCCCAGCCCCTTCAGCATCGCAACGCGCTGTGTGAGGGCGCCCTCGAAATCGAGTTCTCCGCGCATCGCGCGCTCGGTGATCGCCGAAACTTCCGCCTTCAGCCCCGCAAAATCCGCCAGTTCGTCGAGGCATTCCTGCCCGATGATGGTTGAGTCCATGTCCGAGATCAGCAGCCGTTTGCGGCGGTTGGCTGCGGGCGTGATGGCCCAGTCGACGCCATGCGCCGCCGCCTGCTGCTCCAGCCACGGAACCAGCTCCGAAACGTCTGCAACGGCCCGCTCCGCAATGCGCCAGCCGCCGCCCGATCTGTCGGTAACATCGTCCACGCCGCCCGGCGCATGGCTCGCCAGCGGCGCAACATCGGCGGCCAATGAAACAAGGGTCAGGACTTCGGTCATGGACGAGCGCGCCGGGTCAGGTTAGGGCGGGCCAGCGCCATAACAGGCGCGGCGGCCGCGCGCAAACCGCAGCCGCCCGAGTTGGGG
>CAZGWV010000083.1:0-3615 GCA_964529555.1 uncultured Rhizobium sp.
CGGTCAGACGCGCGATGAATGCGGACAAGCGGTCGCCGTGATCGTCAGCCATGATGAGCATCCTTCCGGGGGATGTATAGCGCGCGTTGTCTCGGGGAGGAACCGCTGCCTGTCATTCCGGACGCACGCGCCAGCGTGCGAGCCGGAAGCCAGGGGCCGCAAGGCGTATGTGTGCGTAACTCCTGGGTTCCCGCTCTCCGCCCTTCGGGCTACGGCGGGAATGACAGTGTTAGTTGGCCGTCCTGGGCGGCATTCGGACGATCCAGTGTTGTTCGGCCTTGCCGCCGCAGACCGTGGTGCGGAGGACATCATGGCCGTCCTCGTTCACGACCTCGATGCATTCGGCGTGCGAATTGGCGACGGCGCCATCGGGCAGGATGACCCATTTCTGGGTGGGCATGTCGTAGCACGAGCCGAGGCTTACGCCCGAGAAGGCGTTGCCGCCGGATATGCAGCTGCCCTTGAGGCGCAGCTGGCCGAGCGCCTTCACGTCGAAGCTGATGATCTGGCCGTAAGCGTCCGAACATGGATAGAGTTTCAGCTGCGTATCGTAGCCGATGCACTCGCCGGGGCGGACGCTGGATTCGAGCGATGCCTCGATCATGTTGGTGAAATCGACATGGGTGGCGCGCCATTGATGCGCCGCGCCTTCCTTCGGGCATTCGGCGGCGAAGATCGTCGTGCCGGTTACGCTGACCGACCCCATGAGCGTGAGGCAGCGGCCTGCTCCGTTGCGCAGCTCGCGCTCGGCATTCATGGTCCATGTCTGCGCGGGGGAGCCGTCGCAGGCTTCGGCGTATAGCTGTGGGTAGTGGCCCGCGCCTCGCGGGACGAGACATGCCTCGCCCTGCCGGATCGGCCCGCCTTCGGGGCCGGGGAGGATGAATTTCTGCCCGGCTGAGCCATCGCACGGCGCGTTGACCGATGCGCCGCCGGGGCCGCTGAGCGTGAGGCACATGCCGGGGAGACGGTCATGCTGGATCGTGAGCGGTCTTGCCTCAATCCGGGCCTGCGCGACGGCAGGCATGGCCAGCAGGCCGAACGCCAACAGAATACCCGCTACCCGCATGAATCGTCCTCGCGCCGACAGTCCGCCATCGTGGCACGAGACGGCGCCGATACCCAACAGCGGATGAACAGCTCGCCTTGACGCGCGCTGCGGCGCGGCGTCCAACAGCGGCAGTAATTCCGGGAGAGACGCCATGACCTACGCCCCCTTCAACCTGACCGGCAAGGTCGCGCTCGTGACTGGCGGCAACCGGGGCATCGGCTTCGGGTTCGCAGACGCGCTCGCGCAGGCGGGGGCGAGCGTTGCGATCTGGGGATCGAACGAAGCGAACAACGCTGCGGCGGTGAAGAAGCTGGGCGGCAATGCCAAAGCGTGGACCGTCAATGTGGCGGACGAACGCCAGGTCGCCGACGCCATGACGGATGTGGCGAAGCATTTCGGGCGGATCGATTCGGTGTTCGCCAATGCGGGGATCGGCGGCGGGGCGAAATCGTTCGCGGAGTTTCCGACCGATGTTTATCGGCGCGTGCTGTCGGTGAATCTCGATGGCGTGTTCTTCACGCTGCGCGAGGCGGCCAGGCATATGGTGGAGCGCGCGAGGGCGGGCGATCCGGGCGGCTCGCTGGTGGGCGTTGCGTCGCTGGCGGCCATTGAGGGCGCGGCCAAGAACGAGGCCTATGCCGCAACCAAGGGCGCGGTCGTTTCAATGATCAAATCGATTGCGGTGGAACATGCGCGCTTTGGCGTTCGCGCCAACTCGGTCCTGCCCGGCTGGATCGCAACCGACATGACACAGGGCGCGCAGGACAATGCGGCGTTTGCCGAGAAAGTAATCCCGCGCGTGCCGATGCGGCGCTGGGGCGAGCCCAAGGATTTCGGCGGCGTCGCGGTGTATCTGACGTCCGATGCATCGAGCTATCACTCGGGCGATTCATTCGTCATCGACGGGGCGTATTCGATATTCTAGTCTGAGATATTCCGAAGAGGGCAACCAACGATGAAATCGACGGCGATGGCGGGCGTGGCGCTGATGGCGCTGGGGCTTGCGGCATGTGGCGGCGCTGGCGGCACGGCGGCGCCGACAAGCGAGGCGGACAAGCTGAAGATGGGAAGCGAAATTGCGACGCTGATGAGCGACCCGAAAATGATCGACGACATGGTCGATGCGATGCAGGCGAATATGATCCCCAACCTGGCGGGAGTCTGCGACGGCGCGCCGGAAGCCGAGCGCGAGATTTGCCTTGCCCGCGTCGCCGCAGCCGAACCTTCGATCAAGGCGGGCTTCACGGAGGGCATGGAACAGGCCCGCAAGATGATGCCCGAGATGATGAAAGACATGGGCGAGATCATGGCCCGCACCTACACCGGCGAAGAACTGGCGAAGATGCTGGATTTCTATGCATCGCCGGAGGGCAAATCGATCATACAGAAACAGCCCAAGGTCATGGCGGAGTACATGCCCAAGGTGATGCAGCGCATGGAGTCGATGCAGGCGGACATGGCGCAGAACATCCAGAAGCGCATTCAGGACGCCGTGGCCGCGCCGCCGGCGAACTGATACTCGCGCCTCGTTGTTTGCGGTTCGTCGGCTAAGCCTCAGAAGCTCGCGCGGAGGCCGAGGCGGAAACTGCGGCCGGCGACGGGGGCGAGATCTTTCAGCGGCGAGGCATGGTAGCGGACTTCCTCGTCGGTGAGGTTCACGCCTTCGACGATGAGATCGAGATTCGGCGTCAGCACCCATGATGTGCGCAGGTCGATGACCGTGAAGCCGTCGGTGGGCAGTTCGAACGCGGCGACGCGATCCTGCTCGTCCGACCAGCGCGCTTCGAGACGGGCGGTGGCGAAGCCTGCGTCGGCCTCGATGCCGAGCATGGCGGATGCGGGCGGGATGCGTGGGAGGTTGCCGCCGCCATCGAGCTTGCCCCGCACAACATCGACCGCGCCGTCGAGCTTCCATGCCGCGCCGAATGCGTCGCCGAAATCATAGGACGCTGTGAGTTCGGCGCCGGTGAAGCTGGCCTCGGCCTGCGTGGCCTGGAAGACGGGGAGTTCGTCTTCCTCGGCGCCGGTGGGGTCGAGATAGATGAAGCGGTCAAAAGCGAAGCGGTAGACGCTGGCGCCGATCTGGAGGGGGCCGGCTTCCCAGCGGGCGCTGGCTTCGAAGCTGACGCCGCGCTCGGTGTCGAGCGTGGCGTCGCCGCGTTCGAACTGCGCCGTGGCGAGGTGTGGACCGTTGGCGAACAGTTCGACGTCCGTGGGCGCGCGCTCGGTGCCATTGATCGTAGCGCCGAGGAAGAGATTCTCGGTGACATGGCCGTGGACGCCGAAGGAGGCGTTGAGCGTGTTGAACGAACGCGCGCCGGCGACGGCGTTGTCGACGCGCACGCGATCGAATCGGAGGCCGCCTTCGAGGCCCCACTCGTCCTGCTCCCAGGTTTCGAAGATGAAGACGCCGGCCTGGTCGGTGACGGTCGGCGTGACGAACGCCTCGTCGCCCACGGCGCGGAAATCGCGGCTGGAGGCTTGCCAGCCGATGCTGCCTTCAAGGCCCATGAATTCGGCGTGGTGGGCTTCGAGGCGGGCTTCATAGCCCTCGTTGGTGAAGA
>CAZGWV010000083.1:3715-14431 GCA_964529555.1 uncultured Rhizobium sp.
CGCACGGCGACGCCGATGAAGCCATCATCGCCAACGAGCGAGAGGCCGCCGCTGAAGGATTGCGACTCGACGCCGGAGTTTTCGAGTGCGCCGGGCGCGTCTTCACGCTCATGCGCGTGGCCGTGTTCGGCTTCTTCGGCTGCGTGCAGGATGTGGGATTCAGCATAGCCGGGGATTTCGATATTGCCGCTTTCGCGCCCGGTCCACGAAAGAACGCCAACCAGCGGGCCCGATGTTCCGGTGACGCGCGCGGCGGCGGTCTTGCCCTCGTCCACCGTGGTGTAGCCGACATAGGCGGAGCCGCTGAGCGGATCGCCGGGAGCTTTTTCGACGATGAGACCGTCGATCACGTTGACGACGCCGCCGGCGGCTCCGCCGCCATAGGCGAGCGTGGCGGGGCCGCGCAGGATCTCGATGCGCTCTGCGCCGAGAGGATCGCCGGTGACGGCGTGGTCGGGGCTGGCGGCGGATGCATCGATGACGCCGATGCCGTTGGTGAGAACCTGCACGCGCTCTGCGCCGAGGCCACGGATGACGGGACGGCTGGCGCCGGGGCCGAAGGCGGTGGAGGAGACGCCGGGGAGGCCCTGCAGCGTGTCGCCGAGTCCGCCGGAGAGACGGCCGACGATATCGCCCTCGTCGAGGACCGTGGTGGAGGCGATGAGTTCGTCGCTGGTGCGCGCCGGGCCGATGCCGGTGACGACGACCACGTCGCGGCCTGACTCGCTGTCGTCAGCGGGCGGTTGCGGAGCGGGCCCTTGAGCGAAAGCGGGCTGCGCGATGAGCGCTGCGGCGGCGGCGCCAAAGGCGAGGCGGCGGCCAAAGCGGGTTGCTGCGATCATCGCGGTCTCCAGTGTTATAATGTACCACTATGATATACTATAACACTTTACAAGGGGTCAAGCGTGGGAGACGAGCGCGCGACAACGCGCCCGCGCGCGGCCCTGCCCTCAACGGAAAATTGCGGCTACGGTTGCTGCGGCTCGCAAGGGATTCTCGTGATCAAGCATCTGCCCAACGCCTTGACGTTGCTGCGCCTCGTGCTGGCGCCCCTGGTCGCCCTTGCGGTGTGGCTGTCGCTGGCGATTCCGGTGGATGCGGCGGGCAATGCGCCGGGCGAGTTCGCGCCGCTGAAAGCGCAGGCGCAGGGTTGGGCTCTGGCGGCGGCGATCATGTTCGTGCTGGCGGCGCTGACCGACCTGTTCGACGGCATGGCGGCGCGGGCGCTGAATGCGCATTCGAAATTCGGGCGCATCATCGATCCGATTGCGGACAAGGCGCTGGTGGGATTGCCGCTGATCGTGCTGTCGGCGATTGCAGCGGTGCAGGCCTGGCCGCTGGCGATTCCGATTGCTGTGGCGTCGGCTGTGATTGTGGGACGCGACCTGCTGATCACATGGCTGCGCTTCCGGGCGCCCGATGGCGAAGGCGTGCGCGTGTCTCAGCTGGCGAAGTGGAAGACGGCGCTGGAGCTGATTGCGGTGGGGATACCGATCCTGCTTTCGGCGGCGCCGTCTGTCGTGACGATGCTGGGCGCTGGCGATGGCTTTGCGGTGTCGGAGGCGCTGGTGATGGGATGGGTTGGCGTGCTGGCGCTGGCGGCTGCGCTATCGGCCTATACGGCGGCGCAGTATCTCGTCGCGCGATCCTGAAATTCTGAAACCCAGAACGTGACGGGCCGCGCCTGCGGGGGAACAGGCGCGGCCACTTCACGCAAGCATCGCGGGAGGGGACATCGCGACGCTCGGTCTGGCGAGTGGGATGGCAGGAGAAGCAGCAAGCCCATCGCTCATGTGCTACTAGAACATGTTAGACTGAAAGAACGGTTAACGCCACGGGGGCATCCGTAAAGGCCTGGGGCGGACGCAAGTGGCTGGCTAGAAGCAGCGCGCCGGCGGCTGGTGCCTTACATGGAAGGTGAGGAAGTTGCCGGTGGGCTGGCCGGTGTTCGGATTAACTTCCGGCGCGCCGACATGGCAGATGTTCACCCACTCCGCAGCGCCGCTGGACATGATGCCTTGCAGGTCATTTCCGATCACGTACTGGAGATAGACGCCGTCGAACTCACCGATGAATGCGTTGCCGGCGTTCGGCCCCGTTATGACCTGGCCCGAGACTTCGCCATTGGGCGAGACGGCGACCTGCAACTGGTAGCCGGCGTCGTCGAACCACATGCCGGAGAGGATCGGATAGTTGCTCGTGTCGGGCGGCGGGAGCGGGGCCTGCTGGCCGTTGCTTCCGCTTTGCGTGTTCTGGCCGTTCTGAACCTGCTGCTGTTGCTGCTGCTGGCCAGGCTCGGATGCGTCCATCATCGACGCGATACCGCCGCCGATCACGAGAACCGCGACGCCCGCAAGGATGGCGAACTTGGCCGGCGTCATGTTCTGGAACCACGCCGCGAACCCGCCCGCGCCCGGCGGCGGTGGCGCTGGCGGCGTGTAGGGACCGGGCTGCGGCGCAGGGCCGGGACCGGCGTAAGGCGACGGGCTCGGGCCAGGACCGGGCGCCGGCGCGTGGCCAGACAACGCTGCATCGAGTTCTGCGCGGTATTGCTGCGCGGACTGGGGACGCAGGCGCGGATTGTTGGAGAGGCCGCGCTCGATCAGCTTGTCGATCGCGGGCGGGACGTCGCTGCGGCCGCCGCTGGGCGGCTGCCAATGGCCCTTGGGCACGACGCCGATGAGGAGTTCGTAGAACATCACGGACATCGAATAGAAATCCGCCGAGGACTGCGCGGCTTCGGGCGCCGTGATCTGCTCGGGGGCCATGTATTCCAGCGTACCGAGGCCGGTGGCGCCTGTGTCTGACATGCCGCCGGCGCGGGCGATGCCGAAGTCGAGAATCTTGAGGCGCGCTTCCTTGTCGTTCGGTTCGGCGAGCAGAACGATGTTCTCGGGCTTGAGGTCGCGGTGGATGACGCCTTGCGTATGCGCAGCGGCAAGGCCCGACAGGACTTCGCGCACGACATGGGCGGCCGTGGCCATCGAACATTCGCGGCCCTGCCGCATCTGCTGCTGCATCCAGGCGCGCAGGCTGCCGCCTTCGAGCAATTCCATGGTGAGGAATGGCAAGCCGTTGACCTCGCCCACATCGTAGACGGCGACGACGTTGGGGTGGCGGATGTCGCGTGCGAGCACGCCTTCGCGCACGAGGCGTTTCACGGCGTCCTTGCCGGCGAGGCGGTCGGCGCGGATCAGCTTGAGAGCGACGTCGCGCTGCGTGACAGGATCATGGACGCGATAGACGACGCCCATGCCGCCACGGCCGATCTCGGCGAGGACGCGATAGCGGTCCGCGAAGATTTCATCCGGCTTGAGATCGAGTGAAGACCCCTGCCCGCTGTCCGGCTTCGGCGGCGTGAGCGCGGGGTCGATCGTGTGGAGGCCGGCGAGCGCAACTTCCTCCGCCTTGGCCAGCGGCTTGCCGCACGCCTCGCAGAATCGCGCGGTGTCGATATTGTTCGCGCCACAGCTTCCGCAAGCAATCATCGTGCGCCTCTTTCCAGCGGATCTGGCCCATACGCATTCGGGCCGACCGTGCCACGATTCGACATCAACGCCCCCGACAGCGCGAATGCCTTCCCGATATCGGCCTTGTGGCCGAGATCGTGAATGCGGCGCGCAGAAACAGCCACCATCGGAATGACCATAGCCAGCAAGAGAAGCACCGAGAAGGTGGGGACGATCGGCCCCATGATCTCATTGCCCGCACCGTCCACATAGGTCGCCATATCGGCGTCGAGACCGATGCCGACACAGAAGAGGATGGCCGCGCCGATGTTGACCGTCCAGTATTCCTTCACGGACGCGCGGCCGGCGCCGCTGCCGTATTTCCCCGTCACGCCATTCAGGAACAGCTTGAAGACGTTCTGGCTGGCGGCGGGGCCCGGCTGAGGCTGCGAACCAGGTTGTGGACCGGGCTGGGGCGCCGGGCGCGGCGCGGGGCCGGGACCAGAGCGCGGTCCGGGTCCACCGCCTTCGAGCTGGCGGACCAGCGTGTCGTTGAGCTTCTGCAGCCAGGGGGGGCGGGATTGCTGGCCGTAGGCGCCGTTCATGGCGTCGACGAGGGCGCGGCTGTATTCGGAGACGGTCTGCGGACGGCTGCGCGGATTGTTGGACAGGCCGCGCTCGATCAGCTTGTCGATGGATGGCGGCACGTCGCTGCGCCCGGCGCTGGGCGGCTGCCAGTGGCCCTGCGGGATGACGCCGACGAGAAGCTCGTAGAACATCACCGACAGCGAATAGAGATCGGCGGACGGCAGGGCCGCATCGGGAGCGGTGATCTGTTCGGGGGCCATGTAGCCGCGCGTGCCGAGACTGGTGGCGCCGGTGTCGCCCGCCCCCGCTCCGCGCGCGACGCCGAAGTCGAGAATTTTCAAAGCCGCGCCGCGTTCGGACGGCTCGCTGACGAGCATGACGTTTTCGGGCTTGAGGTCGCGATGGACGACGCCGGCGCGGTGGGCCGCATCGAGGCCGGAGAGGATTTCCGCGATGATGTTGGCGGCGGACATCATCGAACAGTCCGTGGACGAGGCAAGGCGACGGCGGTTCCACGAGCGGAGGCTCTGCCCGTTGAGGAATTCCATCGACATATACGGGTGGCCATCGACCACGCCGACATCGTAGACGGCGACGATGTTCGGATGGCGGATGTCGCGCGAGGTGATGCCTTCGCGGATGAGGCGGTTGACCGCGTCCGTGCCCGCGAGGCGGTCGGCGCGGATCAGCTTCAGGGCGACGTCGCGCTCGGTCAGCTTGTCGGCGGCGCGATAGACGACGCCCATGCCGCCCTCGCCGATCACTTTCTTGACTTCGTAGCGGTCGGCGAAAATGTCGCCGGGAACCAGGGAGCGGTGCGAGCCCGCCTTGGGCGCGCGTGTTTCCTTCCGGTCCATGCCGTCGATCGTGTGAAGGGCGGACAGATCGGGACCGGGTGACGGATCGGGATCGGGCGATCGGGCTTCGGCAGGCTCGGGTTCGACGAGGCTCTTCCCCAGCTGACTGAGCGCCTGCCCGCACTCGCCGCAGAAGCGCGCATCGGCGCTTATCGGGCTTGCGCAGTTCGGGCACTTCATCGCGGCGTTCCTTCGGGCATGGCGGGAACGCGCGTGATGGTGATCTCCTCGACATGGCCGTAGATGCCGCGCATGCGGACCTGAAGCGCGACGGCGTCAGGATATTTCGGCAGGATGCGGATAACGTCGCCACTGCCGATGACGGCCAGCGCGTCGTCCGCGCCGTGCTTGTTCTCCCCGATCATCACGCCGGCCTGGCCGGTGACGCGTGCGCACAGGCGGCCGCCCTGGATGAAGAGTTCGAGGTGGCGGCGCGAGATCGCCTGACTGAGCGATTCATCGATGACGCCGGCGGCGTCCGTCACCAGAAGCTGGAGCTGGTTGTCGCCGCCGAGATCCCTGGCCCGGCCACGGCCGATGGCGAAGATGCCGTCGCGCGTGGTGATCGGACCGGACGGGGCTTCGTCAGCGGCAAACCCCTTCCATACGAGACGCGCGCCGCGATTGACGACCACGCCCTTGAGCGGGCCTTCGGTATAACCGCGAATGCCCTGCGCGGCTTCGAAATTGTCGGCGCGCTGCAGGCCGAGTTCGGCCGCCTTGCCCCCGACGGCGGCCTTGCGCGTCTCGCCCTGGGTTTCGAGGCGGATGGGCGCGTAGACTGTGTCGCTGCCGGCGCCGATGCCGGAGGAATTGATCGTCTGGTTGATGACCAGGCTGCCGCCCTGCTCGACTTCGAGGCTGAGCGAGGACGTGAAGCAGAAGCGTTCCTCGCGCATGAAATAGTTCGTGGCGGCGGCGAAGGTGATCTCGATGCCGTGGCGGCCCTGGCGTTCCAGCGCGCCTGTCTGGATGCTGAGCCGGTTGGAGCCGCCCGCGTCGAGGCGTTTCCACGGCAGCTCGATCTTGCGCCGCGCGCCTTCGCCTTCGCGAATCCAGACGTCCGTTATGAACAGCGGACGGCCGACGCCCGACGCATTGTAGAACACCAGCGGCAGGACGAGCACGCCGCCGCTCTTCACTTCGGTGACGGCGTCCTTGTCGAGATAGAGCTGCGGACGGACGCAGACATTGCAGCAGCCGTCCTCGCCAACGAGGCCGCCACATTCTTCGTAGGCCATGCAGCGCAGGAGCGGCTTGCCGCATTCGCCGCAGAAGATGGCGTCGGCGGTCACGGCGTGCTGGTAGCAGCACGGCGCGATGCCGCCGGAACTAGCGACAGGCGTGTCCATCGACCGCTCCCCTTAGCGACGGAGCTGTTCGCCGCATCCGACGCAGAACTTGGCTTTGGCCGGGTTGACGCGCGTGCATTTGGGGCACTCCACCGCCGCCTCGCCCGGAGCCGGTCCGCCGCCCGCGCCAGCCTTGCCGCCGGCGCCGGCAGCAACACCGACCGCGCCCTGCATACCAGAATTGAACATGGCGCGCGCCTGTTCTTCCGAGCTGACACGCGCGCGATTGGCCTGTTCCACCATCTGGCGCATGAGGTCCATCTGGGCGTTCTTGTCGATGCCCTGCGCCTTGGCCTGCTCTTCCAGGATTTTCGCGACGGCGGGGCTGAGGCCCGCATTGACGGCGAGAATCTGTTCCGGCGTCATCTTGGCGCCAAGCACGAGGCGGTCGGCCTCGCGCTGGGCCTCCAGCTTGCGCTGGTCCATGTCGCGGTCGTGTGTGGCGTCGGCTTCCTTGATCCGGCGTGTCAGGCGCTCGCGCTCCTGATCGGCCTCGAGGCCGGCGAGACCTTTCAGTTTTTCGAGCGCGACCTTGTCGGTCTCACGCTGGCGGGCGAGGCGCGCATACTCTTCCTTGTCGGCGACGTCGACTTCCTTGCGGCGGCCTTCGAAGCCGGAATCACGTTCTTTCTCGCGGGTGCGGATTTCCTTCTCGCGCGTCTCGTGGTCGTAGTCGCGATCCTCGCGGCGGCGGACCTTCTCGTCTTCACGGTCTTCGAGACGGTTGCCGCGCTGTTCGACGCGGTCGAGCTTGCGGCCTTCGCGGTCGAATTCGCGATCGTCGCGGCGCTCGTCGCGCGCCAGGTCGCGGGTTTCGCGGTCGTAATCGCGCTCAAGCGCACGCAGGGCGAGCTGGTGCGAACGGTCGAGCTGCTCGGTGTTGCGCTCGATCACGCGCTTGCGCTCGTGGACGACTTTCAGATCGACGCCATCGTGCGTCGCCTTCTGGATCTCGCCTTCGAACTTGGCGAGACGCTCGGTCTTCAGCTTGTCGATGTCGTGCGCGATCGACTTCATCTCGGCGATCCGGGCGCCGGTCTCGCGGGCGTCGGCGAAAGTCAGGTCGCGGTCGAGGACCAGCCGGCGCATATCTTCGAGATTGTTGACGCTCAGCGCATCGATGGCGGTCTTGTTGTTCATCTTGAACACGGTGGTTTCGTGCTCTCGCTCGAGGTCGCGCTTCAGCGTCTCGAATTCGAACTCAAGCCTGTCCGTCTCGCGGATGGCGGCGGCGCGGACAGCTTCCTGCTTTTCGACGTCGTTGATGGCCCAGTTGACCGACGCGGCGCGAACCATCAGGCCGAGATCGCCCGCGATACGCTCGCACTCCTTCATCAGATCCGCCTGCATCATGTCCTGCAGGCCCTTGTTGCCGCGGATCTCGTTGGCGTTGACGCGCGACAGGGCGGCTTCGAACACGCGCTCCCAGCCGTGGCTGCGGATGCGGCCGGCGGCCTCTTCCTTCGTCAGCGAGCGGCGCTGCTGCATCATGCCGAGGATGTTCTGCGGCTTTTCCGGGTTGATCTGGAGATCGAGAACGACCGTGCCCGTGACATCGACCTTGTCCTTCGTGCGCGCGGTCACGTCGTAGAAGGACTGGAAGGTCTTGAGATCGGCGATGAGAACGCTGATCGAGGTCGAGCCGCCGACCATGCCTTTCAGCTGGTTGAACAGACCGCCGACCGAGAAGTGGGCGCCCTTGTAGGCTTCGACGAACTGGCCATTGCGCATCAGCAGGCCAAGGTGGTCGGGCGGCACCTCATAACGCGCCTCGAAAAAGGACCGGAATGTCTCCGGGCCGATGAATTCGGCAAGCATGCGCGTGTCGCTGACAATCAGTTGTTCGGTCTTCATCGTGGCGGCTCCGAAAGGAGAAGGTGTGCGTGCTGGCTGAGATCAGATCTTGGGCGGGTCCGCCCACTTCTTCTGTTTGATCCAGATGAAGAGCGTGTACCCGATCACGAAGAGGCAGATGACGGTGGGGATGGGATGGGCGGCGATGATCGCGCCGACCTGATCCAGCTTGCTCATCTGGAGGCCCGCCTGATCGAGCGTGCGGAACGTGCCGAGCAGCGTGCCGAGCAGCGTGAAGAGCGAGAACAGGAAGGCGGCGACGCCCGAGATCATGCGGACCATGCTGACCGGCTCGCGTTTGGCGGGCTTTCCGGCGGCGGCAGCCGCGGCGGCTTCGGCCTTGGCGCGTTCGACGAGTTCCTGATCGTAGGTTTCGCCACGCTTCATGGCGGCGTCGCGAGCCTTGTGATCGACCGTGAGGAAATCGGGAGTCGCGTCCTTGCGAACGCTCGCCTGCTGGGCGGACGTCAGGTTCGTCGCGCGGCGGCGCATGTGGATGAAGACCGTGGAGGCCAGCCAGATCGCCGCGAAGGCGACGGCGCCCCACATCAGGTATGTGCCGGGGATGCCGAAGACTTCCCACTGACCCGCCAGCGCGGTGTCGAGTGTGGAGCCGGGAGCAGTGATTGGACCGCCATCGAGCGGCGGCGGCGGCGCTTCAGGTGTCTGCATGTGAATTCCCCGTTCGTCCCTCGATCTATGCACAGGTCAAAAACGCAGGCGCAGCTGAGCGTCCGGCGTCCGGGCCCGTCCCCACAGCCCTGAGGCGAGCGAGTGTTCAACCTGTGAATAACATTCGTCCAGCCCCTGCTATTGGGTAACATGGACGAATAGTTAAGTCACGTGGAGCGGCTGAACGGGCGACCTTCCTCCGGGCAAACCCCATCGCATTTGCCGCCGGGAATATCGGTTCCCGGTAGGCAAGCTTGCGAAAGAGTCCCCTCTGAACAAGTAAGCGCGATCCCACGCGGAAACGGGTCAGGCGGGGAGCAAAAACTTCAATAGCGCGGGGCGGATGGCGGGATCCGGCCTACTTCGCGAGGCCGGCGGTGTTGCCGCGCAGCATCTGGAGGATGCCGGAGAAATCCTTGCCGCCATACCCGAGCCGGTCGAACAGCGCATAGATCGCCTCGGCATTGTTGCCCATCGGCGTCGCGGCGCCGGCGCGGGCGGAGGCTTCCTGCGCGAGCTTCAGATCCTTGAGCATCATCGCGGCGGCGAACCCGCCTTCATAGTCGCGGTCGGACGCCGTGACGGGGCCGACGCCGGGCCACGGGGCGTAGGTTGAGAGCGACCAGCAATTGCCGGAAGATTTGGAGGCGATATCGGCGAAGCGGTCGGGCGCGAGACCCAGCTTCTCGGCAAGGGCGAACGCCTCGCATGTTCCGATCATCGAAATGGCCAGCAGCATGTTGTTGCAGATCTTGGCGGCCTGCCCTGCGCCGTGGTCGCCCGCGCGGATGGCGACGCGGCTCATGGGTTTCAGCGCTTCCTCGACATCGGCGAAGTCGGCTTCGTCGCAGCCGACCATGAAGGCAAGCGTTCCCGCATCCGCCGCCGCCGTGCCGCCGGAGACAGGAGCGTCGGCAAAGCGGAAGCCGGCGGCCTTCGCCTGCCCGGCGACCGCGCGGGCGCTGTCCACGTCGATGGTGGAGCAGTCGATCAGCAGGGCGGATTTCGGGGCGTGCGGGAGGATGTGCTCCTCATAGACTTTCCGCACATGCGGGCCGGCGGGGAGCATGGTGATGACGGCGTCGGCTGTCTCGACGGCCTTCGCGATGCTGCCTGCGGGATGGGCGCCGGCGGCGACCGCTTTCTTCACCGCCGCTTCCGACAGATCGAACGCCTGCACGTCGCGTCCGCCGACGACCTGCCGCGCCGCCATGCCGCCGCCCATGTTTCCGAGGCCGATGAATGCGATGCGGGTCATGCTGGAAAACTCCGTGAACTTCTTCCCGCACTAGCCCTGCATTGCAGGCGGGATCAAGCCGCGCCGCCGAAGCGCATCAGGATGGCCGGGCCCCAGCCGAACATCGTGAAGAAGAACGTCGCATAGGCGATGAAGGCGGCGCCGAGGCCGAGCGCGAGGCTGGCGCTCATGCGGCCCACTGTGGTCGCCTGCGAGCGTTGCGCGCGGATGAATATCTCGGCGACGATCAGCGGCGGCACGAAGAAGGCCCAGTCCATCACATAGTCGAACCAGCCGCTGAAATCGGCCATATGCCCCGGATTGTCGCGGCCGCCGATGGCGAAGAACAGGCCATAGCCGATGCGATAGAGCCATGAGCCGATGGCCAGCGCGAACAGGCGGATCGCCCAGGCGCGGTGCGTGTCGATGCGGCGGGCCATGGCGTGGCGCACGGTCTCGACCGCTGCGATCACCATCAGCACGCCATAAGCGGCGAAAGCGACGGTCATCATCATGCCGCCGACTGTCCCTTTGAGCGCGATGAAGATCAGGCCGCCGACACCAGCGGAGAATGCGGCGAGCGCATAGAGGCGGCCGAGCCAGTGATGGACTTTCGGCGCGGCCTTGCGCACGGCGCCAATCAGCTGGATCGGGCCGAGCAGCAGAAGCGTGGCGCCGGCGAAGAAATGCAGCCCCATGCCGAACGA
>CAZGWV010000084.1:0-14391 GCA_964529555.1 uncultured Rhizobium sp.
TTCAGCAGGGTGACGCTGGCGCTCTCGATGGCGACATCCGTGCCGGCGCCCATGGCGATGCCGACGTCGGCGGCGGCCAGGGCAGGGGCGTCGTTGACGCCGTCGCCCGCCATCGCCACGACCCTGCCGTCACGCTTCAGCGTTTCCACGATGCGGGACTTGTCCTCGGGAAGAATCTCGGCCTCGATCCTGGCGATCCCCAGGGAACGTCCGACTGCCTCGGCCGTGGTGCGGTTGTCGCCTGTCAGCATCACAAGATCGATGCCTTGGGCGGCAAGCGCTCTCAACGAGTCGGGGGTGGTCGTCTTGATGCGATCGGCGATGCCGAGGACGCCGGCCAGCCGATTGTCGATTGCAACGAAGATCGCGGTTGCGCCGTCCCCGCGCAAGCGCTCGGCTTCCTGGCGAAGCGCGACCGTCGAGACGCCGAGTTCGTCGAGATACCGCTCCGCGCCCAGCGCGACGCCATGTCCGTCAACCGTGCCGATAACGCCCTTGCCGACTGGCGAGTCGAAGGCTGTGGGTTCTGTCAGGGCTATCGCCCGCTCCCTGGCTGCCGCAACAACCGCGAGGGCGAGCGGATGTTCGCTCGGTTGCTCGATGCTGGCTGCAAAGCGGATGAGGTCGTTCTCGCTGAAGCCGTCTGCGACCTTTATGGCGATCACACCCGGCCTGCCCTCGGTCAGCGTGCCAGTCTTGTCGAGGACCAGCGTATCGACCTTCTCAAAGCGTTCCAGCGCTTCGGCATTGCGGATGAGCACGCCTTGTCGCGCCGCGCGCCCGACGCCCGCCATGATGGACATGGGGGTCGCAAGTCCCAGCGCGCACGGACAGGCGATGATGAGCACCGACACGGCGGCGATCAGGCCATAGGTAAAGGATGGCTGGGGACCGAATGCCGACCAGCCGATGAAGGTCAGGATTGCGATCACGATGACAGCCGGCACGAACCAGCCTGAAACCTTGTCGGCGAGGCGCTGGATCGGGGCGCGGCTGCGTTGCGCGTCCGCCACCAGCGCGACGATCTGCGACAGCATGGTGTCGCGTCCGACACGCCTGGCTTCGATCACGAGGGCGCCGGTCTGGTTCAGCGTGCCCGCGATGACGGTGTCGCCGGCGCTGCGGGTGACCGGCATGGACTCGCCCGTCACCATGGATTCATCGAGCGTCGAGCGGCCATCGATGACCATGCCGTCGACCGGCGTCTTCTCGCCCGGACGCACCCGCAGACGGTCGCCAACGATCACCGCGTCCAGCGGGACTTCTTCTTCGTGGCCGTTGTGGATGCGGCGCGCTGTCTTCGGCGCAAGGTCGAGCAGGGCGCGGATTGCCCCGCCGGTGCGTTCGCGGGCTTGCAGCTCCAGCACCTGCCCAAGCAGGACCAGTACGGTGATGACCGCCGCCGCCTCGAAATAGACGGCGACATGGCCGTGCATGTCGCGGAATTCCGGCGGGAAGACCTGCGGGAAGATCTGCGCGATGAGGCTGTAGCTCCAGGCGACGCCCGTTCCGAGCGCGATCAGGGTGAACATATTGAGATTGCGGCTCTGCAGGGAGGCCCAGCCCCGCTCGAAGAACGGCCAGCCGCCCCAGAGAACGACAGGCGTCGCCAACGCAAGCTGGAGCCAGCCATTGACCTGCGGCGGCACGAGCGCGTCGATGTTGAAGAAGTGGCGGCCCATTTCGAGGACGAAGACCGGCAGGGCAAGAACGAGGCTGATCCAGAACCGCCGCGACATGTCACGCAGTTCGGGGTTTGGGCCTGTGTCCGCAGTCGGCATTACGGGTTCGAGCGCCATTCCGCAGATCGGGCATGAGCCGGGCCCATCCTGCACAATCTCGGGGTGCATGGGGCATGTCCACTCCGCGCCCGCTGCGGCCGCTCCCACTTCCGCCTTCGGCGGCGCATCGGCGCTGTATTTGGCGGGATCGGCTGCAAACCTCGCCTTGCAGCCGGCGCTGCAGAACAGAACCTCGCGGCCCTCGTGCGCGAGGCGATGGGGCGTGTCCGGCTTCACCGTCATGCCGCAGACGGGATCCTTCAGCGTTGCGGCGGACTCGGCTTCGTTCACGGCGCCCTCCGGGCTTGAATTCTGTCAGCCGGATATATACCCTGGGGGGGTACATATTCAAGCGTCCGGGAGTCGTCTGGATGGAAAAGGCCGTGACCGACAAAGTGCTCAAGAACCTCAACCGTGTCGAAGGGCAGGTGCGGGGCATCGGCAAGATGGTTGCAGACAGGCGGTATTGCATCGACATCGTTACGCAAATCGCGGCGGCGCGCGCCGCCCTGTCGCGGATCGAGAGCGATCTCCTGCGCCAGCATCTGGGCCATTGCGTTCACCGCGCCATGAATTCGAAGAACGCCTCCGAGCAGGAAAAAGTCATCGAGGAACTCGTCGGCGTCTTTCGCCGGTGACGGGCATCATGCATTCTCGGGGCGGAACGTGATGTCCGCGGGCTGCGCGAGTGCAGGTCTCAGGCGCGTCACGGGAGATATCGCCGGACCGGCGAGGGGGGTAGAATCCGGCCGGCGCCGATCGGGTTTGTTGTGGAGCTTGTAAATCGAATGAGCCTGAAGACTCCCCGCATGCCTGCGTTGTTCATCGGGCATGGCAGTCCCATGAACACGCTGGATGACAATGGCTACACGGCTGCCTGGCGCGACATGGGCCGGCGCCTTCCACGCCCGCGCGCGGTGCTGGTGGTGTCCGCTCACTGGTACTTTGGCGCGACCGCCGTGACCGCGATGCCCAGGCCGCGCACGATCCATGACTTCTATGGCTTTCCGCCGGAGCTGTTCACCTTCGACTATCCGGCTTCAGGCGCTCCCGATGTCGCCGGGGAGATCGTCGAGATCGCCAAACCCCACTGGGTCGGTCTCGACCGCGATCAATGGGGGTTCGACCATGGAGCATGGTCGGTGCTGGCGCATCTTTACCCGGAGGCGGACGTGCCGGTCGTCCAGCTGTCGATCAATGCCTTGAATCCTCTCAGCTATCATCTCGATCTGGCCGCGCGTCTTGCGCCCCTGCGCGATAGGGGCGTCATGATCCTCGGGAGCGGCAATGTCGTTCACAACCTGCGCAAGGTGAAATGGGACCAGCCCGACGCCGCTTTCGACTGGGCCGAGCGATTTGACGATGCCGTGGTCGACCAGCTCGGACGCGCGCCCGGCGACCTGCTGCGCGTGCAGGAACATGCCGACTACGATCTGGCCGTCCCGACGCCTGACCATTTCATCCCGCTTCTCTATCTTGCCGGATTGGCGGCTGCGGATGGCGCGAGCCCCGATCCGCTGCTGCGCGGCTACAGCCTGGGGTCCATCTCGATGACCTGCTATGGCCTGGGCGCGGATTTGAGTCTCAATGCCGGGCTCAGGGCGGCCGATCCGTCGTCCTGACGCCTCTCGGACGCCGGCGAGCCGGTTCTTCCACCGAGACACTGGCGACGCGCCGTCTGGCGTTGGACCGCGTTCACGGTATGCTCCAGTTTGTGGGCTTTATGGCTGTCCGATGAACGAGTTGTACCTTCTCGACTATGCCGGCGTGGCGGTCTTCGCCGCGACAGGCGCGCTTGCGGCGTCGCGCAAGCAACTCGACATTGTCGGCTTTCTCTTCTTCGCCATCGTGACGGGCGTTGGCGGCGGGACGGTGCGCGACCTCATACTCGGCGTGCCGGTCTTCTGGACGCAGGATCACGCCTTCCTCATCGTGGGCGCTGCAGTGGCCTGCATCTTCTTTTTCACGGCTCATCGGATTGAATCGCGCTACCGGCTCCTTCTATGGCTCGATGGCCTTGGTCTGGCTGCCTATGCCGTTTACGGCGCCTGGAAGGGGCTGGCCGTTTCCGGGTCTCCCATCGTGGCTGCTGTCATGGGGGTGTTCACGGCGACGCTGGGCGGAATCCTGCGGGACGTGCTGGCGCACGAACCCTCCGTACTGATGCGGCGCGAAGTCTACGTAACCTCGGCTCTCGTCGGAGCGTCCGGTTTCGTTCTGTTTCATGCTTTCCTGCCGACACTGGCAGCCGCCGCCGCCGCCTTCATTCTGGCGTTCGCGCTCCGGGCCGGCGCTATCCGCTTCGGCTGGTCAATCCCGCCCTACAAGCGGCGCCCCGGAAAACCTGCGGACGAGCGATAGTTCCGCCGTCAGGAGACAGGCGCATCTATTCATGGGGCGGCACGTCCTTGCCCTCGACGCGATCGCGGTAGAGCGCCGCGCGGACGAGCAGGATGAGCGTGACCGGCGTCGTGAGGGTGACAAACACGCCGATCAGGATCTCGTGCAGCACGGGGCGCGACTGGAGCGCCGAAAAACATGTGATCGAGGCCAGGAGAATACAGCCCGTTCCGAGCGTGGCGCCCAATGTCGGCGCGTGGACCCGGTCGTAGAACGACCGCAGCCGCGCAAGCCCCACCGCGCCGGTCAGCGTGATCGCTGCGCCGCCAACGACAAGAAGCGCGATCACCCACGCAGCCCATTCCGGGAGATCGGATACGCCGTTCATTCGATCACCTCGCCGCGCATCAGGAATTTGGCCAGAGCGGCTGTCGATACGAAGCCCAGCAGAGCTACAATCAAAGCCGCCTCGAAATAGATGCTCCGCCCGGTCTGGATTCCAAAAACCAGCAGGAGGAGCATGCCGCTGGAGTAGAATGAGTCGAGCGCAAGAATGCGATCCTGCGCACGCGGGCCGCGTATCATGCGCCAACCCGCAATTGTCATCGCTGCGACAAACATCAGCTGCCCGAGCACGAGGCTCCACGCCAGTACACTTGCGCTCATTCGAAAATCTCCATGAGCAGACGTTCGTATCGCCCCTTTATCAGCACGGGCCAGTCTTTGGGTTCGACGAGATCGAAGATGTGCATCAGCAGCCGGTTCCGGCCTGAATCGTACTGCACCCATAACGTGCCGGGCGTGCATGTTATGATCGCCGCCAGAATCGCCAGCCCGTAACGATTACGCATGTCGAGCGGGATCGTGACAAAGCCGGACGACCGGATCGCCCGATTGCGTCCATAGATAATGCCCGCAACAGCGATGTTCGAGCGAACGACATCGTACAGCACCACGCCGACCAGCTTCACGATCGCGCCGGGGCGTCGAATCTTCAGGGGAGGCATCTCCAGCGCAGTCAGCGTCCAGGGCGCCACTATGGCGAGGACCGCGCCGCTCAGCAGCGTCACCGGGTCAATCGAGCCCTGCAAAAGGACCCACATCGCCAGCAGCCCCGCAGACAAGGCGGGATAGGGCAGCACGCGGTTCATGGCGCCCCCTGCTGCATCGTGGCCTCCGCCGGAGCCAGCACGGCGTCCACATATTCCAGCGGAGCGTGTAGCCAGACCGACGTCGATGTAACGAAGCGCATCGCGAGGCCGCCCTCGACGCTCAAGGCCACGGCGGCCAGAAGCAGGACGGAGATTGCGAGAAATTCGACCGGCGTCACGCGGGGGGCGGGCCTGTCGCCGGACGCCCAGAGCACTTCGATACCGGCACGGGCAAATGCGATGAGCATGCCGAAGCTCGATAACGTCAGCATTCCGATCAATGTCCAGCCGAGCGGCGAAACCTGTTCGGCCGAGGATATGACGCCGGCCATCACGGCGAACTTGCCGACAAATCCCGACAAGGGCGGCAAGCCTGCCAGCAGCAAGGCGCAGAGGATGTAACCGCCGCTGATCAATGCGACGGACGCCGGGATGACAATGCCAATCTCATCGGTCTCCGTGCCGTCCTCATAAGGATCCCGGAATTCGTCGCTGAACACCGGCAGGGAAATGGCGGGCGCTGTTGACCCTCTGGCTCGGTTGAGAAGTTCGATGAGCAGGAAAAACGCGCTTGCGCCGAGTGTCGAGCTTATCAGGTAGTAGAGCGCGCCAGCCAGCGCCTCCTCCCCGCCGATGCCGACGACAGCCAGAATTGTTCCGGCCGATACGATTACGCAATATCCGCCGATCCGCGACAGGCTGCCAGAGGCGAGCACGCCCAGCGTTCCGAACGCGATCGTCATAATCCCGCCGACAGCCAGAAACTGTTCGCCAAATCCCGCGGATGCGCCCGCTTCAGGACTGAAGAGAAGAAGCGAGAGACGAATGACGACATACACTCCGACCTTGGTGAGAATGGCGAACATGCCGGCCGCCGGCGCGCTGGCCGCAGAGTAGGTGGCGGGGAGCCAGAAACCCAGCGGCCACATCCCGGCCTTGACCAGGAATGCGATACCCAGCACGGCGCAGCCGATCTCGAACAGCGTGCGATCCGCGGCGGCGATTTCCGGGATCCGCAGCGCGAGATCAGCCATGTTCAGTGTGCCGGTCACCCCGTAGATCATCGCGACGCCGATGAGGAACAACGAAGAAGCCGCAAGGTTTATGACGACATAGTGTAGCCCTGCCTTGACCCGTGCAGGGCCGGAACCGTGCAGCACAAGACCATACGAGGCGGCCAGCAGAACTTCGAAGAAGACAAACAGGTTGAAGAGGTCGCCCGTCAGGAACGCTCCGTTGACGCCCATCAGCATGAGCAGGAATAACGCATGAAAGCGCGGGCCCGCGTAGTGCCATCGCGCCAGTGAAAAGAGCAGCGTCGCCAATCCAAGAAAGCTGGTCAGCGCCAGCAGCATTGCTGACAGCCGGTCGGCGACCAGAACGATGCCGAATGGCGCTGCCCAGTCCCCGATCGCATATGCTGTGGCGGCGCCTTGATGCGGCCCGGCATCGGATGCTTCGAACAGGAGGACCAGCGCGACGACCAGGAGGATCGAAGTGGCGCCAAAGCTGATTGCGGCCCTGATGGAGCGCTGGCGCTCGTCGAAGAACAGCGTCAGGGCCGCTGCGATGAGCGGCAGAACGATCGGCGCGACGACAAGATGCGGGATGAGTTCACTCATTGATCCGGCTCTTGTCCGTCAACGTGATCCGTTCCGGTCAGGCCGCGCACGGCCAGCAGCAGAACCAGATAGAGCGCCGTCATCGCAAAGCCGATGACGATGGCCGTGAGCACAAGCCCCTGGGGCAGGGGGTCGGCGTAGTTGCCCGCGTCGGTCGGAATGCCGGGGTCGAGAATAGGCGGGGCATCGACGCGCAACCGGCCCATCGCGAAGATGAACAGATTCACGGCGTACGAAATCAGCGACAGGCCAATGATGACCTGAAATGTCCGCGGCCGCAGCAGCAGCCAGACGCCCGATGCAGCCAGTACGCCGATGCCGACAGCCAGCACGATCTCCATCACGAGGCTCCTTCAGCGGCGGGAATGGCGGGCGCTGGCTCAGGCGCGGGCTGGGCGTCGGATTCGTGATGGACGTCGCTGTCGGCATCAAGCACGCGCGGCGTGCGGATGGATTGGTGCGCCAGGGCGATCAGCATCAGAACCGTGGCGCCGACCACCAGCACGAAGACGCCGAGGTCGAACACGAGCGCGCTCGCAAGCGGAAGCCGGCCCAGCACCGGAAGATCGACATACTGGAAGCTCGACGTCAGGAATGGATAGCCGAACAGCAGGGAGGCGGCCCCCGTCGTCGCCCCGATCAGAAGGCCGAGGCCGATCCAGCGGAGCGGCAGGATGCGCAATCTCGCTTCCGTCCATTTCGTGCCTGACGCCATGTATTGCAGGATGAAGGCGATCGACATGGTGACGCCCGCGATGAAGCCGCCGCCCGGCAGGTCATGGCCGCGCAGGAAGAGGTAGATCGCGAAGACGATAATGACGGGGAAGAGCCACTGCATGATCACGCGCGGAATCATCAGATAGTCGATGACCGTTTCGTCCGAGGCGCGCGCCTCATGGCGTTCGTCGAATTCCTTTTGCTTGGCCTGTTGCTCGGGCGTGGCGAGGCTGTCGGTTGCGGGCCGGAAACGCCGCAACAGTGCGAAGACCGTGAGCCCGACGACGCCAAGCACGGTGATTTCACCGAGCGTGTCGAAAGCGCGGAAATCGACGAGCAGGACGTTGACCACGTTTCGCCCGCCCGCTTCGGCGTAGGACTTCTCGAGGAAAAAGCCGGATATCGTGTCTGGCGGCGGGCTCGTCATCACGACAAACGACACCCCGGCGACGGCGAGACCGACAGATACTGCGATCGCAACGTCGATACCGCGGCGCAGGCGTGCGCGGATGCGGGCGACGATATCGGTCGGATGGAGCGCTTGCGACCGCTTTGGAAGCCAGCGGAGCCCCAGCAGCAGCAGCACGGTTGTGACGACTTCGACGAGCAACTGCGTCAGGGCAAGATCCGGCGCCGACAGCCAGACGAAGCTGATGCAGCACACGAAGCCCGCTCCGCTCATCAACACGATCGCCGCCAGGCGGTGGAACTTGGCCTGTTGCGCTGCTCCCAAAGCGCAGGCGCCCCCAACAACCCATAGCGCCGCGAAGACCGGGTCGATCTGCGCGATCGACAAATCCGGCGCCAGGCCTATGCCGGCGCCTAACGTCACGAGACTGGCCGCGCCAATGGCCGCGACGACCAGGATACGCAGCTGCGATTGCTGGCGGCTTGGCCCGAGCCAGGACAGGAGCGCCCGCGACCCGGACATGACCGCATTCATTCCCGCTTCGAACCTCTGCCGGGCGCGAATCCAGCTGAAGAACGGCGGAGCGCCGAACTGGTTGGCGTTGATCTGTCTGCCGAACATTGCGTAGAGGGCCGCGCCTCCGACGAGGGCGATCGCGCTGAGAAGCAGTGGCGTGCTGAAACCGTGCCACACGGCAAGGCTGTATTCAGGCGTGCGGTCCCCCAGAACGGTACGCACGCCCATGTCCAGGAATGGTCCGATTGTCAGGCCGGGGATGATTCCGACAACAAGACAGAGCAGCACCAGAATCTCGATCGGCCGCCTCATCCACCCTGGCGCCTCATGCGGCTGGCGGGGCAGATCCACGGGGGCGGGCCCGAAGAAGGTCTGGTGAATGAAGCGCAGCGCGTAGAGAACGCTGAAAGCGCTCGCCAGCGTCGCCAGCGCCGGGAGCGCATAGTCGATATGCGCGCCGGCGTTGTGTGCGATTGCTTCAGCGAGGAACATCTCCTTGGAAAGGAACCCGTTCAGAAGGGGAACGCCCGCCATGGCGGCTGCCGCAACCATCGCAAGCGTCGCCGTGACGGGCATGAACCGGAAGAGACCGCTGAGGCGACGCAGATCGCGCGTCCCGGTTTCGCGGTCGATGATCCCCGCCGCCATGAAAAGCGACGCCTTGAAGGTCGCGTGATTGAGCGTGTGGAAGATCGCGGCGACCGCAGCCAGAGGGCTCCCCAGACCGAGCAGAAGAACGATCAGACCGAGGTGTCCGATCGTGGAGTAGGCGAGGAGCCCTTTGAGATCGTGCTGGAAGATTGCCGCGAAGGAGCCGATCAGGAGCGAGGCCATTCCGGCGCCGCCCACCAGAATGTACCAGGCGTCCGTACCCGACATGATCGGCCAAAGCACGGTCAGCAGATAGACGCCGGCCTTCACGAGCGTCGCTGAATGCAGATACGCGCTGACGGGCGTTGGCGCCGCCATCGCCTGCGGCAGCCAGAAATGGAAGGGGAATTGGGCGCTCTTGGTGAAGGCGCCGACCAGAATGAGCACGAGTGTCGGCAGGTAGAGTGGATGGTTGCGGACGGCCTCACCGGATGCAAGGACTTCGGCGAGTTCGAAGCTGCCGGTGATATGGCCCAGCATCAGCATGCCGAGCAGCAGGCAGAGTCCGCCAGCCCCTGTGACGGTCAGCGCCATCCAGGCGCCATCGCGCGCATTCTGGTTGTGGTGCCAGTAACCGATCAGAAGGAAGGAGAAGAGGCTTGTCAGCTCCCAGAAGACAACGAGCTGAATGATGTTGCCGGACATGACGATGCCCAGCATCGATCCCATGAAGGCGAGCAGATAAGAAAAGAAGCGCGGTACGGGGTCCTTCGGCGACATGTAATAACGCGCATACAGTCCGACCAGCGCGCCTATCCCCAATACGAGAAGCGCGAAGAGCCATGACAGCCCATCGAGTCTGAAGACCAGATTCAGCCCGATGGAGGGAAGCCATGCTATCTGGGTTTGCGCGGCATCGCCCGCGGCGATCGCCGGGTAGAGCAGCGCGGCGCACAAGCTGCCGCCCAGAGCGATGGCGATAGCCAGCGCAGCCGCAATGTTCCGCGACCGTGTGGGAAGGCAGGCTGCGACGAGGCCGCCCATGAAGGGCAGGGCGAGCATCGCGATGAGAATGACTTCCTTATCCATTCACCGTAACGCCACCTCGTTGCTGCATGCCTTTTGAATTATTCCGGGCCGTGGCGCAGACTTTCGGCTACCCGCAATTCTATTCGCCTGATTTGGGTCGCCATTGCTAGTCCGGTCGCGGCGCCCGAACGACGAGCACATCACTGGGCACAGCATCGACGATGCGCCGCGCCGTGCCGCCGACGAGCAGGTGAAACGCCAGACTTCGGCTGAAAGCGCCGATAACGGTCAAATCCGCCCCGCGTTCGGTTGCGTATTTGCTCAGCATCACCGGCGGCGAGCCATGTTCGATCATTGGCACGATGCGTTCGCGCGCGGGTTCCGGCAGGTCGGATTCATCCACGAACGATTTTATGGTCTCCTTTTCCATCGCCGAGAAGTCGCGGCTCAGCTTGCTGTCAGTCATCAGCGAGCGGTACGGCATCTCGAATGCGTGCATCAGGGCGATTGTCGCCTCGGGGAACATATTGGCGGCCATCGCCAAACCGAAGCGGGATTCTTCGGTGAAATCGGTGCCGGCGAGAATGTGGCGGTATGGCGCGCGGGGCCGGTTTTTCACGACGAGAATCGAGACGGGCGATTTTCGGACGAGATGCTCTGTCGTATCGCCGAGCATCATGCGCCCGAGGGCTTCATTGCGCGCGGTTCCCAGAACGATCAGATCGGCTTGTTCCTGCCTGACCACGTCCATGACGACGTCAGCAGGATTTCCCTCGCTGACCCGGATCTCGAAGTCGCCGATATCTTGCGCATCCTGGCGGATCTGCTCAGCGATTGCCTCCGCCGGATCGGCCGGGCGCCGCCAGGACGGGGTTTCCTCCAGCTGAGACCACCAGGGTGGGTTGACCGGCGGCTTTTCCAGCGCATGCACGATGATGAGAGCCGCGTTCCATTGACGCGCAAGCTGGGCTGCGCGGTCCAGCGCGCGATCGCTCCGTGCGCTGAGATCAGTCGCCAGCACGATTTTCTTTGGCGGACTGGCGTCGACCATGGCTACCTCATCGACGGGATCGTTTGAGTGACATTAGCGCAGCCGCCGCCGATTCACAGCAAAACCTGCGCGGGCGGCGGGCAAATGCAGCCCCGGCATACGATGCGACAATCATGCTCCTTCCTCCGTCCCGGCCTCGATCGCCCTTCCGCTCACGTCCGATGCGTCCGCTTCAAACCGTCCGGGCCATGTTCGCTCGGGCTGCTCGATCACCTTTTCCAGCTTGATGTGCTGCAAGCGCCCGTTTTCGAGACGCACCTCGAATTCATCGCCCTCGCGCCGGCCAAGCAGCGCCAGTCCCAACGGCATGCGTATGGGCAGGTAATCCCGGTCGAAAAGAACCAACGCTGTCAATTCAGCCGTGCGGCTCTGCGTGCCGCGCTCGGCATACGTCACCCTGCTTCCGAGGCTTGCGACGTCTCGCGGCAGGTCGGAGGGAAAGACAACGAGCGCATCCTCAAGCATCTTGCGTGCTGTCGGCGCGAACCACTTTTCGGATGAACGCCATTCCTCCGAAAGCTGGCTCAGCGTGGAAAAATCTCCCGCTGTCAAAATGCGACGGGTGCTCGTCATCGCAGACCTCTCATGTCTGTTGAATACGCTCCTGTTTGCTGATTGCCCTGGCCGGTGGCGGCGCAGGGACTAGAGCTGTGCGAGCAGTCGCCAGTGCCTCGCCTTGCCTCGACGCAAGTGCTGCGGACATTCCGTCAGGCTTCGTGAATCGGATCGCGGACCGCGACCGTCGAATGCGATGACGTACGCGAGGCGGGGAGTGTCAGGCACTGCGCTGCTCCGCGAAGGCGCGATCGAAACGTTTTATCGACAGCGGCGCCGCATCGATCTCGGGCGTTCGGCCCGACATCAGATCGGCAAGTACGCGGCCCGAACCGCACGCCATCGTCCAGCCTAGCGTGCCATGGCCGGTGTTGAGGTAGAGGTTAGCATAGCGCGTGCGGCCGATGATCGGCGGGCCGTCCGGCGTCATTGGGCGCAGGCCTGACCACAGCTCGAGATCCCCGGTTCGAGCCGCTTGCGGAAACAGATCTTCGAGACAGAACACGAGCGTGTCGCGCCGTCTTTGAGGGCGATCGTGGTTGAAGCCCGCGACCTCCGCCATGCCTCCGACGCGAACGCGGTCTCCAAGCCGCGTAATGGCGATCTTGTAGGTTTCGTCCAGTATCGTCGAGACCGGCGCCCGTTGGTCGTCGGATACAGGTGCGGTAACCGAATATCCCTTGATGGGGTAGACGGGCGCCCGGATACCCAACGGCTTCAGGAGCCCCGGCGTGTAGCTTGCGAGCGCCGCAACAACCGCATCCGCTGCAACATCGCCCTGGTCGGTCTGCACGCTTTCGATGGCGTCGCCGCTTGCGCGCAGCCCTGCAATCTGGACGCCATACCGGAAGCGAACGCCGTTGGCTTCAAGCCAAGAGGCAAGCGCCCGTGTGAATTTGTAGCAGTCGCCGGTGTCGTCGTTAGGCAGACGCAGTCCGCCTGCAATTTTGTCGCGCGAGAATGACAGCCCCGGCTCTGCCTGAATGCAGCCGTCGCGATCGAGCAATTCAAACGGAACGCCGTAGGTCTTCAGCACCGCAATGTCTTTTGCGCTGTCATCGAGCTGGCGTTGTGTTCGGAAGAGCTGCAGCGTGCCCTGCGAGCGCTGGTCATACTGCAGACCCAGCGCGTCACGCAGCGCGCGGAGCTCATTCCGGCTGTACTCGGCAAGCGGGACCATGCGGCTCTTGTTGCGTGCGTAGCGGCTGGCGGTGCAGTTGCGCAGCATCGCGAGAATCCAGCGCGCCATGTCCAGGTCAAGGCGCGGCCGGACGATGAGCGGCGCATGATGCATGAAGAGCCATTTCAGCGCCTTCGCCGGTATGCCCGGCGCAGGCCATGGCGAAGCATAGCCGGGGGAAATCTCCCCCGCATTCGCAAAGCTCGTTTCAAGCGATGGGCCTGCCTGCCGGTCGATGACGGTGACATCGTGTCCGGCCCGCATCAGGTAATAAGCCGACGTCACGCCTACGACGCCTGCTCCGAGAACAACGACTTTCATCACAGACACCCCGAGCGGCGCAGCGCGCGCCATCGCCAACCGAACAACAGCAGGCGGTGACTTGCGCCGATGCTGGCGTTAGCTCGCCTGAAGCGGCGCCGAAGCAATCGCGCTGGTGACGATCAGGCCAGCGTCTGCTGTGGGCTGCGACGCTATTCTTGTAACCTTCAGCCGTTGTGTCCGTCCATCGCGCGTACGCCAGTCCATCTCATGTCCGACGCCGAGGCCGATCAAGGCGACCCCAACCGGCGTCAACACGGAGACCCGCCCTGCGGAGATGTCTTCGTCATGCGGAAACACCAACGTGACTGTTCGCGTTTCCTTGCCGCCGGCCTCATAGTCTAGGGTCGATCCCATACGAACGATCGCGCGCGTGGTGTCGTCGGGAAGTATTTCTGCGCGCTCCAGTTCCTGGAAGAGCTGGCTCGCGAGGTCCGCGTTGCGGCGCGCGAGCGTCTCTGCGAGGCGCAGGAGACGCATGTGATCGGATTGCGGGATCGCGATGTCAGGTTTGGCAAATTCGTATGTCATGTGCGCCGTGTGCGGATGCGTCCAGGCGAAAGCCGCCGGTCGAGCCGGGGCCTGCGCAGACCTTGTTGATGGATGAGGAGTTCGCGCTTGGTGGGCCGCCTACAGGCGTCGCGCCCCAGGGCCGGCGCGCGAAGCTCCAGCCGAGGGGTTAGTGTCCCGCGATAGGGCACACCCGAATTGGCGCGTATGATCGCAGAGTACCGCTCATGCTCTCAATGTCGGCATGAGATTGGGGAAGTCAAGACACCGAGACGTTGCGGCAACTCGCCCCGGAAGCCCCGTCCACACGCCTACGCTACGAAAATCGGGCTTCGTAGCGCGGGCATAGCGCTGCCTGTCGCCGATGCCCGTTCCTTGCCGGTTGCCGCAGCGTTAGCGTCCTGTCCGATGACCGCGCCATCATCAAGAAGCTGATCGCACATTCGCGCGCAACTACGAGCCGTTCGCAACGACTTGCACGCCGGATTTTCCCGCTGCGCGACGCGCTGCCGGAAGACGGGGCGAAGCGCCCTAACCGGCCAAGCCATTGAATCGAATGGAGCTGAAGCGAATGGTGCTGCCTACGTGACTTGAACACGTGACCCCCGCATTACGAAT
>CAZGWV010000085.1:0-14290 GCA_964529555.1 uncultured Rhizobium sp.
GCTCTGGCGGGGACCGTGGTCCTCATCATCTGGCGCCCACCTGGCTTGCTGGGTCGAACGGGAATGACAAGCTCGTACGGCGCACGTGGCCCCGCCAACCTTCTCACCACGCTGAAGCATCCGCCCTTCGGGCGGCCCCCTCCGTCGCGCTGCGCGCGCCACCTCCCCCGCCTTCGGCGAGGGAGGACCACACACCGCCGCCGCACGCACAATCGCCATTGCCTCGCCGCGCAATCTGATGACTGGTAGGTCCATGACCGACGCCACCGAGATCACCGAACAGAAGGCCATCCTGCGTGGCCACATGCACGAGATTCGCGCCGAGTCCGCCGCGCGCGATCCCGATGCCGCAACGAAGCTCGCGGCGCGGTTCCCGTCCAAGCTGTTCGATCGCTACGGGCCTGTCGTCGCCGGTACGCTGGCCATCCGCGATGAACTCGATGCCGCCCCGCTGCTCGTGCGGCTTGCGGGTCTCGGTGCGCGGATCGTGCTGCCGCGTGTCGAGGGCAATGGAGAGATGACGTTCCGGGATTCGTCCGAGGCCACGCTGGAGAAGGGGCCCTTCGGCCTCACCCAGCCATCGGAGACGGCCGAGATCGTGCGGCCCAATCTTGTGCTCGCGCCATTGCTGGCGTTCGATCTGCGCGGGCGGCGGCTTGGATACGGTAAGGGCCATTACGATCGCGCCATTGCGCAGCTGCGCGCGACGGGCCGCGTCTTCTATCTGGGGCTCGCCTATGCGCAGCAGCAGGTCGATGCGGTGCCCGTCGAGCGGCACGATCTGCTGCTCGACTGGGTCGAGACCCCGCTGGGATCGATCCCGCTTTTCCTGGGCCAGGCGGTCGGGCGCTGACTGTTTCCCGCAGCCTGCGCGGGTAAGAATGCGGAAGGCATTCCTGCTTGACCCTGAACGCGGCATGGGGACGATAGCGTCCTGATGCGAAGTTCAGCGCCGAAAGGCGACTGCAAGGGGGCCGACATGGCTGACGGGCGCGCGTCGACTTTGGGCAGGGTCGTTCGGGCCGCCCTGCTGACATCCCTGACCGCTGCAAGTCTCGCGGCCTGTGCGGGCGGAGGGGGCGGCTCCTCGCCGCCGGCTCCGCCGCCGCCCATCCTGCCGCCGCCACCGCCTCCGCCCCCGCCGCCCCCACCTCCGCCGCCACCCCCGCCGCCGCCGGCGAGCTTCTTCGAGACGCCGGAATATCGGGGCGCGCTATTCCAGTCGAACCCGCCGACGGTCACGAACCTGATCGGCGCCTCGACGGCGTATGCGCGGGGCGCGACGGGGCAGGGCATCGTCGTCGCCGTTATCGACACGAATGTGGACGACTCGATTTCGGAACTCACGGGCCAACTTTCCGGCAGTCACGATGTGTGCGCGACGAATGCGCCCGGCTGCGGCTCGGCGCGATCGGCAACCGACATCGACACGGGCGGCCACGGCACCATGGTCGCCGGCGTCATCGTGGCGCGGAAGGACAATGTCGGCGTCCACGGCGTCGCCTACGACGCCCGCGTGCTGGCGATTCGCGCCGACCGGCCGGGCTCCTGCCAGGACACCGGCGAGGATGAGGGCTGCCGGTTCAACGACACGAACCTGATCCAGGCCATCAATTACGCGGTCGCCAATGGCGCGAAGGTGATCAACATGTCCCTCGGCGGCGAGGGGGCGATCTCGAATTCGCTGCGCAACGCCATTATCAGCGCCACCAACCAGGGCGTGCTGTTCACCATCGCCGCAGGCAATGAAGGCGCAGCGCCGAGCGGCGGCGACCCCGCCGAAGGCGCCGTCCCGTCCGAACCCGCCATTGTTGCAGGCGACGCCGCCGTGAATGGCCGCGTGGTTGCGGTGGGGGCCGTCAACGCAAGCGGCGTCATGCCGACCTTCTCGAACCGCGCCGGCCCGACCGCGAACTATTATCTTCTGGCGCCGGGCGCAGGCATCGTGCTTGCGGGCGTGGACGACAATGTGCGCAGCCCCGACAATCCCACCTGCGGGCCCGGCGTCACGGGCGCCTGCAACGATACGGACGACGACGGCGATTACTGGAATGGGTCCGGCACGTCCTTCGCCGCGCCCGCCGTGGCCGGCGCGCTCGCGCTGATGCTCGACCTGTTCCCGAACATCGCGCCGGAAACCGCGCTGCAGATCCTGCTCGACACGGCCGACGACTACGTCACCACCACGCCGGATGCAGTCCTCGGCATCAATGCCGGTGTCGGTACGGACTCGGTCGGCGGCCGCGGCATCATGAATCTGCGCGAGGCGTTCTCGCCGCAGGGCGCGGCGACCCTGAATTTCGATGGCCGTCTGATCCATCTCGCCGAAGCCCTGGCGCCGGCAAGCGGGGCATTGGGCGACTGGGCCGAGAATTCGGGCGCGTTCGACGGTCTCGTGTTCCAGGACCGCTACATGCGCGGCTTCCGCCTGGACAATACGCGCATGATGGCGGCGCGGGCGCCGTTCAACGATTTCGGCCTGCGCGCCGAATATGCGCGCGGCACGGCGCGCGCCGTGGCGCTTGGGCCGGCCCAGCTCTCCTGGTTCAGCGCGCCCGCGCCGATCTATGATCCGCGTTACCCGTGGCGGGAGGCGCCCGAGCCGACCTTCCAGCTGAGCTACAGCATGGGCGATTCGACCCTATCGCTCGGTCGCGGCGGCGGTCCGCAACGCCTGACGCCGGGCCTGATGCTGGTCGACGATCTTTCCGGGCCGTCCATGCTCGGCTCCGGCGATTCCTGGACAAGCGTGACGCATGCAATCGGGCCGCTGATGCTCGACGCGCGCACATCCGAGGGGGTGAACCGGAGTTCCTCCAGCATCGGCATCGGCGCGGGCGGCGAAGACTGGGCCGTGCGGCTTGGATATGCAGCCCTGCGCGATGATATCACGGCGCTTGGCGGCACGATGCAGAGCCGGTTCGGCGGCGAAGACGAGACGCGCATGAACGCCGTCAGCCTGGAAGCCAGCAGGGCCGTGGGCGCCTGGACGTTCTCCGGCGCGATGGAAGCGGCCGAGCCGCAGCTCGACGGACTCAATGTTTCGGGACTCTGGACCAGCAGCTGGACCTTGAGCGCGCAACATCCCGTGGCTGGAGGCATGCTGCGTCTCAGTGCGGCCCAGCCGCGCCGCGCCGAGGGCGGCTCGCTTGCCTTCAATGCGCCGATCGAAGTCTCGAAGGCTGGCCGCATCATCTATGAGGCGCGGGTTGCCGGCCTCACGCCGAGCGGCCGCGAACTCGATCTTGAAGCGGCATGGGTCCTTCCGCTCGGCGGGATGACGACGCTCGAAACCGCGCTGGCGCTGGCCACGGAGCCGAACCACGTCGCCACGGCGGAAAGCGAGACGGCGGTCTGGATCGGGCTGCGCCACGCCTGGTAGCGTATCGGCCGGCAGGCCCGGCGCGATCAGGAAGGAAGCAGGTTCGCCTTACTCGGCGTCGCGGCGGCCAAGCTGGTCGCCACGGCGCGCGCGGCGCATGGCGCGGCGCACGGCGACGCTGATCCGGTGCATCGGACGCGCGCGGCGGGGCGGGGCGAGCCGGCGCACATCCGTGGTCCCGCGCGCGGCGAGAAGCTCGGCGCGGCGGACGATGTCGGGCTGTTTGAGGTCTTCCGGCGTCGCCATCATCCGCCATGAGAGCGAGCCGGGACGCGCGACGCCCGACACCTGACGCGCCACCAGCGGGGCGAAGATCAGCACGGTCGCCATCGGGAGGTTCTGCAGCATGAAGGTGGGCGAGATCGCGAACGAGGCCAGCAGCAGGCAGAAGCCGACGATCATGTGCTGCATGTAGTGCCGCACCAGATCGCTCCAGGCGAAGCCGTTGCGGTCGCGCACCTGCGGACGCCAGCCGCCGTCCACGCCCATCAGCGTCGAAAGGATCGAGCCGGCATGGTTGACCATGGTGATCGGCGCCAGCAGGGCCGTCATGCCGAGATCGGCCAGCACGGCGAGGAAGAAGCGCGGCGAGCGGTTCCAGCCGGGAAGCTTGCCGAACGCCCAGAGGATGATCGCCAGCCATTTCGGCGATGTCAGCAGCAGGCCCATGATCGCGACCAGCCTGATCCCCGCATCGGGATCGTTTGAAACCGTGGCGGCGATTTCGGATTCGAAGAACTTGGCGTTGCCCGCGATCAGCACGCCCGTGATGATGAGGCACAGCCACAGAAAGCCCGACATATAGCCCATCAGGCCCGCGCCGATATGGACCTTGGAGAGCCAGTCGAAGCCCTTGGAGAAGAGAATCTGGATCTGCTGGATATTGCCCTGCGCCCAGCGGCGGTCGCGCGCGGCAAGATCGACGATGGTGGGCGGGGCTTCCTCGTAGGAGCCGACAATGTCGCCCGCGATCTCGACGCGCCATCCCGCGCGGCGCAGCAGGGCGGCTTCGACGAAATCGTGGCTCAGGATCTTGCCGCCGAGCGGCTCCTTGCCCGGCAGGTCAGGCAGGGCGGCGTGGGCTGCGAACGGGGCCAGGCGGATGATGGCGTTGTGGCCCCAGAAGTTTCCGGCGCCGCCCGACCACCAGGTCAGGCCCGCACCGAACAGGCCGCCGTGTACGCGCAGCGCAAGCTGCTGGGCCCGCGCCGAATAGGTCCGCGCGCCCACGATGATCGGCAGCGACTGGATCAGCGCCGTGCGCGGCCGCGCATCCATGCGGTGCACCAGTTCGAGAATGGCTTCGGGCGAAACGAAGCTGTCCGCATCCAGCTCCAGCATGTATTCGTAGCGGCCGCCCCAGCGCTGGACGAAATCGTTGATGTTGCCCTGCTTCTTCTGGGTGTTCTCACGGCGGCGGCGATACCAGAACGGCTCATTGGCGCGGCGGGCCATGAGTTCCTGCATCGCCTGTTCCTCGATCTCGGCGAGGGCGGGATCGGAGGTGTCCGATACGAAAAAGACCTCGAAGGCCTTCTCGGCGTCGAGGTCCTTGAGCGCATCCCACATCGCCTCGGCGGCGGCGATGACCTTGGACGGCTTTTCCTGGTAGAGCGCGATGACGATGGCGGTCTTGCTGCCGCTGGTGACCGGCTTGTTCGAATTCGGCGGGGGCCTGGGCGAGAACAGCAGCACCAGCGTTCCGGCGACGCCTGTATAGGCCGCGATGCCGAGGTAGAAGAAGTTCGCCGCGAAGATGGTGATGGCGAGCGCTTCGAGCGTGTTGATGCCGCCCCTGAAGAAGCCGCTCATCATGGCCTGGGCTGCGAAGAAGGTGGTGGTCAGCGAGGCGGCGACGATCAGCAGGAAACGCCATTTGCCGTCGCGCTCGGGTTGCGGGCGGCTGCGGCGGGTGACCAGCGGTTGCGGCGGCATGTCCAGCCGCTGTTCCGGCGGGCGGCGGGCATAGCCGATGTCGGACGCAACATAGGCAGTCCGGGCGGTGGCCTGGCTCTTACCCTGAACGGACAAAGGGGCGGCGCTTAGCGGGGCCAACCCGTCGATCTTGTCAGACTGCACGCTCAAGCACCCCTTGAGACTTCAAAATGCTTGGGAACGGCGTGCCGTACCGTACCCCTGCTCCCCAGCGATCAGGCGGCCGGCTCACCATTGAAAGTCCGGCCAATACTGTGGCGGCTATAGCACGGTCGCCATCGCCTGGGGCCACCCTAGAGACCCTCAAAAGGCGTTTTGCCAGCTAATTAATCGCTTGACTTGTGCCGCAAATGCGCAATTTTTATCTAGAACCTTGAAAATAAATCAAATAATTCGTAACTCTGCGAAATGACGTATGATTCCGCGCCGGGGCGCCGCCATCTAGGGGTGGACGCCAACCGTACCGGCGGGCCGATCCAGAATCAGGCGCTCGATGAAGAATTCCATCATCCGGGTCTGGTCCATGCCGGCATGCCCACGGTCAGGCCCCACCTGCACCTCGAAACTCTTGCGCGCCGTCTGCAGCGCCTTGATGAGCTGGAGGGCGTTCTTGGGGTGAACGTTGTCGTCCGAGGTGCCGTAATAGATCATCAGATCGCCCTGAAGCCGGTCGGCATAGGTCAGCACGGCGGCGCGATCATAGGCGTCGGCGTCCGGGCCGGGCAGGCCGAGGAAGCGCTCCGAATAGGCCGTGTCGTAGAGCCGGTAGTCCGTGACCGGAGAGTTGGAGACGGCGGCCTGCACCGCGTCGGGGTGGCGCATCAGAACCGTCGCCGCGACCGTGCCGCCATACGATGTTCCGTATATGCCGACCCGCGTGCGATCCACATAGGGCCGGCTCCACGTCGCCCTGATGCCCGCCGCGATGTCGTCCATCTCGGCGACGCCGAGCTGCTTGTAGACCGTATCGAGCGTTTTCCGCCCCATCCCGGCATTGGTCCGCGCATCGACGCGCAGGATCAGAAAGCCGTACTCGGCCAGCGCGTTGGGCGCCGCGTAGTTTTCGTTCAATCCGTTCGAGCCCGGCCCGCCATAGACCTGCACCAGCATCGGATATTGTTTCGAGGAATCGAAGTTCGATGGAAACTGCAGCATGCCGTGCAGCTGCGTTCTTCCATCGGCGGATGTGAAGGTGAACATCTCCGCCGGCTTGAGGTTCAATTCCCTGAACGCCGTCGTGTCGCTTGAGGCAAGCTCGGCCACCAGTTTTCCCTCGAAGTCGCGCACGCGCGTCACCGGCGGCTTGTCGTGCGCCTGTTCCACATCGACGAAGTGCCTGCCGTCGGGCGCGATCTCCACGCGATGCGTCAGCGCCGGATCGGTGAGCCGCCTGTCGTCCGTGCCGTCGAGCCGCACGCGATGCAGTTGCACCTTCATGTGATTGTCGCCCGAGCGCGCCGTGTACCACAGCCATCCGCCCGTCTCGTCGATGCGCAGGATGTCGACCGCCTCGAAGTCATGCCGCGTCAGCTGCGCCAGCTGTTTTCCCGATATGTCGTAGAGATAGAAATTTCGGAAATCCGTGCGCTCCGACGACCAGATGAAGCGCTTGCCATCGCTGAGAAAGTGGGGCTGCGCGCCCGACGCCCACGTCGCGGGCCGCGTCTCGCGCACCACGCTGCGGCACGTCGCGGTCGCAGGCGAACAGGCGGCGAGATCGTAAACCTTCTGCAGCCGGTCTGCGCGCTGCACCAGGATTGCCGAGCTGTCCTTCGTCCACTGCGCCGCCCACGCATAATGGCCGACCACATTGTCGGCGAACGCCGCGCCCTCGCGCACATCCATCACCGTGGTCCTGCCCGTCGCGATGTCGTGCACCAGCAGGTCGGCGACCGGGTTGGGCGTGCCCGGATGCGGATAGGCCTGCACCAGCATGGTGGACAGCGTGCGCGTCTGGTCGAGCTGGAGGAAATAATCCTCCACCGCCGTTTCGTCGTAACGCATCCACGCCAGCTTCGTCCCGTCCGGCGACCACCATACGGGTTGCGAGACGCGGAACTCCTCGAGGTAGATGTAGGAGCCGACGCCGTGGCGGATGCGCGCGCCCGCCGATCCATCGAAGGTCAGCTGCCGCTCGGGCCCGCCATCCTGCGGCACGAGCCAGATGTTGAAATCGCGCGAGATCGCGCGCGTCGTCTCGTCCGGCGACAGCACGTCGGCGTCGCGCCCGCGTCCGCGCGCCAGCACGAGGCCGGCCGGCTGGGCGGGTTGGGCCGCCGATGGGCCGGGAGAGGCGGGCGCCGCGCCGCCCGAAGGCTCAATGACGGCGCGCGTGGTCAGGTCAAACCGCCAGCGCCGGCCATCGAGCGTGTACTCGAACGAGCGCGAATCCGCCGACCATTCCGGCGTGACGGCGCCCTGTTTCACGGCGGTGGCGAGCTTTGGCGCCATGCCGGCCCACTGGTCATACCCCGGCATGGTGCGGATACGCGACTGGGCGTCCGCGACTGGCGTCAGCGCCGCAAAGGCCGCGGCGAGGCCGAAGACGATACCGGGCAGGCGGTGATGCATGGGGATTCCGTGTCTGGCTCAGTCGGGGGGCAGTTTAGACGTCATGCCCGGTCGGTCGAGCCCCTGGCTGCGTGAGGATCGCAAAGGCTGGTGCAAAGGCCGGTGAACGTTGAGCCAGACCCGCCCCGCACTCAGGAGGTGGGCAGGTGGGGGTCTCTGTCGTCGTTCACAGGCGCATCCGCAAGCCGCGAGCCTCCTGGCCGCGCTTGTGGTGGCGCCCGGCCCGCCCTATGCCCGTGACCCATGGATGCCTCGCCCCAGAATGACATGTCGCGCCCGGACCGCCGGGGCGCCTTCCTGCTGCTGTTCTTCTGCCTTCTGGCGGTGGGGGCGGGGAACACCATGCTTACGTCCGCCGTGCTGCCGCCGCTCACGCGCGAGCTGAAACTGCCGGACTGGACCGCCGGCGCGATCTTCTCGCTGTCGGCCGCCGTCTGGGTCGTGACCGCGCCTTACTGGGGGGCCAAGTCGAATCAGTGGGGCCGCCGCCGTGTCGCTGCCATCGGCATGCTGGGGTTTGCCGCCTCGATGTTCTTCTTCGCGCTGATCTCGCTGTTCGCGCTTCTGGGCTGGATTTCGAACTGGATCCTGGTCTTCGTCCTGCTGCTCGTCGCGCGCACGCTGTTCGGCGTCTTCGGGTCGGCCACCAACCCCGCAGCGCAAGCCTATGTCGCCGACCGCACCAGCCGCGAGGAGCGGATGGACGAGATCGCGACGCTCACCTCGGGCTTCACGCTCGGCCAGATGGCGGGGCCCGCCGCCGCCGCCGCGCTGATCACCGCCGGGGCCATCCTCTCGCCCACGGTCGGCCTGCTGGCGCCCGTCGTGGTGATAACCGTCATCGCGACGATCATCGCGTGGATGGTGCTGGCGCGCCTGCCTGAAACCCGCGCGCCGCGCGCCGATGCCGGGCTTGGCCGCTCTTCGGGCACGAAGGGGTTGTGGAAGCATCCCAACATCTTCCCGTTCCTGCTTTATGCGGTTGCGCTGTCGCTGGTCACCGGCGTGCTCAGCCAGACGTTTCCGTACGCCATCATGGACCGCATGAACGCGCCGGGCGCCGCCTCGGCCCAGTTCACCGGCCCGGCGATGACGCTTGGCGCCATGGCGACGCTGATCTCGCAACTCGTGCTGGTCCCGCGTTTCAAGCTGCCGGTGCGTTCGCTGATGGTCTATGGCGCGATCATGCTGGCGTTCGCGTCGCTTTTCATGGTGTGGGCGCAGGACTTCGCGCTGTTCGCCTTCGCCATGATCCTGTTCGGCTTCGGGCAGGGCTTCTCGCGCCCCGGTTTCTCGGCGGGCGCGTCGCTTGCCGCCACGCACGAACAGCAGGGCGACGTCGCCGGCCTCGTCACCGCCGCCAACGGCATGGGCTTCGTGATCTCGCCGCTATTCGGATTGTGGATGTACGAGAACGTCTCGTCCGAATCGCCCTTCATCTTCTGCACCGGCCTTGTCGTGCTGATGGCGATCTATGCCTGGTTCGTCACGCCGAAAGACGGCGGCGGCCGCAATGAGGCGATCACAGACGCCGCGGCGAAGGACAAGCCGCCGCACTAGGCGGCTTCCAGCACTTTCGCCAGCATCTCGGTGGTCGGGAACCCGTCGGCCGTTAGCGCGCGGTCCTTCTGGAATTTCTGCAGGGCGCCGCGCGTGCCGCGCCCGATGATGCCGTCGACCGCGCCGGCGCCATAGCCGAGCCTGTTGAGGCCTTCCTGCAGATCCTTCGCCTGCTGCTGTGTCAGCATCTGGATATCGGTGGGCCACGGGCGCGACAGGTCCGGGCGTCCCGCGAGACGATCCGCCAGCAGGCCCACCGCCAGCGCATAGCTGTCGGCATTGTTGTAGCGCTTGATCGTTCCGAAATTGTCGAACAGCAGGAAGGCCGGGCCATACGATCCCGCCGGCAGGAACAGTTCCGCCTGCAGCGCATCCGATGAGGCAAAGCTCGCCACTGTCGCAGGCGCAAGGCCCACGGCTTTCCACGCCGCGACGGTCAGCTTGCGTCCATCGCCGAGCGAATAGTCGAAGCCTTCGGGAATGCGCGTCTCAACGGCCCAGGGCTGATCCTTGCGCCAGCCATGCGCCGTCAGATAGTTCGCCGCCGACGCCAGCGCATCGCCCGCATTGGTCCAGAGATCCTTGACGCCGTCGCGGTCGAAGTCGCGGCCATATTGCAGCATGCTGGAGGGCATGAACTGCGTCTGGCCGAGCGCGCCCGCCCACGACGCCTTGCGGAACTGGTCGCGCGTCGCCGAGCCGTCCTCGATCAGCTGCATGATCGCGAGCAGTTCGGTCTCGTTGAAATCCTTGCGCCGGCCGATGGCGGCCTGGCTCGCCAGCACGCGCGGCGCATCGTCGGTTCCGATGAAGCCGCCATAGCTCGACTCCATGCCCCAGATCGCGGCCACGATCTCGCGCGGCGGCGCGTAGGAGGCTTCGATAGCGTTGAATATCCCGGCGTTGGCCGACAGTTTCGACTGGCCGTTGGCGATCCGCGTCGGGGATACGGCCGTGCGCGCATAATCCCAGATCGGCTTCACGAACTCGGCCTGGTTGTCGAACGATTGCGCCTGCACGGTCTGCTCGACCGGAACCAGACCGTCGAGAACGGAGCGGATGGCGGCTTCGCTGCGGCCCGCGCCGCTCGCGCGTGAAGCGAACTGGCTGCGCCAGTCGTCGAAAACCTGACTGCCCGAGGAGGCGAACGAAAGCCCGCCCGTTTCGCCGCCCGTGCGCGGTGGCGCGGGCGAGGAGGGCGGCGCCTGCGGGGCAGGACCGCCGCCGGCCACCTTGGTCGTTTCGCAGGCGGCCAGGACGCCGCCCATGACAATGCCTGCAATCGCCCAGCGGAATGATCGAGCCGACATCCTTAACTGTCCTCCGCAACCCGACCCCGTATAACACGGGAAACCCGCGCCAGACTGCCCAGAGTCAGACTGGCCGGATTCGATGAATGACGCCCGAACGTTAAGGCCAATTTACGTTCCGGGCCGGCCAACTTCCGGGCCGGTTGACAGGCGGGCGGGCCTCCAGTAGATGCCGCGCTCCCAATTCTGGTCGAAATAGTCCGGCAGCCCGCCCATGAAAGTCCGTTCCTCTCTGAAATCGCTCAAGGGCCGTCACCGCGACTGCAAGGTCGTTCGCCGCAAGGGTCGCGTTTACGTGATCAACAAGACGGACCCGCGCTTCAAGGCCAAGCAGGGCTGATCGCCCGCCGTTTTTCGCGACACACTTCCGCTGATTGCGATCCCTTGCCCGTGCGGGGCCTGCCCCGCATAGTGGAATGATGTTCCGTACGTCCGTTTCCGCCCTGGCCCTGATCGCGCTGCTTGCCGCCTGTGGCGACAAGACGTTTGCGCCGGGAACGGCTGGCGACGCCGCTCCGCCGGCCGAACTTGCCGAGGGGGCCGGGGAGCAGGAGAACCTGTCCGCCGAACTGCTCGACAAGCTGAAAGACGTCGAAACCGACGGGGAAGCCGCCTCGCTGGAAGAGGAAATCTTCGACACCTGGCTCGTCTCGGGCAGCGCCACGGTCGATGTCCTGATGAAGCGCGGCCTCGAATATCAGGCGGCGCAGGACCTTGAGGGCGCACGCGACGCCTTCGACCGCGCCATCGCCATCCAGCCGGATTATGCGGAGGCGTGGAACCGCCGCGCCGTGCTGTTCTTCAACGACGGCAAGTATGACGAGGCTGTCGCCGATCTCGAAACCGCCATTCGGAACGAGCCCCGCCATTTCGGCGCGTGGATCGGCCTTGCCATGATCTTCGAGGCGATCGACCGGCCGGATGCGGCGCTGCGCGCCTATGAAAAGGCGCTGGACATCCACCCGCGCCTGCAGGATGCGATCCGGGGCAAGCGCCGCCTCGACCGCATGGTCAACGGCGCGCCGCTTTAGGATCCCAACTCACTCACAGCCCCATCAACAGGGAATCGCGGCCTGCGGCCCGCGCGTCGTTGGATGTGCTCACCCGCCCCGGTAGTGTGCGCCGGATCGAGAGCTTCCCGGAGTGTTGGACATGGATGACGGCGCAGCAGCAGCCGCCCTTACGCAGGCCGCGAAGGACAAGCTGAAACAGGTCGTCTCGAAGATCGAGAAGCTTGAGGAAGAGAAGAAGGAGGTCGGCGGCCAGATCAAGGACGTCTACCAGGAAGCCAAATCCATGGGCTACGACACCAAGGCGCTGCGCACGGTCATCCGCCTGCGCAAGATGGACCGCCAGGAACGCGAGGAAGCCGAGGCTATTCTCGACACGTATCTGCTGGCGCTGGGCGAGATCTGAGATTTAGCGACAGCTCGCGAAACGAGAGACCCCCTCCGTCTCGCACGCAAGAGCGTGCGATCCACCTTCCCCAGTCGCGTGGCGACTGAGGGAGGCAAGAGGCGCCTTGCCTCCGCCACTTGCAACGCAAGTGGGGGAGGTGGCGCGCTGCGCAGCAGCGTGACGGAGGGGGTCTCTCGACCGCGCAATTCGCCCGAAGCGAACTTGCGGCCTATTGCCTATAGCCATGTAGGCGCGGCCTAATGCGGCCCATGCAGAAGCGCACGCCGCCAAAGCGCGCAACCTCGAAGCGGGAGGTCGACAAGCGCAAGACGTCTAAGGCGCTGCGCAAGCTGCGCCGCGTGGCCGATCGCGCCACGGAGGAGGGCGGGCCCGGCCTCACCGCCTGGGAGAAGGATTTCGTCGAAGGCGTTTCGGACCGGCTGGAGAAATACGGTTCCGCCTTTCGCGATCCTTCCAAGGGAAGGCTGGAAGAAGCGCTCTCCAGCCGCCAGACGCATATCGTCCGCGCGATCGACAAGAAGTCGCGCAAGCCCGCCAAGGACGCGGCGAACAAGGCGCCCAACTCCACCCTGTCGCGCGGCAAGGGGATGCGCGCCTCGGCCAAGCCCAAATGGACGCCCCGCGTGCGCGATATCCATGACGATGTGACGGAGCCCGATCCGCCGCTGACCGCTGCGCCTGAGAAGCGCCGCATCCACCTCAAAGTGATTCCGGGCGGCAAAGCGACGGGCCGGGGCAGGTGAAACCGCGGCTTGCGTCAGCGGCTCGGGCGCGAGAACATGCCCGTTGGGAAAGTCGATTGCGGGATAGGCGGACCATGACGAAGGGGCTGGCGCTCGGTTTGGCGCTTGGTTTTACGCTTCTGGGAACGGTGTTCGCCGCTGGCGGGGCCGATGCTCAACAGCGCGACCCGCTTGGCGGACAGTTCGGTGTTGTCGAAGTCGCGCTGACGCCGGCAGAGGCCTCGCGCGATGTCGTGCTGATGGCGGATGCGCTCGCCAAGCTCGCGCCGCAACGGCCCGGCGTCGTCGATACCTATGTGCTCTCGGCGTCGTTCTGGAACGATCCCGTCTTCGAGAACGAGGCGAAGGAAGCCGCCAACGTCCTCGCCCGCCGCTATGACGCATCCGACCGCACCATCGTTCTCTCCGCAGGGCGCGGCGCGCGTCAGGCCCGCAGCTATCCGCAGGCGAGCCCGAACAATTTCAACGCCGCTCTCGGCCGCATCGCGAGCGTGATGGACCCCAAGGAAGACCTGCTGGTGGTGTTCGTTACGTCGCATGGCGGACAGGACGGCGCCGTCGCGCTGCAGGAGCAGGGCCGCATGGGCGGGGCCCTGCGCGCGCTGCACCTGCGCACATCGCTGCAGCAGGCCGGCATCCAGACCAAGCTGGTGATCGTCTCGGCCTGCTTCTCGGGCCACTTCATCCTGCCCTTCACCAATCCCGACACCGTCGTGCTGACGGCGGCCGCCGCCGACAAGACATCGTTCGGCTGCGAGCCCAGCCGCGACTGGACATTCTTCGGCGATGCGCTGTTCAACCACGCGATGCGCGGCGGCGCCGGCATCGTCCAGGCGTTCGACGAAGCGCGCACCATCATTTCGGGCTGGGAAGGCGCGATGCACGGCGCGTGGCAGGCCAAGCCCCAGTCAGTTCGTGCGCGCGAGCCCGAGCCGTTGGCCTCCAATCCGCAGACCGCCCTCGGCGACAACGCCATGGCGGTGATCGCGCAGGCTGAAAGCTATGGCAACGCCATCGCCTGCGCCGCGCACATTTCGTTCGCGCTCGACCGCGCCAAGACAGGCCGCCCGCTGAAGGGGCTTGCCGATGTGGATGCGCTCACCGGCGCGTTGTCCGCGGCAACCGCGCGCGCGACGTCGCAAGGCGAGGCGCGCGGCCGCCCGGCGCAGGACACGGGCAGGGCGATTACGGCGTCATCCGCTACGGCGCTGCAATTGTTCCAGAGCCAGCAGGAGTATGTGACGGGTCACGCGACGGGGTGCATGGCGCCTTAGGTTTGGCCTGGCGTCGGTGCGCGCCGCGCCTCGTCCTTCGCCCTTCGAGACGCCGCCTGCGGCGGCTCCTCAGGGTGAGGAGGCTCAGGATGAGGC
>CAZGWV010000086.1:0-6158 GCA_964529555.1 uncultured Rhizobium sp.
CTGAGGAGCCGCCGCAGGCGGCGTCTCGAAGGGCGAACCACGAGGGGCCGGGCTCTACGCATAGGCCGCAATCGACCGCTCCACCTTGCCAGCCACATTGAACACGAACGTCTCCGCCACGGTCTGCTGGCGGTGGTTGGTGTAGACGATGGTGAGTGCGTCCGATCCTGCCAGCACCTGATCGATCTCGAAATAGAGATCGCGCCCCTGTGCGAGGGCTGCGCCCCAATAATCACGCAGCGCGGCCTTGCCCGACACGAAATCGGCGTCGCGCCCCGTGACCATGCGGATGCGCGGGGAATGGAACACCACGCTCTCGGCGTAGTGGCCGAGGATGGCGGCGAGGTCGTGGTCGTTCCACGCCTTCACCCATTCGCGGGCGAATTGCTGCGCTTTGTCGGCGTCCATGTCACTCCCTCTCCCAGGAAGGGATCGTCGCGGCAGCTCGCATAGAGCACGAGATTGGCCTGCCGCGCCCTGCCCGCTGTTCCGATCTCGTCCAGCGCAATGGCGTGAGTCGTCAGCCATTTCGAGTCGCGCTCGGGATAATCGCCCATCATCCAGTAGACCGTGCGCTTGCGCTGCAGCCCATGCCCGCCGACATAGACCAGCGATACATCCGCATCCGCAGACTGCACCGCGAACGCCGCCATCGCCTCGCGCGCGGCGCCGATGGTGGCGTCGAGCACCAGCGTCGTCTCGAACCCCGCCGCGCTGAGCGCCTCGGGCACGCGCTTTGCATCATGCCGCGCGCCGACGAGTGAATAGGCATCCGACTTCGAATAATCGGCGTTGATCAGCACGAGCGCGCGGCGGCTCTGCCCCTCGACGCCCAGCTTCCATTTGGGATCGGGCAGTTTGCGCGGCATCTGGATCTGCTGCCAGCCGCCGCTGTTCAGCGAATTGGCCAGCGCCATGCGTCCGCCGAATGTCTCGATCGTCATCGGCAGTTCGGGCAGCACTTCGCAGAGCGCCGACGCGAACGGATTGCCGCCCCGCCGGTCGCGGTCGCTGGTGAGCCGCCCGGCCTGCCCCGCATAGTAGAACAGCGGCGCAGGCGCCCCCGGCGCGGTTTGCGCCAGTGCGGGCGCCGCTGTGGAAGCGGCGAGCGTTGCGATGAAAGCGCGGCGGTTCATGGCGCGAGGATAGCGGCGCATGGCGGGGCGCCAAGCCCGGAGATCGCCTAGCTCGCAGGACGGCGGCGCACCGAGAGCGCCAGCATGACCCAGCCTGCAATCATCCCGACCAACGTGATGTAGCTTGCGTACTGGGCGGCCTCAAACAGCCAAGCGAGCGATGTCATCGGCGAATTCTCGATGTAATCGGCATAGCGTTGCGGCATCGGCATCAGCGACAGCACGATGCCCGGAACCGACTGCGCCAGTACAAACACCGTCGCGCTCGCAGCCAGCACCCAGCCGCCAACACGTACTCCGGCCAGCATGGAACAGCCCGCCGCCGCGATCAGATGACAGATCGCAAACGCCGCCATGGTCGCGAGGCGATCGGCGTCGGCGACGACGTAGTATGTGTCGTGAAGCTGGTGACTGTCGCCGCTTTGCAGGCTGGCGGCAAAAGAACTGGCCGGAATGGTCGCCACGGCCAACGCGGCCGCAATGCAGCTGAACCTGAACAAGCCGGGATGTTGGCCCGGATGTTGAACGTCGACAGACATGAAATCCCCCTGCGTAGGGGATTTCTAGATCAGCCTGCCGACGCTCTCAACATGCCTTTTATCGACTAGAACTTCAGCACCTTCACATAGCGCACCTGCGGCAGCGACTGGATCGCATCCAGCGTCCCGCCCGGCACGTCCTGGTCGACGCCGACGATGGCGATGGCGTCGCCGCCGGCGGCTTCGCGGCCAAGGTTGAACGTCGCGATATTGACCTTGGCGTCGCCCAGCAGGCCCGCCATGGAACCGATGAAACCCGGCTTGTCGGAATTGTTGATGAACAGCATGAAGGGCTGGAAATCAGCCTCGAGCGCCATGCCCTTCACCTCGACCACGCGCGGCTTGCCGCCCACGATGGCGCCGGCGACCGAGCGCCACTTGCCCTCCACCTTCACCTTGATGCGGATCAGCGAGTCGTAGACCGCGCTGGCGTCGTTGGTGGATTCCTTCAGCGAGCCGCCGCGCTCCTGCAGGATGGCAGGGGCCGAGACCATGTTCACTTCGGCCAGGAACGGACGCAGCATCCCCGCCAGCGCCGCAGACGTCAGCGGCTTGCGGTTGAGGCCGGCGACGGCGCCTTCATACTCGATCTCGACTTCCGAGAGACTGCCATCGGCAACCTGCCCCGCGAACTGGCCGAGCTTTTCGGCGAGCGCGATGAAGGGTTTCAGCTTGGGAGCTTCTTCCGCCGTCACGCTCGGCGTGTTGAGCGCGTTGGAGACGGCGCCGGTCAGCAGGTAATCCGCCATCTGTTCGGCGACCTGGAAGGCGACATTGTCCTGCGCTTCGACGGTGGAGGCGCCCAGATGGGGCGTCGCGACGAAGTTCGGCGCGCCGAACAGCACGTTGGTTTTCGCCGGCTCTTCGAGGAACACGTCGAACGCCGCAGCCCCGATCCGGCCGGACTCGAGGCCCGCGCGAACCGCCGCTTCGTCGGCAAGGCCGCCGCGCGCGCAGTTGACGAGGATCACGCCCTTCTTCGTCTTGGCGAGGTTTTCCGCAGAGAGAATGTTGCGCGTCTGGTCGGTGAGCGGCGTGTGCAGCGTGATGACGTCGGCGCGGGCGAGCAGGTCGTCCAGCTCGACCTTCTCGATGCCCAGCTGCGCGGCGCGTTCGGCTGTGAGGAAGGGATCGTAGGCGACGACCTTCATCTTGAGGCCGAGCGCGCGGTCCGCAACGATGGAGCCGATATTGCCGGCGCCGATGAGGCCGAGCGTTTTTGCGTAAAGTTCGACGCCGATATAGTCCTTCTTCGGCCATTCGCCCGCGATGGTGCGGCTGGACGCCGAGGGGATCTGGCGGGCGGCGGCGAACATCATGGCGATGGCGTGCTCGGCCGTGGTGATGGCGTTGCCGAAGGGCGTGTTCATCACGATCACGCCCTTGGCGGTCGCGGCCTTCACATCGACATTGTCGACGCCGATGCCCGCGCGGCCGATGACTTTCAGCCTGGCGCCCGCCGCGATCACGTCCTTGTCCGGCTTGCAGGCGGAGCGGACGGCCAGGCCGTCATACTCGCCGATGATCTTGATCAGCTCGTCCTTCTTCAGGCCGACCTTGAAGTCGACCTCGATGCCGCGATTCTTGAAGATGTCGGCGGCGCCGGGCGCAAGATCGTCGGCGATGAGGACTTTCACTTTGGTGGTCATGGGGAGGTCTCCTTGAGTTTCTGTTGCGCTCTCACGCGCACTGAATCGAGATTGATGTGATTGTTTCAGACATGGCCGCCCGTCCCGTCGCCCGCCGCTTTCCATTTGCGCGCGCGGTTGACCTGCATCTTGGCGTCGACCTGTTCGGACAGCTCCATGCCGAGAATGCCGGCGAGCCGATGGAGCAGGATGGCGACGTCGGCCGCCTCCCTGCCCGCTTCGGCGCGATCGCCGGCGCGCAGAGCCTGCTCCAGCTCATCCATCTCCACGCGCGCGCGTGTCACGAGCGCGGTGAGATCGCTGGGCGCGCCGAAGATGGCGTCGCCCCATTCGCGGATGGTGTGGGAGGTTTCAGTCGGCATATCGGGCTTCCTCAGCGTGTCATCCCGGCCGGAGCGCAGCGGAGAGCCGGGACCCATTCATCAACCCCGAAAGCGGAGCGATGGGTCCCGGCCACCCTTGTCCAAGAATGGGCTACGCGCTTCCGGGATGACAATCAGGAAAGTTCAGAGACCGTGGTTTCAAACGCCCAGTCGAGCCACGGCGTCAGCTTTTCGACATCCGCCGCATCCACCGTCGCGCCGCACCAGATGCGCAGGCCCGGAGGGGCGGCCTTGTAGCCGCCGATATCGTAGGCTGCGTTTTCCTTTTCCAGCGCCGCGACGAACTTCTTCACGAAGTCCTGCTGGCCCTTGTCATCCAGCTTCGCGACACGCGGATCGGTGATCGACAGCGTGACGGAGGTGTTCGAGCGCGTCGCCTTGTCGGCGGCGAGGAATTCCACCCACGGCGTCTTCGCGACCCAGGCTTCGAGCACGGCGAGGTTTGCGTCCGAGCGTTTGAACGCAGCCTCAACACCGCCCAGACCTTCGACCCAGTTCAGCGCATCGAGATAATCTTCGGTCGCCAGCATGGAGGGCGTGTTGATCGTCTCGCCCTCGAAAATGCCTTCGGTGACGGCGCCGCCCTTGGCCATGCGGAACAGTTTCGGCATCGGCCATGTCGGCGTGTGGGTCTGCAGGCGCTCGATGGCGCGGGGCGACAGGATGAGGATGCCATGCGCGCCCTCGCCGCCCAGCACTTTCTGCCAGGAGTAGGTGAGCACATCGATCTTGTTCCACGGGATCGGCATGGCGAACACAGCCGAAGTCGCGTCGCAGAATGTCAGCCCCTCGCGGTCATCCGCGATCCAGTCGCCGTTCGGGACTTTGACGCCGGACGTCGTGCCGTTCCAGGTGAAGACGATGTCCGCGTCCTTGCGGGCCTTGGACAGGTCGGGCAGCTGGCCGTAGCCCGCCTTGTGCGTTACGGCGTCGACCTTCAGCTGCTTGGTGATGTCCGTCACCCAGTCTTCGCCGAAGCTTTCGAACGCGAACACGTCGACAGGACGCGCGCCAAGCATGGACCAGAAAGCCGCCTCGATGGCGCCGGTGTCCGAGCCCGGCATGATGCCGATGCGATAGTCGGCGGGGATTTTCAGAACCGCGCGGGTCTTGTCGATCGCCAGCTTCAGGCGCGACTTGCCGAGCTTGGAACGGTGCGACCGGCCCAGCGATTCAAGCTTGAGATTATCGGGGTTCCAGCCGGGGCGCTTGGCGCATGGGCCGGAAGAAAAGTGAGCGCGCTCAGGGCGCACTGCGGGTTTCGCAGCGGTCGTCATCTGTTTTTCTCCCATCCTTACAGATGGGCTGGTCGCCGTTGGGGGCGACTGGCCCGCGCCGGATATGCGCCCGAACCCGTTGCGCGTCAATCAGGACTTCGCAGACCGCCGCACGTTCGCCACCGCCACGCCCGCGAGGATGAGCGCCAGCGCGCCGATCATCGACCATTCAAGGTCTTCGCCGAGGAAGAGGACGCCCAGGCCGGTGGCCCAGAGCGGCGACATGTAGGTGGTGAACGACACGAACACCGGCCCCGCCCTGCGGATCAGCCAGACATAGACGAACATCGCGAACGCAGTCGGCAGCGCGCCCAGCAGGATCATCGCGATCACCGACGCCTGGCTGGCGTTGACCGGGAACGGCTCCATCACAGCCGCGTAGACAACGGCCGACACCGCGCCCATCGCCACGATGATGAAGGCTGACAGGACGGGTTCGATCGCGGGCGCAACGCGCGTTGCGATATTGCCGACCGCATAGAGCCACGCCCCGACGATCGCGAGCAGGATGCCGATCAGGCTTGCGCCGCCGCCCTCGCGGAATTCCGGCAGCACCAGCACGACAAGACCCGAAAAGCCCATCAGCACGCCGAGCAAGCGCCGGGGCGTCAGGCGGTCGCGCAGGAAGATGTGCGCCATCAACACGGTCGCGAAAGGCGTGCCGCCATTGCAGATCGCCATGACGGCCGTGCCAACCGATTCAGCCGCGTGAGCATAGAGAACGAACGGCGCCATCGTTGCGCCAATGCCGATGAGGGCGAACCAGCCGAGGGCCGCGCGCGAAATCCTCGGGCGGCTATCGCCACGCGGGCGCGGGTTCAGCCGTCGCCAGACGATCATCCACGCCACAAGGAAGAACGCGCCGCTGGCCATCCTGCCGGCCACCAGCCAGGCCGGCGAGATCGTCTCGACACCGATGCTGATGCCCGCAAAGGTCGAGCCCCAGATGATCACCAGCACGAGCAAGGCGGCCCAGTTGAGCGCGCCGCCGGAAAGGCGCGGCGTCATGCCGGGCGCAACGCCTGCCTTTTCCGCCGCCGATTCCACGCCACGCTCCGCCGATGAGGCGCCCTGCTAGAACAGATTTCGCGCGGGGGCAAAGCCACGGCCTGGCGCCGTTGCGTAACAAACAGCAAAAGGCCCGGAGCAAGCTCCGGGCCTTCCGCCTGGTAGA
>CAZGWV010000086.1:6258-9677 GCA_964529555.1 uncultured Rhizobium sp.
GAGCCTACTTGGTGACGGTCTTGATCGCGTCCTTGATGTGGCCGGCAGCCTTCTGGCCCTTGCCTTCGGCTTCCTTGGCGCCGCCTTCGACGACGTGCCTGGGCGAATCCACGGCCTTGCCGAATTCCTTCTGCACCTTGCCGGCAGCTTCCTTGATCGAACCCTTGATCGTGTCCTTGTTCATGGCGAACTCCTCATTGGCTGAGCATCCCCCGCGTTCGGCATATCAACGGGTGAAAGCCGTGAGAGTTCCTTGCGAGGAACATGAAGAAAATCAGCCGCGCACGTCCTGCAGCAGCATCGCGGCGCCCTTTTCCGCGATCATCAGCGTCGGCGAATTCGTGTTGCCCGATGTGATGCGTGGCATGACGGACGCATCGATCACGCGCAGGCGATCCACCCCGCGCACGCGCAACCGCTCGTCCACCACAGCCATCGCGTCCGACGCCGCGCCCATCTTCGCCGTGCCGACCGGATGGAAGATCGTCGTGCCGATATCGCCTGCCGCCTTCTCCAGCTCGCCATCCGATTGCAGGTGATCGCCGGGCGCATGTTCCTGCGGCGCATACTGCTGCAGGGCCGGCTGACCAACGATGCGCCGCACGAGGCGCAGGGATTCCACCGCCGTCGCGCGGTCGCTTTCCGCCGCCAGATAGTTCGGCTGGATCAGCGGCGCTGCGGCGGTATCCGGCGAGGCGGCATGCACGCTGCCGCGACTGTCGGGGCGCAGGTTGCAGACGCTGATGGTGATGGCGGGGAAGGAATACATCGCCTCGCCGAATTTCGGCAGGGCCAGCGGCTGCACATGGAATTGCACGTTGGGCGTTGCGTGCCGCTCATGCGATTTCGCGAACGCGCCCATCTGCGAGGGCGCCATCGTCATCGGCCCGCGACGGCGCATCGCGTAGTCCAGCGCCATCATGGGCCGGCGCAGCACATTGGCGTATTGCTCGTTCAGCGTCGGCACGCCGGTGACCTTGTAGATCGGGCGCAGTTGCAGATGGTCCTGCAGGTTCTCGCCCACGCCGGGGCGGTGCTGCACGACATCGACGCCCAGCGCCTTCAGCCGCCCCGCATCGCCCACGCCGGAAAGCTCCAGCAGCTTCGGCGTCTGCACCGCGCCGGAGGCCAGCACCACGCAGCCATCGGCCATCGAGACATGCCGCTCGCCGCCGCCCCTGCGCGACCAGGCGACGCCCTTGGCCTGCCCGTTCTCGATGATGATCCGCTCGGCCAGCGCGCCGGTCACCACTTTGAGATTCTGCCGGCGCATGACCGGCTTGAGAAATCCCCGCGCCGTGGACCAGCGCGAGCCGCCCTTCTGGTTCACCTGGAAATAGCCGACGCCGGAATTATCGCCCGTGTTGAAATCGCCCACACGCGGAATGCCGGCACTCTCGGCGGCGTCCGCAAACGCATCCAGCACTTTCCAGCGCATGCGCGGATGCTCGACGCGCCATTCGCCGCCCTGGCGGTGCAGCGGCCCGCCATCGACATGGTCTTCGTGCTTCAGGAAATGCGGCAGCACATCGTCCCAGCCCCAGCCGGCGAGTCCGAGCTGGCGCCAGCCGTCATAGTCCGCCGCCTGCCCGCGCATGTAGATCATCGCATTGATCGCCGACCCGCCGCCGAGCACCTTGCCGCGCGGATAGTTCAACGCGCGCCCGTTCAGCCCCGGCACTTCCTCGGTGCGAAACATCCAGTCGGCGCGCGGATTGCCGATGGCGAACAGATAGCCGACCGGAATGTGAAACCAGATCCAGTCATCTTTGCCGCCCGCCTCCAGCAGCAGCACGCGATTGCGCGGATCGGCCGACAGCCGGTTCGCCAGAAGGCATCCCGCCGTCCCCGCGCCCACGATGATGTAGTCGAACCGATCCGTCATGGCTGGCTGGATAGGTGGGGAATGGGGCGGAGGGAATAGGGAATGGGGAATAGGGAGTGAGTCTTGAGACGGCCAGCCTTCCTTTCTACTCCCTACTCCCTACTCCCTACTCCCTACTCCCTACTCCCTACTCCCCAATCCCTATTCCCAATCCGCACGCAGCCTGCCATCGTCCCGAAAACACCTGGGAGGACTGAATGGCCCTGCGCTCCATGCTGTTGGCGACGCTTGCCGCAACCGCGCTTTCCGGTTGCGTGATCGCCACGAACGAGACGACGCGGCTGGCGCCGCTCTCCCACGGCCCGATCCACAACGACGCGCCGCACGGCATCTCGCAGTCGCGGCTCGCCGTGCTCGACGCCACGATGAAGCAGTACGTCGCCGACGGAAAGCTCGCGGGCGCGGTGGTGATGATCCATCAGGATGGCCGCGAAGTTTTCTCCGAGGCTTACGGCTGGCGCGACCGCGAGGCGGGCGACCGGATGGAGGAAGACGACATCTTCCGCATCGCCTCGCAGACCAAGGCGCTCACCAGCGTCGCCATTATGATGCTGATGGAAGAAGGCAAGCTGGTGCTCGACGATCCGCTGTCGAAATTCCTGCCGGAATGGGCGAAGACCACTGTCGCCGTGGCGAAGGAAGGCGGCGGCTACGATGTCGTTCCCGCCAGGCGCGCGATCACCATCCGCGATCTCCTCAGCCACAGCGCCGGCATCTCCTATGGCTCGGGGCCCGGCGAGAAGGCGTGGCGCGATGCGGGCATCTTCGGCTGGTATTTCGCCGACAAGACCGAGACCGTCGCCGATGTGGTGAAGCGCATGCCCGCCCTGCCGATGGCGGCCCAGCCGGGCGAGGCGTGGGTCTATGGCTACAACACAGACATTCTCGGCGTCGTGGTGGAGACGCTGTCGGGCCAGTCGCTCGACGTGTTCTTCAAGGAACGCCTGACCGATCCGCTCGGGATGACGGACACCAGCTTCTGCCTGCCGCCGGAAAAATCGTCTCGCCTTGCCGTGGTCTATTCAGCGAACAATGGAAAGTCCGAACGCGCCGCCGCGCCCGGCCAGTGGATCGGCTCGGGCCATATCGGTCAGGGCCACTACGAGAACGGCCCGTGCAAGTCCTTTGCGGGCGGCGCCGGCCTGCTCTCCACCGCGCACGATTATTCGCGCTTCCTCGAAATGCTGCGCCAGGGCGGCACGCTGGACGGCAAGCGCTATCTCTCGCGCAAGAGCGTGGAGCAGATGAGCCAGAACGCGATGGCGACGGCGACCTACCAGCCCGGCCAAAGCTTCGGCCTCGGCTTCCGCATCACGGAAGAGCCCGGCAAGATGGGCAATCTCGGCTCTGTCGGCGACTACGGCTGGGGCGGCGCCTACCACTCGACCTACTGGATCGACCCCGCCGAGGGCCTCACCGTCACCTTTATGACGCAACTCATTCCCGCTGGCGGCCTCGACACGCAGACCAAGCTGCGCGCGCTGATCTATTCGGCGCTTGAATAGGGGCGCTCCACGCGAGGCAGTAGGCAGTA
>CAZGWV010000086.1:9777-14139 GCA_964529555.1 uncultured Rhizobium sp.
TCCACGCCGGCCCTGAGCCAGGCGCTGAGGCTTGCCGCAACAAGCGCATCCGGCGTGCCGCCCGTGCGCGTCACCGCCTCGACCTGCGCCATCCGCAAGGCGGCGCACTTCAGCGCGGTTGCAGGCGCGACGTCGTCTTCGATGGTGACCGTTGGCGCGGGCTGCGCCACGGCGGCGCCGCAGCCGATTGCGGCGGCAAGGACGAGAGAAACAAGGCGCATGGAGCCCTCCATTCCTGCAACGCTAGCCGCGCTCTGCGGCGGCAGGAAGGCGGCCAGCCCCGTGATTAAGGCGAACCTGCGCAGCCCTTGGCCCAATCGATGACCGTCGCGGAGAGTTCCCTCCGCGACCACGAGAAGGAATGATCGCCCGAGAGTTCGACGCCCGACACCTTCACGCCCGGCGTCGCCTTGTAGGCTGCGGCGATAGCCATCGCCGTCGCGGGCGGCGTGACGGTATCCTTGTCGCCGAAGACGACCAGCACCGACTTGCCCGCCATCTGCGGCGCCAGCAGCTTCAGATCGTACGCGGCGCGATTGGCGAGCACGTCCGCGACGAACGCCTTGCCGTCCACATCGAGCATGTCCATTTCGCCAACGGACGCGGCAAAGCCTGCGGCAGCGGCGGCATCCGCCTCGACCATCGGCGCCATGCCGCCGAAATCGCCCGGCGCGATGGCGGCTACACATGCGATCGCGGGATCGCGCGAGGCCCCCTGAAGCGAGGCGAAGCCGCCGAGGGAGTGACCGACGAGCAGGATGCGCGATGGGTCGGTACGCAAGGATGCCGCGTTGGCGCGCAGATAGGCCGTGGCGCCAGCGACATCGTCGATAACATGGGCAAGCGAGAAGTCGCCCTTGCTGCCCCACGCGCCACGATAGTGGAAGAACAGCACGTTGAAGCCCTCGCGCCGCAAATCCTGCGCGATATCGAGATTGCGCTCATTGCCCGGCAGACCGTGCAGCAGCACGACGGCCGGGTGCGGCCCCGGCCCGTCGGCGACATAGACAATGCCGTTGACGCGATCGCCCGCAATCTCGAACGACGTTTCCACCAGCGCCGGCGGAAAGGCTTCGTCGAACGCCCGCGCTCCCGCAGCAGCCGCGGCCGGCGCCTCCGCAACCGGCGCTGCGGCTGGCGAACATGCCGGCAGGAGAAGCGCGGCCGCTGCCGCAGAGATCAACAACGACCGCATCACCTGCCTCCTGCCCCGCGCCCTACTTCGTCACACCAAGGCTGCGCGCCATGACGTGGAAGATCTCGTTCTGCTCCATCGCGCCCGAGAACAGGTGCGCGCCCGGCCCGCTGGCGAAGATCGCAACATCTTCCCCGCCATGCGTCTCCGACCCCAGCGGGATCAGCGATTGCTGCTGGAAGCCCAGCGCGGTGGTGTCGACATTGGTGAGGTCGGCGCGCTCGCACAGCCATTTGCCGTCAGCCTGCGCCTTGCAGATCGAGCCCGGACCGTTGGCGAAGCTGAGCGTGGTGAACGGCTTGCCGTCGCGCGCCAGCACCAGCTTGTCGTTCTCGCGCACCAGGCCGAGAATCGGGTTCCCGCGTTGCGGATAGCCCTGCATGGTCAGCGTGTGGGAATGGTCCGCCGTGACGATGATCAGCGTTTCTTCCGAACTGGTCATCGCAACCGCCGCCGCAATCGCCTCGTCCAGCGCCGCCGCATCGCCGAGCGCGCGTTGCGCATCGCCCGCGTGCAGGCCGTGATCGACGCGGCCGCCTTCCACCATCAGCACATAGCCGTTCGGATTGCGCGACAGGCGCGTGATCGCCGCCGTGGTCATCTCCGCGATGGAAGGCTCGCCCGCATCCGTCTTGGTGCGGTCGAGATCGTACTGCATGTGGCCCGGCTCGAAGAGACCGAATACCTGGCCATCGCCATTCCAGTCGAACGCCTTGAAACCCGCCGCGTTGGTGATCAGCGTGCGGTTCGGCGCCTGCGCCGCCCATTCGTTGGCGAGATTGCGCCCGTCCGCGCGGCGTCCCTTGCGGTCGGCGTATTCCGGGTCGGTCTCCGTGTTCGGCATGAAATTGCCGCGCCCGCCGCCGAGGATCACCTCGAACCCGTCGCCATGCGTCGCCGTCCAGTCGATCAGCTGCGCTGCAATATCCTTGCATCCGGCAGCCTTGCCTTCGGCGGAGACGGACGTGTCGTTCTCCCAATCGCGCTCGACGACTTCGGCATAGGTGGACGAAGGCGTTGCGTGCGTGATGGTCGCGGTCGAGATCACGCCGGTTGCAAGGCCCGCAGCTTCGGCCATCTCCCACAGCGAAGTGGTGCCGGCGGTTCTTGCGCTCGTGCAGTCCTTGAGATTGGCCGCCTGCGTCACGCCGATCGAGCCGTTGTAGGATTTGACGCCCGTGGTCATCGCAACGGCGGTCGGCGCCGAGTCGGCCACCTGGGCGTCGTGCGTGTAGGTTTTCGAGAACGCCGAATAGGGCAGTTTCTCCATGGCGAGTTGGTAGCTCTCGCCATCGAGGCCCTTGGACTGTCCGGCATAGATGCGCGCCGCCGTGATGGTGGGGATGCCCATGCCGTCGCCGACGAACAGGATCACATTCTTCGCGCGCTGCTCGCCGCGTGCAGCGATCCTCGACTGGACCGCGGCGGCGGCCTTCACGTAATAGCTGTCCCCGGCCTGCGCGGCCTCGACCGTGGCGCGCTGGGGCGGACTGGTGACGCAGGCCGAAATCGCCAGAGCCGCGGCCGAAACCGCAAGAATCATCCGCATCGCAAATCTCCCACGCAAATCCGTTTGCGCGGGAAGCTAGTCCAGCGATGCGACAGTTCCGAGTCTCTTTTTATGCCGCGACGTCAGGCCGCGCGGACCGGCATCCTGACCGGCGCACAATGCCGGCTTGCGCCCAGCTTGGCCGGCCGCCGCTCACATGATAGTTTTTGCGTATGACCGACCATCCGCGCATCCACGCCGATCCTGCTGCCCTCGCAGGCAAGCCCGTGATCAAGGGCACGCGACTTTCGGTCGAGTTCGTGATCGGACTTCTGGCCGAAGGCTGGAGCGCCGCCGATATCGAGCGCGAATATCCCGGCGTCGCGGCGGAGGATGTCACCGCCTGCCTCGCCTATGCGCGCGACGCGCTGGGGGCCGAGCGCGTCTTCGCGCTCACCTGATGCGGTTCCTCGCGGACGAAAACATGCCGCGCGCCTGCGTTGAGGCGCCACGAAATGGTCAGGCCGCGCGGGCCAGCATCCTGACCGGGGCCCGGTCGATCATCGTCAGCAGCGCGCGGACTTCCTGACGGCCTGAAAGCTCGCTCATCGACAATTTGCCATCCGACGGCGCGTCGAACACGGTGCGGCCTTCCAGCGCGATGGCGCGATGCACAACGCGGTCGCGCAGGCTCCAGACAGACTCGAACCCCGCCTCGCGGGCCAGCACGGCCACGCGATCGTTGATCGTGTTGCCGATCTTGGACGGCAGGGCGGACACGCGGTTCATCACCACCTGCCAGCGCTGTTCCGGCAGGCCGGCGCGCTTGCGGTCGAAACGCACGGTGTCGATCATCTCGCGATAATTGATCTTCGGCGCGGCGGCCGATCCCAGCGGGGCAAACAACCCGTGCATGTCCGCCGGGCTTTCGTTCATCGGCGTCAGGATCACGTCGGCCAGAAGGTGGGCCTCGTAAACGTCGGCAAGGTTGCCCGACGAGGTGTCGATGATCAGCAGGTCATAGCCGTCCATGCGCGCCATGCGGACCAGCGGGTCCAGCCGGCCCGAATGGCGCGGGCGGGCGTTGGCGCGGACGTCCTCGTCCATGTCCATCAGCATCACATGGTCGGGGCTTTCCAGGCGCGAGGCCCGGCGGAGTGTCACAAAACTGGACAGGTTGCGGGTGTTCCGGTCGAGGTCGAGGCAGGCGACCCGCAGGCCGTCTTTCACCGCCGCCACGCCCAGAAGGGCCGCAACCGTGGTCTTTCCCGTTCCGCCCTTGAAGCCGCCGACTGTAACGACCTGCATGGAAACCTCCACCGCATGGAACCTGCCCTGTGGGCCGGTTCGCCTGTTGCGGGTGGTTCAATTCGCGTGCCAGACGAGCCCCCGGAGGTGAAAATCAAGCAGCCACAAGCGCTTCCGGGCACTTGCCCTCGCGCCCGCACACCTTGATTATGGCAGGGTGATATACGCCGGGACGCCCGGCAGGAGATTTCAGGATATGGCCACCATCGCCCTCGTGGACGACGACGAGAACATCGTTGAGTCCCTCAAAGTGTTCTTCGAGCAGGAGGGCTACCAGGTCCGCGCCTATCACGATGGCGAGGCGGCCTTCGCGGGCTTGTCCGAGAACCCGCCGGACATCGCCATCCTCGACGTGAAGATGCCGAAGATG
>CAZGWV010000087.1:0-5931 GCA_964529555.1 uncultured Rhizobium sp.
CGCCCGGTCGCATCACAAATGGAATCCGTCAGCGCCTTCACCTGCTCGGGGCTCTCGCACGAGCGCCCCATCAGGATGATGCCCCACGGATTGGCCGACGACAGGAGTTTCCGCTCCCCGTCCGTGAGCTTCAGCCCCGAGACGGAAAGGATACACGCGCTTGGCTCGGCCATTCGGTCTTCCGGTTACTTCGCCGCCGGATAGCAGTTGCCGCCTCTGGCTTTGACAGCCGAACAGAAGCCGGTCGCATCTTCCTTCGATGCGAACGATCCGACGCGCACACGGTAGACGGTTTTGCCGTTCACGTCTGCCTGCTGGACCACCCGTTGCGCCGACGAGAAGAGATCCGGCCACGACCTGGAAAGGCGGCCCCACTCCTCAAGCGCGCCAGCCTCGGACGATGTCGATGCAATCTGCGCCAGCCACGCGCCGCCCGCCGCAAAGGTCGGCTGGGCGCTGGCCGAAGCCGGCGGTGTGGTGGCGGCTGCCGGAGGCGCGACAACGGGAGGCGGTACGGCAGCTTGCGGCTTGGCAGGCGTCAGCGACACCGGACCCTGTTGCTGGGTCACAGCCGTGGCGGCGCGGACCGGCGCGGCGGCGGCAGGCGGCGTATTCAGCGGCACGGGCGGCTTGGCTTCCGGCTGCGGCTGACGCTTGGCCGGCGGCGTCTCGGCGGCAGCCGGAGGCGGGGCAGCAGCGGGCTGCGGCGTAACCGGGCGCACTTCGCTGGATGTGACGGGTTTCGACGGCGCGCCATCGAGCGCATCGAGCACTTCAGCCTGCTCGGCGATGGTTGGCGCAGGCGTCTCGCGCGTATCGATGAAGGGGCGCTTGAACGGCCCGGAGTCGCCCAGTTCGGCGACCTCTGCGGCTGCACCGGCGCCATCCTCGCGATAGGCGTTCCACACCACAACGCCGAACACGGCGACGATCAGCAACGCGCCGACCAGCAGCACAGGCCCGCGCCGGCTGTCGTCAGCGCCGCGATAGCCGCCCTGCTCGCGCAACGGCGCATAGTCGGACTGCTTGCGCGCCGAAGCGCGGCGGTCGTCATTCTGGCGGCGGTCGGCCTTCTTGCGCCTGTCGATATTGGATCGGCCGACCAGCAGGTCCGCCTCGTCGTCCTCGACGGGCGGAAGGAAGTCCGGCTCGCTCGCATCGTTCGCGGCGACGGGCCCCCTCTTCGCGGCCCCGAAAATCATGTGGTCGATCGCGGCTTTCTCGCCGCCGTCCTCGCCCTGCGGTCTGCCGGGGATAACCGATCTGGAATAGCGCGTCATAGCCCGCCCGTGGATCATGGCGCCGCGGCCGTGGGCGCACGGGTTCCATCCTGCCGAATGGGGCTTAATGAACCGGAAAGTTAAGGAATCGGATTGCGGCGCTCGCCGGCTCAGGCCGCCCGCAGGACCTGGCAAAGCTCGGTCGGGGACAGCGGCTTGTTGAGGATAGCCTTGACGCCAAGACCGCTGAATTTCTCCAGCAGGACCGGCATGGGATCGGACGATACGACCACGACCTCGGGTGAATTGGTCATGTGCCGGCGCATCCAGGACAGCACCTCGACGCCATCCATGCCCGGCAGGCGGTAGTCGAGGACAACCGCACAATAGTTCCGCTTCCGAAACTTTACGATGGCTTCGAACCCGTCGCGAGCATGCTCGACCGTCCAGCCCGACGCCTCCAGCAGCGCGCCACTGATGGCGGCCGCAGCGGAATTGTCGTCGACGACCAAGACAAAGCGCGCCCCGGACGGCGTGCTTGCAGTCATCACAGTCTCCGAAAAACAAGCGACCGTACCCGGACCCCAAGGCAAGCCTCGGGATCCGGGTGCGACGCATCGTGCAGCGTCCCTCGTGGGTTGGGGGGGACGGAAGGCCGCCGCACTGCGACCGGTGACATGATGGAGTTAGCCGGACAGCAAAAGGCTAAATCGGCAGAGAAGCGACCTCGTAACAGCTACATGAATGTTACATGCAGCAAGATATTGTTTTTATTGATTATTATCAAATGTTAAACGACGAAGGTATTCTGCTTTACAATGTGGCGGGCTCGGCCAGTATGCCGTTAGCTCGCAAGACGGGGCGGCAAATGGACTTTTCTCGCCCTCCCGATGGGGATGGAGAGGGTCTGGACTCCATGGGGGGCTCCGACTCGGAGACGCCGTCTCGCGCCGAAATCGCGGCGACGGTGGCGGCCATCAAGGCGTCGAAGGCCTTCTCCAGCTCCCTGCGCCTCCAATCCCTGCTCGATTATATCGTTGATGAAACACTCAAGGGCGCCGGCGACCGGCTGAAGGAATACACCATCGCGATGGATGTGTTCGCCCGGCCGGGGTCGTTCGATCCCAAGTCCGACTCTATCGTCCGCGTGCAGGCCAGCCGCCTGCGCGGCCAGCTCGCTGCCTTCTACAAGCGGCCGCCCGCCAGCGTCCGCGTCAGGATCGACGTCCCCGCCGGCGGTTATCTTCCGACCTTCACCCGCCTCCCCGCCAGCCAGCTTGCCGCTTCCGAAGCGGCAGCCGCCCTTCCGGCCATCGCCGACGAGGCTGGGGAGCCGCCCCTGCCCGCCGCACCCCGGCCGAACGGCCCTCTGGCGATTTCCACCCCGGCCTGGGCCGCGCGTCCCTGGGTGATGCCCGGCATACTTGTCGCCGCCTCGCTCGCACTGATCGCCGTCTTCGCCTTCATGCTCACGGCGCCCAAGCCGCCCGCGGCCGCGCCTGATCGCGGCTTCGCCAATGCCGGCACGACAGGGCCCGTCATCTTCGTCGCCCGCTACCAGCTGATTGGCGGGCCCGACTACGCCAGCTCGCTTCGCGACGGCCTGCAGATCGACCTGATCGACAGCCTCTCGCGCTTTCCCGAACTCACCGTGCTTGGCTATGACACGGTCATCGGCTCGACCGTCGAGGCGGCCCGGCAAGACCCGCACGGCGCCGACTTCATCGTAACAGGCTCGATCCAGGCCACGGGCGCGGAACTCCGCGTTACGAGCCAACTCGTCCACGCCGGCGACAACAGCGTCGTCTGGTCCGGCGTCGATGTGGTCGAACTGCAGGACGCCAGCAGCATGCTGAAAACGCAGTCGGACATCGCGGGGAAAGTCGCCGGCCAGCTTGGGCAGCCGCACGGCGTGATCCAGGAGCGGCTAAAGGAAAAACTGACAGAGAACCGCGCCATCTCGATGGGCGACTATCTCTGCGTGCTCGACTCTTACGAATACTCCCGCGCCAAATCCCGCGAGCGCCATGCCGAGGTCCGCAAGTGCCTCGAAGAAGTCACGCAACGTTCGCCCCGATACGCGCCTGCATGGGCCAAGCTCTCATGGATGTATGGCGACGAAGTCCGCTACAACTTCAATACCCAGCCCGACGCGAAACCTCGCGCCCTCGCGGCGGCCCATCGCGCGGTCGAAGCCAACTCCTCCTCCGCCATGGCGTACCAATATCTCGCCATCGCGCAGTTCCAGTCCGGCGACATTCCCGGCTTCCGCCGCTCGATCGCAATGGCGCTCGACCTGAACCCCAACAACGCCGAGATCCTGTCGGATGCCGCGCAGATGCTGATCCTGACAGGCGACGCCAAAAACGGCCGCGAGTTCGCCGAGAAAGCCATCGCCTTCAACCCCGGCCACCCGCCCTGGTATCATCAGCCGTTGGCAATCTACTACATCATCAGGGGCGACAAGGACGCCGCGCTGCGCGAAGCGCAGGAAACCGCCCCGGACGGCGCGCCCATCGGCTCCTACATCCTCGCCGCCGCGTTACGCCTCAACGGCCGCGACGCCGAAGCCAATGAAGTCATCGCCGAAATGGGCCGCAGGCATGAGGGCGAGATCGTGGACGCCGCCCGCCTCCCCGAACTCCAGGCGGCAACGATGCTGCCAAGAGAAGTCACGGACCTGATCTTCGAGCGCCAGTAAAACGCGCTCAAACCCACCGCTCGAGATTGAACAGCCGCCGGTGAACCTCGATCGCGTATGTGTCCGTCATCCCCGCGATGTAGTCACACACCACCCGCGCCCGCCGCACCTTGTCCGTCCCCGCATCCTTGGCCAGCCCGCGCCATGGCGGCGGCAGCGTTTCCGGCTCCGACAGGAACAGACCGAACAGATCGCTCACGATGCGCCGCGCCTGGCTCATCATCCGGTTCACCCGATAGTGCCGATACATCCGCTCGAACAGGAAAGCGCGCAGCGGCTTCTGCCGCTCGGCAATGTCGTCCGAGAACGCCGCCAGCGGCGCATCCAGCGCCCGGACATCCTCCACCGACGCGGGCTTTGCCTTCGCCACACGCCGCCCGAACTCCGCCGTCAGGTCCGCGACCCACACACCGATCAGCCGCCGCACCGATTCCGAAATCAGCCGATCCCGCTCGATGCCCGGATACCGCGCCGTCACCTCCGCGAACACCTCCCCCGCCAGCGGCACGTCCCGGAGGTCCTCGATGCTGAACAGCCCCGCGCGCAGCCCGTCCTGGATATCGTGATTGTTGTACGCAATGTCGTCGGCCAGCGCCGCCACCTGCGCCTCCGGCCCCGCGAATGTATCGAGGCCCAGCGACTGCAGCGCGTCATACTCCCGGAACGCCGCCGGCAATTTCCCGGCAGGCCGCTCGGCGGTCACCAGCGGACCATTGTGCTTGATGACGCCCTCCAGCGTCTCCCATGTCAGGTTCAGTCCATCGAACTCTGGATACCGATGCTCCAGCTTCGTCAGAACGCGCAGCGCCTGCGCATTATGATCGAACCCGCCATACTGCTCCATCGCGGCATTGAGCGCCGTCTCCCCCGCATGCCCGAACGGCGGATGCCCGATGTCGTGCGCCAGCGACAACGTCTCCGCGAGGTCCTCGTCCAGCCCCAGGACGCGCGCCACCGTCCGCGCGATCTGCGACACCTCCAGCGAATGCGTCAGCCGCGTGCGATAGTGATCGCCCTCATGCGCGACAAACACCTGCGTCTTCTGCTTCAGCCGCCGGAACGCATCCGAATGAACGATCCGGTCCTTGTCCCGCTGAAACTCCGTCCGCGTCGCCGACGGCAATTCGGCATGCAACCGCCCCCGCGACCGCGCGGGATCGCTTGCAAACGCTGCTCGGGGAGGAGGCGTGAAGAGCTTGGCCATGATCACGTTAGAGGCGCGCGTTCGTACTGCGCGTCAAGTCGCGAGGAGAAGTCCTGTCCCACGAAGTGAGAAAGGCGGGTCGCCGCGAAGCGGCGAGACGGAAGGGGCCGCTGGAAAGCAGTCCGGCGGATGGCGTGGCGCGCCCTGAGAGCCCCTCTCCGTCTGTCGCGCTTCGCGCGCCGTTCACCTCCCCCGGTCGCCACGCGACTGGGAGCCTGCCCGCTCGGTAAGCGTGGAGCTGCGCCACTTGTCGATGAATTGCTGCGGCGTCATGTGGCCCCCGTTCCGTCAGGAGGCGCCACCTTTCCCGGATTCCATCCGGGATCAAGGCTGCCGTGGGCCCGGCCGTCCGCAATGGCCGGCCCGCGAGGCGGGCGCCTTCCCTTCGCGCCCCAATCTCCCTATCTGGAGGCTATGACCGAAGTCGCTGGACATACGGGCGTGAGCCTTTCCGCATCGGCCGCGCGCCGGATCGCCAGGATCGTCGCCGGGCAGCCGGAGGGCACGATGCTGCGCGTCGAGGTGATCGGCGGCGGATGCTCGGGCTTTTCCTACCGCTTCGGGTTCGCCGACCGCACGAATGCCGACGACACAGTGATCGAGCGCGACGGCGCCAAAGCCGTGGTCGATGCGGCGAGCCTGCCCTTCCTCGCGGGGTCGGAGATCGACTTCGTCGACGAGATCATCGGCGCGGCCTTCCGCATCCACAACCCGAACGCCACTTCGGCCTGCGGCTGCGGAACGAGCTTTTCGGTCTGAGGCTGCCGCTTAGGTCCGGCCGCGCCGGCGCTCGCCGCCGCGGTCGC
>CAZGWV010000087.1:6031-14118 GCA_964529555.1 uncultured Rhizobium sp.
CGTTACCCTGGCCTTGTCCACGCGGTTGCTGTTGCGGCGGCGGGCTGGCTTGCGGCGTTTGCCGCTGGCCGCTGAACAAGGGCGGCGGCGCGCCGCCATTGTCTCCACGCGCTCCATCGCGCCCGCGATCGTTGTCGCGGCCACGGTCTCCGCCGCGCGACCCCGGCCCGCCATCGAGCTGCGGCGCGGGATTCGGATTGCTGCGCGGGGGCTGCTGTCCGCCGAACAGCGGCGGCGAATTGTTATTGTTATCGCGCCCCGCCTGGTTGCCGCGCCCACCGCGATCGTCGCCGCGATCTCGCCCGCCGCCCTGCTGCGGTGGAGAGGGATTGCCGCGCGGCGGCGCGTTGTCGCGACCGCGTCCATCGCTCCAGACGACGCCGTCGCGCCCACGGTCGCCGCGCCTGTCGTCGCCCCGGCGATCGTCGTCCCGCCGTCCGCCATCCTGCCCGGAGAACAGCGGCGGATAGGTGTTGCGGTCGCGGTCATATCCGCGATGATCCTGATAGCGGAAGCGGGTCGCGCCGCCCCAATGATCGCGCCGGAAGTGCCGGCCATGATCGCGCACATACGGGCCGTTGGAACGCGATTGATACCAGAAGAACCCGTCGAGATCCCAATAGCCGCCGTAAACGGGGCCGTAAAAATTGTCGTAATACCCGTCGTGCCAGATGATGCCGCCGGCCGAGGAACCGTAATAGGGATCGTACCCGTATCCTCCGCCGCCGCTATAGCCATAGCCGACATACGTGCCCGAGCCGTACCACGGGTCGTCGTGATACCCGTAGGTCGAGCAAGCGCCGAGTGTGAGGAAAGCGGCGGGGACGGCCACGATCAGGATGTGCTTTTTCATGGGGCCAGCATGCGCGCGCCAATCTGAACACAGCACAACATTTCGTTGGGGAACTGCATTTTCCCCTTAGCCTGGATCAACCGGCGGGGCCTCGGCGCCGCTCGTTTCGGCGCCGCTGCCCGGCGCGCCGGTCAGGCCCCCTTGCCTGCCTCGTCCTTCGGCGGCGCGGGCAGCTCGGGATAATCCGGCAAGACCATTTCCCGCGGCCGCATCAAGCGCAGCGCGCCCAGCAGCAACAGGGCGACGACACCGATGGCGATCAGCGCGGCAGTCAGTTCGGGGGTCATCGAAGGACCTCGTCAGCAAACAGATGGGGTCAGCAAACAGATGGGCGTGAACAGATCGGAAGTTTGAGAGTCGCCGCTTGCGTGCGGCCGGGTCAAACGAACAAATGGTCATGTTGCCAGTCATTATCTCGCCCGATTCCGAACCCTGGCGCCAGACTTGTCGAGGACCCGCCGATGACCGTCACCGAAGCCGTGCGCCAGCGTATCTCCACGCGGGCCTTCCTGCCGACGCCGATCACCAGGGGCGATGTGGCTGACCTGCTGACCACGGCCCAGCGTTCGCCGTCGGGCGGCAATCTCCAGCCGTGGAAAGTCATCGCCGTCGCCGGCGAAGAAAAGGACCGGATCGTTGCGATGGCGCAGCGTGTTCTCGCCGCCGACCCGACGGGCGGCATACCGGGCGACCGCCCGGTCTATCCCGACTTCAACCTTGTCGATCCGGTCTACAATGCGCGGCGCAAGCGCGTGGGCGAGATGATGTACGACAAGATCGGCATCCCGAAGGAAGACCGCGCCCGCCGCATCATGTGGTTCGCCAACAACTACAACTTTTTCGGCGCGCCGGTTGGACTCTTCCTCATCATCGACAAGCGCATGGGCCATGGCCAGTGGGCGCATATGGGCATGTACATGCAGACCATCGCGCTTCTCGCCGAGGAACGCGGCTGGGGAACCTGCATGCAGGAATGCTGGGCGCGCCTGCGTGTCGAACTGCATGAGCATTTCGGGCTCGACGACAATCACATGCTCTACGCCGGCATGGCGCTTGGCGTGCCTGATCCGAACGCGCCCGTGAACGATCTCCATGCCGAGCGCGCACCGCTCAGCGAGGTTGTGGAATTCCGGGGGTTTTAGGCATCCCAGCCATGACCGACACCAGAACGCCCGAACAGCGACGCAGGATCATGCAGTCGGTCAAGACAAGGGATACCGGCCCTGAATTGATTGTACGGCGAACACTGTTCGCACTGGGATTCCGCTACAGGCTTCATCGGAAGGATTTGCCGGGTCGGCCGGATATAGTCCTGCCGTCACGGAAGAAAGCGATCTTTGTCCATGGCTGTTTCTGGCATGGCCATGGGTGCAGGAAAGGACGCGCCGCAAAATCGAGGACCGATTATTGGGGGCCTAAATTGGCCGCCAATCGCGCACGAGACGCCCGCACCCTGCGCCAACTCAGGGCTCTAGGATGGGATGTCGCCGTCGTCTGGCAATGCGACCTATCCAATATCGACGCTTTGCGCTCCCGCCTCGAAAAGTTTGTGGAACGCCGCCTGAAAGCGCGCGACAAAACGAGAACAACTCGCTAGAAATATAGCCATGACGATTCCCTTGCGCCCCTCAGGCAAACGCAGACCTCAGGATCGGCCGATCGCCATCGATCTGTTTGCCGGCGCGGGCGGGATGAGCCTTGGATTCGAGCAGGCGGGATTTGACGTTGCCGCTGCGGTCGAAATCGATCCCGTCCATTGCGCCGTTCACAAGTTCAATTTCCCGCAGACGGTGATCGTTCCGAAATCTGTTGCCCAGCTGACCGGCGATGAAATTCGCGAAGCGGCGAAGATAGGCAAGAAGCCCGTTGCATGCGTCTTCGGCGGCCCCCCCTGCCAAGGGTTTTCTCTGATCGGACACAGGGTCCTGGACGACCCACGCAATACGCTTGTCATGGACTTCGTACGGCTCGTCGCCGAACTCGACGCGCAAACTTTCGTATTCGAGAATGTGAAAGGCCTCACGGTCGGCAGGCAGCGTGCTTTCCTCGATGAACTGGTAGAGGCGTTCGACAGGCGCGGTTATCGCGTTCGCTTGCCGTGGCGGGTTCTGAACGCGGACGCTTACGGCGTACCGCAACACCGTGAGCGCTTAATCCTGCTCGGAGCGAAAAACGGCGTGGAGCTTCCCGACTACCCGCTCGCTGTCACGAACCCCGCAGACGGACTGCGCCAAATATTGGGCCTACCTCAAGGCCCCACATGCGCGGACGCCATCGGAGACATTCCCGACGCTGAGCGTTTCGAGGGTCTTGTCGAACACGATACGGTCAGAACGAATGCGTTCAAGAAGATATCCGCTTACGCCGCAGAACTCCGATGCATGACGCCTGACGCTTGGCATTTCGGCTATATGCGCAGATGGGATCCGGGAGTGCTGACGTCCAGCGCGCGCACAGCACATTCTGAAATCTCGCAACGCCGGTTCGCGGAAACGCCGCCCGGCTCCGTCGAACCGATCAGCCGCTTTTTCAAACTGCCCCCGAACGGTCTCTCAAATACGCTCCGCGCCGGTACAGACGGAGCGCGGGGGGCGTTTACGAGCCCTCGCCCTATCCACTATGCACACAACCGTTGCATCACAGTACGCGAAATGGCCCGTTTACATGGGTTCCCCGACTGGTTCCGGTTTCACGCCACCAAATGGCACGGAGCGCGGCAAATTGGAAACGCCGTGCCACCGCCTCTTGCGCGCGCTGTCGCGGGCAAGCTTATCGAAACCGTCGCAGCGACACCCATCCGTCCGCAGGAAAGCATTGATCTTGTCGAGCCGGGTTTGCTGTATATGGAACTGTCCGAGGCTGCCGAGCATTTCGGCGTCAAGCCTCCCCCGTCAAAACGCGACCGGAAAAGCGGCGCGAAGAAGCGAAAACAGCACGAGATCGAGGAAGCGCGGAAGCGTCTACGTGTCGTGAATGGCTGACAAGAACGAGAGCGCAGAACGCGACTCCGAGGATGAGCGGCGCCCCGCCCATGGCACGAAACAAGCTGCCGCTTACGACCTGATCATCGAGCAGATATTCTTCGATCATTACAGTGCAGGCACGACAGAGTTCGTTTTTGAACGTCGCGAGATCATCGCCGCGAAAGACAAGCACGCGCCCGATCTCGATCTCAATCCGGGCGATGTCCCTTACAGCTATCGCTACCGGCGCGACCTGCCGCCCCGCATCGCGGCGACGCAGACAGAAAGCCTGGAATGGATCATCGAAGGCGCCGGCCGCGCCAGGTATCGATTCAGGCTCGCCAAAGCGACGCGGATCGTTCCTAATACCCTGCTCGCCAATATCGCCATTCCAGACGCCACGCCCGAAATCATCCGCACCTATGCACTTGATGACGAACAGGCCCTTCTCGCCATCGTTCGCTACAATCGCCTGATCGACACATTTCTCGGACTGACGACATACAGCCTGCAGAACCACCTGCGTACCGCCGTCAAAGGCATCGGGCAGATCGAAATCGACGAACTTTATATCGGTCTCGACAAATACGGCTGTCACTATGCGATTCCGGTTCAAGCCAAGGGCGGCAAGGATCAGATCGGCGTCGTTCAGACAGGGCAAGATATTGCCTATGCGGCGCAGGAATTTCCCGGCATGCGGTGCAAACCCATCGCCGCGCAGTTCATGGCCGACAATGTTATCGCCCTTTTCGAGCTGACGATCGACAGCGACGAGGTCAAGGTTGTCGAGGAACGACACTACAAGCTCGTCCCCGCCGACCGGATCGATCAGGCCGCGATCAGAAATTATCGCCCATGAAGATCGCCACCTGGAACGTGAACTCGGTCAATGCGCGCCTGCCCACCGTGCTGGAGGTGCTGAAGACCTGTGAGGCCGATGTCTGGTGCCTGCAGGAGATCAAGTGCATCGACGAGAAGTTTCCGCGCGAAGAGCTGGAGGGCGCGGGCTTCAATTGTGCGGTGTTCGGGCAGAAGACCTATAACGGCGTCGCCATTCTCTCGAAATTTCCGATCTCGGATGAAATGCGCCACCTGCCCGGCGAGCCCGAGGACGAACAGAGCCGCTATCTCGAAGTGCTGATCGAGGCGCCGCGCCCCATCCGCGTCGCGTCGGTCTATCTGCCCAACGGCAATCCGCGCCCCGGCGACAAGTACGACTACAAGCTGCGCTGGATGGATCGCCTGAACGAGCGCGCGAAAGCGCTGCTGGCGCATGAGGAATCTGTTGTGCTCGCGGGCGATTTCAACTGCATCCCGCGCGATGAAGACTGCTGGGACCCGAAGGCATGGGCCGAGGATGCGCTCGCCTGGCGCGACACGCGCGAGCGTTTCCGCAAGCTGCAATGGATGGGCTACACCGACGCCTTCATGGCACGCGACGGGCGCATCCAGAAATACACCTTCTGGGACTATCAGGCCGGCGCATGGCAGAAGGACTGGGGCATCCGCATCGACCATCTGATGTGCAGCCCGCAGGCAACCGACCGCCTGAAGGCGATCTCGATCCACCGCATGGCGCGCGCGCTGGAAAAGCCGTCAGACCATGTGCCCGTGATCGCTACATTCGCGGACTGAGCTTCCGCACCGGCAAGCTGCCTGCGCCCCATTTGCGCCTCAAAGATTCTTCGCATCGCCCCGTTCCGGTCGATCCATCGGCGCCGCGTGGGGACACAACACGATCATTCTCTCCCCCGAGAATCACCCTTGAGCCCCGCTGACCCACGGTCGGCGGGGCTTTTCTCTTGGGGGTAGGGAGGATCAGCCCTTCTGGTGGCCGGTCAGCCAATCCATGAAGGCCAGCAGCACGCCGGACACCACGAAGGTGACGTGGACGATCACCTGCCACATCAAGGTCCGCTCCATCACGGGCGTGAACTCCTCGGCCGTGCCGAGATCGAGGAAGGCCTTGAGCAGCGCGATCCCCGAGATTGCAACGATCGAGGCCACCAGCTTCAGCTTGAGGCCCGAGAAGTCCACGGTCCCCATCCAGTCGGGACGGTCCTTGTGGTCGCCTACGTCGAGCTTGGAGATGAAGTTCTCATAGCCCGAGAAAATCACGATCAGGACGAGATTGCCGGCCAGCGACAGATCGATCAGCGACAACGACAGCATGATCGCGTCGTCGGCGGTCATGGCATAGGCGTGCGTCTCTGGATCGAACGTCCAGAGCATCGGAAGCGAGTGGGCCAGTTCCTGGAAGAACACGACCATCAGAGCGCCCAGCGCGGCGATCAGGCCGATATAGAACGGCGCCATCAGCCATCGCGAGGCGAACAGGCCGCGCTCCAGCACGTCTTCGAAGAAGGGCTTCTTGGCCATTGGCGATCAGTCTCCGCATCGTCAGCCGCCACAGATCAAGAACGCCGATTCTGGGCAACTGGAATCACTTCGCGAGGAACCTGGCGATGCGCGATTGCCTCCAGAACGGCTGAAGGCCCCCGCCGCGTCCACGACGGAGGCCCCCAGCCCGCCCAACCCGGATCCCGTCCCCCCTTGAGCCGCCGCGCCCCCAGCCACGACGATTCCCCAGGGCCAGCATCCCCGCTCGACCTTCGGACATGCCAGAGAGGGCGCACGCCGATTGTCGATCTCCGCCCCCTGCAGTAGCCAGCTCCGTCCCCCGCAGCCAGCCACATGCAGTCCCGGTTCAACGGCATTGTCCGCCCCCCGGCGAAACCAGCCCTGCGCTCCCTTCCCTCGGTTCCCCCGAACCGCCCCCAATACCGGGAAGCCTCAAGCGCGCCGCACACGGATCAGTTCGTTCCCCAACCCTTCCCCTCAGACCGCGATCCCCGTTTCGCCGTGTACAGACATGTTTTGGCAAGCGCCGGCTGAACGCGCCATGAATGAAGGCGAAGATGTGTCGGGAATGCGTTTGCGGCGCCCGAAGTCTGAAGGTCAGACGTCGCCGCCCGGAACACGCAGCGCATCCGGCGTGAGCCGCTGGCTCATCGCATCGATCAGCAGGAAGATCGCCGCGAAGTCGACGAGCATCTCGCGCACGCGGCCGAGATCGTCCATGCGACGATACATCGAGCCGACTTCGAGAAGGTTCGCGCCTTCGCACGCAAGGAGCATCTGGCCGCCGGCGAATGCGCAGCGCACCTGCTTGCCCTTGAACGCGCGTTCGAGCCCGATCAGGCGCTCCATGAAATCCGGCGTCAGGATGAAGCGCGCTTCGATCTGATCGGTCGAGTAGACCTCGAACGCCTTCTCGAACACCGGGTCTTCGAGCTTCACCTTCTGGCTCTTGCCGCCCTGCGCGAGCTTGCCGAAGATGTTGAACATGCCCTTGTCGCGGAACACCTTGGTGACGCCGTTGAACTGCTTGTGGAAGTTCACGACGAGACACTGCCCGCGAAATACCGTCACCCATGTCGTGCGCGTGCGGCCCTTGCCGTCGGTCGTCGTGCGCTTTTCCTCGAGGTGCGCTTCGAAGAATTCGAACGGCGTGTCGTTGCGCTGGCCCGTGAGGCGATCCTCGTACTGCGAGCGATCCCAGCCCGGCACGAGGCCCAGCGAGCGGAACGTGTTGATCGCGGCGGGCTGCGCGGGGGCGAGTTGGTAGGCCATGCCGAACTTGGACGTCACCGGCTCGACCAGCATCAGCTTGGTCTCCTTCGCCAGCTTGTTCAGCTGCATGCTGCCCCAGGCATAGAGGCCGATGGCCGCGAACACGCCGATGAAGCCGCCGAAGATGAAGCCGTCCCTCGGCATCAGCAGGCCGAAGCCGGCGAAGATCGCGGCCGCCAGCAGCACGCCGCCGATCCCGAAATTGCGCTGGCGCGCCACCGCCTTCACGCGATCCGCCTCGCGCGCGGCAAGCTGGGGCTGCACGCTCGCGCTGAAGTGGTCGGAAAAAAACGCGAAGTCCTTCGGCAGGCCCGCCATGGCGTCGCTGAGCGACAGGATTTCCTGCTTCTTGGCCATGTCCGTCCCGAGTCGCTGCCCTGTGGGGTTGTTTAGCACGCCAGCGACAGGTCTAAAGCCCACCTGACATTGGCCAGGGATGCTCAACAGGCTCGAAATCCCTGTGCCGAGGCAGACCCCCACCTGTCCGCCCCCTAAACGGGGCGGGACCCTGTTGCGTCACCGCTCTCCAATAATGGGTAAGCTGGCCCTGCAAGGTCCCGCCCCGTTTAGGGGGCGGACAGGTGGGGGTCTGCCTCGCAGCGAACCGGCGGCGAAGCCTACTTCCGGATCTGCCCCAG
>CAZGWV010000088.1:0-13767 GCA_964529555.1 uncultured Rhizobium sp.
GCCGTCAAGGCTCCGGGCTTCGGCGACCGCCGCAAGGCCATGCTGGAAGACATCGCCATCCTCACGGGCGGCACGGTCATCTCCGAAGATCTCGGCATCAAGCTCGAGAACGTCACCATCGACATGCTCGGCAAAGCCAAGCGCGTGCAGATCTCGAAAGAGAACACCACGATCGTCGACGGCGGCGGCAAGAAGAAAGAGATCGAAGGCCGCATCTCGCAGATCCGCAAGCAGATCGACGACACCACGTCGGACTACGACCGCGAGAAGCTGCAAGAGCGTCTGGCCAAGCTCGCTGGCGGCGTTGCCGTCATCAAGGTTGGCGGCGCCACGGAAGTGGAAGTGAAAGAGCGCAAGGACCGCGTTGACGACGCCCTGAACGCCACGCGCGCTGCCGTCGAAGAAGGCATCGTCGCCGGCGGCGGCACCGCCCTCCTCCGCGCGGCCTTCAACATCAAGTCCGAAGGCGACAACGATGACCAGCAAGCTGGCATCGACATCGTCCGCAAGGCTCTCGAAGCCCCGATCCGCCAGATCGCGGAAAACTCGGGCGTCGAAGGCTCGCTCGTCGTCGGCCGCATCCGCTCGGAAAAAGCCAACAAGACGTTCGGCTTCAACGCGCAGACGGAAGAGTATGGCGACCTCGTCGATATGGGCATCATCGACCCGGCGAAAGTCGTCCGCGTGGCCCTGCAGAACGCCGCTTCGGTGGCCGGCCTGTTGATCACGACGGAAGCTGCGATCGCCGATGCGCCGAAGAAAGACGCCGGCCACAGCCACGGCCCGGCTGGCGGCATGCCGGACATGGGCGGCATGGACTTCTAGTCCATCCGACTCACGTCACTGCCAACTGCAGGAGGCGGCCCCGCAAGGGCCGCCTCTTTTGCTTTCGCGCGGATCGCCCCCTTCACGACTCCGTGATCGGCACTCGCGCGGCTGGGGACAATCAACGACGGTTCGCCGATTTTCCGAAATCCGATCCGGCAGAAAACCGAGGCGCGGGCAGAACATGCTGCATCCCCCTCGCAAGGCGACAAAGCTTCTCGCTTGCAATCCATCTGCATATTCCGCCATCCAGGCGAACGCAGAGGATTGCTCGATTATCGATATTCATTTATCGATAATCACGAAGTTCAACAAAAGCCCATCCTGACCTCGGGCGAACCAATCCAAACGAACTTCAGAATGCCGAAATGGGGCGGCCTGCGAGCAGGTCGCCCCGACTTCTTTCCGGCCACACGACTCGCCTACTTGCCGAACCCTTTGGCGTTCACCATCTCAGCCGAGTCGGGGCTGCGTCTGTTCATCGACCAGTCAGCTTCGATACGCGAATGTCGGATCAAGGATACGAAGGCGTCAGTCAGGGGGACTTCAAAACCCTGAAACACAAAGAAAAAGGGCGGCGCGATGAACGCGCCGCCACTAAAAGGGTCTGATACGAGCGTTTCCTCCCCGAAACGCCAAACCGCCGAAGCAGTTCGTCATCACACTCTCGCGAACGTTCGTGCGAGTCAAGCATGAAGTTGCGGTCCCGTAATCGAAAACCGGCCGAGATTGGCCCGATCCAGCTATGGATTTGGCATTCCGGGGTATAATCCGCCCGCCAGACTCTCGTATGCGCAACAATCGAGCAGGCATCCTGATACCAGTTGGAATCGCGGTTTGTCCGGGTCAGCCCCGGTCTTTCGTGACGTTCGCCACAAAATCGTCAAAACGGCCCGCCGCGGCGGCATCCTCGGCGCCCATTGCCCGCACCAGCTGGGCCAGCGATTCCATCGCACGCCGCGACCAGTCGGCGCTCAAGCTGGCAGCCAGCTGCGCCTGGCTGCGCAGGATCACGCCGTCGCGGATGATTTTGAGACCGTTGCTCTCCAGCGTTGCGCCCGTCGTGGTGATATCGACCACCAGTTCAGCGACGCCGGCGGCTGGCGCGCCCTCGGTTGCCCCGGCGCTCTCGACGATGCGGTAGTGCCCCACCCCCTCGGCGGTGAAGAAGCGGCGCGTGGAGCGGACATACTTCGTCGCGACGCGCAGCTTGCGGCCCGTTGAGGTTTCCATGCGGGCGGCCACGTCATCGACGTCCGCCATGGTCTCGACGTCGAGCCAGCTCTTGGGCGCAGCGACGACGAGATCGGCGCGACCGAAACCCAGCGGGATCAGCAGGTGAACAACGCGATCGAGATCGCCCGCCTGTTCACGCAGCAGATCCTCGCCGCTGATTCCGACATGGACATCGCCCGCGATAACGCTGGACGCGATCTCGCTTGCTGACAGCAGGCGCACTTCGACATCGGGCAGGGTCGGGATGCGGGCGAAGTAGCCGCGCGAACCGCCGAGAGGCTCGATACGGAAACCGGCTTTGGCGAAGAACTCTTCCGCCTGTTCCTTGAGGCGGCCCTTCGACGGAATGGCAAGTTTCAGCGCGCTCATGCCCGCGCCCCTTCCAGCAGCCGGTCGGCCCGCACCCCCGCGCCGATGGCGCTGGCCGAATGCGATCCGCCGCTGAGGCGCGAGATCAGCCCGTCATAACGGCCGCCGGAAACGATAGGACGATCTTCCGCACCCGCGCGGGCGACCTCGAAGACGAAGCCGTCATAATATTCGAACCGCCTGCCCGCTTCCGCGCTGAACACGGCGTCAGACCAGAAGGGCGGTTTGAGCCTGGCGATCAGCGCCAGCCGCTCCTCGTAGGCTTCCAGCGCGCCCGAGAGGTCGAGGCCCGCCATTTTGGCAAAGCCACGCAGCACGGAAGCGCTTTCGGCCATCGGCGCGGCAATACCCAGATAGTCGAGAATGGCGGCGGCGCTGGCGGCGTCTGGCGCCGCTTCCGAAGCCTTCTCGCGGAGGCGATCCGCGATGTCCCTTGCGCTGCGGGCGACTGGCTCGACGCCCAGCGTGGAGAGTTCGGACAGCACAGCGGACTCAGCATCCGCTGGCGCAAGCGCGCCAATGCGCGCCGCGAGCCCAGCTGCATCGACCGCCCTGCCCCCCGCGTCGGCGAGCAACTCGCGCGGACCCTTGCGGCGGCTGAAGCCGCGGCGGAGGCGGTCGCGCCACTGGCCGGATAGCGGCAGGGCCGCGAGCACGGCGTGATAGATCGCAACATCGCCGAAGCGAACGTCAGCAGCGCGGACGCCGCCGGCCTGCGCGGCTTCAAGCGCGACGGCCAGCGCCTCGGCGTCCTCAGCGGGCGAGCCGACATTGCCGAACCATTCAAAGCCCAGCTGCAGATGCTCCACCGGCTCGTTGGAGCCGCGCGGCGGCAGGCGATAGACGGGGCCGGACTCGTGATAGCGCGCCACGGGAAGCGACCCCGAGGCCACCATCTGCGCGATGGGCGTGGTGAGATCGGGCCGCAGGCAGTGCTCTTTCCCGCTGGCGTCGGTGAAGATGCAGAGCCGCGAGCGGACGGCTTCGCCCGACAACTCCAGCACGATCTCGGCCGGGATCAGCGTTTGCGGTTCGGCGCGGACGCCGCTGGCGCGAGAGATGCGCGCGAGGGCGGCAGCGGCCTGCGAAGACAGGGTCACGACTGGCCTACGATCGATTTGATGCGCGCGACCATTTCCGTGCGCGGGCATTCGAACTGGCCCGGACGCTCGGAACGCCAGGCGTCGTTGTCGGTCATGCCTTTTGCGGCGGCGGCGCCGGCCTTGAGGTCCTTGATGGTGACGACGCCCTTCTCGCGCTCGTTTCCGCCGACGATGACGACGGCGGGCGCGTTGCGGCGGTCGGCGTATTTCATCTGCGGCTTCATGCCGGAGGAGCCGAGATACATCTCGGCCCGAACGCCGGCGCGGCGCAGATCTGAGGCGAGCGTCGCATAGTCGGCCAACTGATCCTTGTCGAGCACGAGCACGAGCACGGGGCCTGGCGCCTGCTCTTCCCCACTGGCAGCCATCGCGGCGGCAAGGCGGCTGATGCCGACGGAGAAGCCGGTTGCAGGCGCGGGCTCGCCACGGAAACGCGCGACGAGGCCATCGTAACGGCCGCCGCCGCCGACCGATCCGAACTTCAGCGCATTGCCATCGGCATCGCGGAACTCGCGCAGGAATTCGGCCTCGAAGACGGGGCCGGTGTAGTATTCGAGGCCGCGCACGATGGACGGGTCGAACGCGGCAGCATCGTCGCCGATGCCGAGCGCACTCAGGATCGCGTCGATCTCCGTGAGTTCGGCAACGCCCTGCGCGCCGGAGCGGGTCATGCCAGCGGAGTTGGCGAGCTTGCGTACAGTCTCCGCGCGCGTGACGGAGCGCGAGGTGATGAACTCGATCAGCACGTCGATCTGGTTTCCGGCGAGGCCAGCGCCTTGCGTGACGTCGCCGGACTCGTCCTTGCGGCCCTTGCCCAGCAGCAGCGTGACGCCCTCGACGCCGAACTTGTCGAACTTGTCGAGCGCGCGGAGAACCGTTCCGCGCTGGGCGGGATCGATCACGCCGGCCGTTTCCATGATGCCGTCGAGGATCTGGCGGCTGTTGACGCGGATCACGTATTCGCCGCGCGCGGCGCCGGCGGCCTGCATCGCCTCGGCGGCGATGGCGATCATTTCGGCATCGGCGGCGGGGCCGGCCACGCCGACCGAGTCAGCATCGCATTGGATGAATTCGCGGAAGCGGAACGGGCCAGGCTTCTCGTTGCGCCAGACCGGGCCTGCCGAATAGCGACGGAAGGGCTTGGGGATGCGCTCCCAGTTCTCGGCGACATAGCGGGCCAGCGGGGCCGTATGATCGTAGCGGAGGGCGATCCATTGCTCGTCATCGTCCTGCAGGGCGAAGACGCCGCTGTTGGGACGATCCGTGTCGGGCAGGAACTTGCCGAGCGCGTCGACATATTCGAACGGGCCGGTGTCGAGGGCATCGAAGCCCCAGCGCTGGTAGACCGCGCTTATCGAGTCAACGAGCTTCCGTTCGGCGGCGATGACCGCCGCCGTCCTGTCAGGAAATCCCCGTGGCTTGCGCGCCTCGGGCCGCTTCTGCTCGTCGTTCGACATGATGGCCATCCGTCCCAAAGCCCTCAAGCATTGGGGCCTGCGGGATAGCGCAAGGGAACGCCGCCCGCAACTTTGTTGCTCAATCGCCCCGTCCGGCTTGGGGAAGCCTTAACGGGAGGGCGGCAGACTGGTCCCATGAAGCGAATTCTTGCCGTCCTCGCGCTTGCCGCCTGCCTCGCCGCCCCGGCGGCTGCGGACACGCTGGCGCAGCAGGTTCAGGCTGAGGCGAGCCGGCTGCTTACACAGGTAAGGTCTGCCGAGACGACGGCAAGGGCGCGGCCATCGGCGAAGCCGGCGGCGCTGGCCCCTGCCCTTGTGGCGGACGTCCAGCGGTTTGGATTGGTGGCGGTTCGGCTTTCGTCGGAGATCGACAAGGCCGGTGGGCCTGCGGATCTGCGCTGCATCTTCCGCGGGATGGCGGGTGAGACGGACAAGCAACTGGCCGCGATCTCGGTGGCGACGACGGGAGCGGCGCAGGCCAAGGCGCTGTCGGGGCTCAGCCATATGCTGAGCGATGCTGCGCTGATCGCGCCGGCGGTGGGCGGGACGGCGCAAGCAAAAGCGACTGCGAACGTTGTGTCCGCAGCCGCCCAGCAGTGTTCGATCGAACGGGATTTCTAGATCAGTATTTGACGTCGCAGCCGTAGGGCACGGTGAGCGCCGGATCGGGCGCCTTGCCGGCTTTCAGATTGGCGAGCGCTGCGGTGACGTAGTTCGTCGCCTTCGGGATGTCGTCGACCTTGGCTGACTGGATCGAGTCGATCGCGCCGTTATAGGCGATCTTGCCGTCGGGCGTGATGATGTACATGTGTGGCGTTGTCTTGGCGCCGTAGGCGCGGCCCATCGAGCCATCGGGATCGAGCAGGACATGCGTGGGCTTCGCGCCGCGATCGGCGGTCAGCTTGTCGGCCTGGGCTGCGGTGGCGTGGCCCTGCGAACCGGGCTTGGACGAAATCACCGACAGCCACACGGCGCCATCGGCGGTTGCGGCGGCCTGCGTGTTCTGCATGTTCTGCGAGCCGTAATGCTTCTTCACGAAGGGGCAGCCGTCATTGGTCCATTCGAGGACGACGGTCTTGCCCTTGAAGTCGGCGAGCGAGACGGTCTTGCCCGCCGTGTTCACTTCGCTGAACGACGGCGCGACATTGCCTGGAGGTGCGGCATTCGCGCTGGAGACAACCAGCGCCGCCGCCGTCAGCACTGCCGCAGCGCCTGCACCGAAAATGACCGGAAGGCGGTCGCGTATCGTTTTGGTCATAAGGCTCCTCCCCTTGGATTTCATGCGTGGAAGCAAGGCTTCCCCGCTTCCGCCCCCTAGATCGACCCCGCAGCTTCGCGCACCGCCTGCTCGATGGTTCCCGCCGAAAGGAGACCGTCGAATTTCACCGGGGCGCCGCCCGAAGCCGGATAGACAAGATAGAACGGAATTCCGGCAGCGCCATGGCTTGCGAGTTCCTCGGCGATCACCTTGTCTCGATTGGTCCAGTCCGCGATGAGGAAGGCGGTATTGGTGTCGGCGAAGGCTTTCTGGACGGAATCCGACGTCAGCGTGGTGGTCTTGTTCACCTGGCAGGTGATGCACCATGTCGCCGTGAAATCCACGAAGATCACGCGGCCTTCGGCGCGCAACGCCGAGACTTGCTGCGGCGACCACGGGGCGCCTTCGACCAGTAGCTGTTGTTTCGGAAGGTTCATCACAACGGGCGCGGTTGCGAAGCCGCCTATGACGATGGCCAGCGCCGCGAAGCGGCCCACCGCCTTCTGTCCGACCCGGCCGGCCAGCCAGACGCCGAAGCCGATGACGACCGCGCCGAGCAGAACGGCGATTACACCGTCCGTGCCCGCCTGCCCCGCCAGCACCCAGAGGAGCCACAGCGCTGTGAGGAATAGCGGGAAGGCCAGCACCTGCTTGAACGTCTCCATCCAGCGGCCCGGCCTGGGCAGGATTTTCGCGAAGGCGGGCGTGAAGCTGAGCAGGACGAAGGGCGCGGCCATGCCGATGCCGATCGCGACGAACACCGCGACGATCACCGGCGCAGGCTGGGACAGCGCCGCGCCGGCCGCCGTGGCCATGAACGGGCCGACGCAGGGAGCGCCGACGAAAGCGGCCAGCAGGCCCGTGAAGAAGGCGCCGGAGACGCCGCCCTTGTCCGCGAGATTGCCGCCAATGCCGGCCAGGGATCCGCCGATCTCGAACACGCCGAGCAGGTTGAGCCCCACCACGAACATCACCAGCGCAAACAGGCCGGTGACCCACGAATATTGCAGCTGGAAGCCGAAGCCGACCGAGGTGTCGCCAGCGGCCTTCAGCGCGACGAGCACGAGGCCGACAGCAGCGAAGCACACCACGACGCCCGCGAGATAGGCGATGCCGTGCTTGCGGGATTCAACCGGATCGTGGGCCGTGTGGACGAGGCCTGCCGCCTTGATCGTCAGCACCGGCAGCACGCACGGCATGAGGTTCAGCACGAGGCCGCCGAGGAAGGCGAGGCCAAGCAGGGTGGCGAGAGTTGCGAAATCCAGCGGGGCGGCGGGAGGCGTTGCGTTCGCGGGCGCGGCGCCGGAGCGGACAAAGTCCTGCGCGGCGACGCCGTCCGGCATGGGTCCGGGCGTGGGCGCGACTTCCCATCCGAGCTGCGAGCCGTCCTTGCCTTCGATCACCAGCAGGCCGGAGATCACGCTCGTGGGCGTGGCGAAGGCGGATGCCTGCAGGTCGAGCACGACGCCGTCGGGGCCGAACTTCGCGGGCTGGATCGGCGGGTGGAGGATTTCGGGGCCATTGGGGAAGAAGCGCATGTCGGCCGCGTTCACGATGGCGGCGGCGACGGCGGGATCGGCGACGCCGATGCGGAAGCCGCCGTCGATGCGCTCGATGGCGGCGCGGCCTGTGAGGTTCACGGGCAGCTTCGCCAGCGCGGCGCCGATGACGGCGCTCGACTCCCGGTCGATGGCGGGCGCGGCGGCGACCGGCACGGAGATCGAGAGCGTCACCGCTTCGGGGATGCAGACGTCGGCGCAGATCAGGTAGTCGAACAGCGCGCCGATGGTGAGCGTGTCGCCGGCTTTGGCGTCGGGTGCGATCGTGAGGTCGAAGGGGAGGATGACCTCGCCCTCATAGCCATAGTTCATCAGCGGATCGAGCGAGATGGCGTGGGGCGGCGGGAAGCGGAATTCGCCGGCGGAGACTGTGGGCGAGTTCGCCCATTCGGCGGTGGGCTGGAAGCCGCTGTCGCCCGGATTTTTCCAGTAGACGTGCCAGCCGTCAGCCAGATCGAGGCGGAGGGCGCCGACAAAGGTTTCGCCCGGCACCGCCGCGGAGCGTTCGACCATCAGCGTGCCGGTGGCGTGGTCGCTGCTGCCGGTGGCCTGTGCAGCAGCCGGCTGGGCCGCCAGCGCGATGGCGAACAGCAGCCCGGTCAGGAGGCTGAGGCAGCGAAGATAAAGCGTCCGCAATCGACACCCTTTGACTTTTCTGGCCAGAGCGTCCTGACACCGCTCAAGCCGTAAAGGCCGCAGCCGATGATTTCGGCTGCGGCCCGCTGGTTTGCAAGTAGGGTGGCGAAGGGGGCGTGGCTAGCCCCCTCCCCGTAACGTGACGGCCCGTGCGCTCGCGTTGAAGCGAGGCGGAAGCCCTCAGTTCGGGGTCGGCGTCGGCGCCGTCGACAGGCGGCGCATCGTGCGCTGGATGACGCGCTGCCAGTTCATCAGCGAGACCATGTGGGCGTAGACTGCCGCGAGGGCGCCCGTGTTGCGGATGTCCTGGAACTTGGCTTCCGGGAGGGCGTTCAGGCCCTCTTCCGAAATCGCCCAGTAATCGGCGATCTTCTGCGTTTCGCCCGGATTGCCCTCGGCGTCACGCGGCGTGAAGGCCACCGATTTCTGCTCAAACAGGGAAGCCTTGTCGAGAAGCTCGACGAACTCGGCCGTGGCGCGGCGCTGGCGTTCGAATTCCTTGCAGAACTCGATCGCGTCCTGCGTGAATTTCGAGGCGCTCTCGCCATCGAAGAACTTCACGTCCGGCGAGTTGGAAACCATCTGGGCTTCCGTATCGACGCAGAGGAGCAGCTTGTCGCTCTTGGGGTCCGAGGCGAACACGAACGGATAGCGGCGGGCGAAGGCCGGGAGATAGGTGTCCGGGTCCGGCTGGCCGGTGGCGTCGATATACTCGTTCTCATTCTGGCGGACGCCCATCACGGCAACCGGGGTCTTGTCGTTGCCGACGAAGATGATCGGATAGCAGGTGGCGGCGACGCCGAACTCGCTGACCGTGATCGGAACGGCGTGGGCGGTCTTCAGGAAGGAGAACGGGGCGGCGATCTGCTTGACGCCGAGATCCCGGTGCTTCTCGAGCGAGAGGGGCTCCGGCCTCTTGTAGAACATGACCTGGCCGGTCAATTCGGGCTGACCGCCTGGGGCTGGAGTACTCATTAACTAGCTCCTGACTTGATGCTGGCAGGTGCTTATCGGAAAACTTCGGCAGCCTCAACCAGAGCGAATCGTATGCAGCACGGCGGCCGGAAATTTCCTGCAAAGGCCCTGTTTTTGGGGGTGATCGGCACTGCGCTTGCCGCATGTTCGCCGCCTGAAGTCGTTTCAGACCCCCAACTTGCGGCCCTGATCGAGCAGATGGGAAGCGCCGAAGCCCACCGCAGGCCCGAGGCGGCCGACACGATGGGCCTGCCCGACGCCCTGTTCGGGGGCAAATATGCCGACCGGCTGGACGAGCGGTCCATGGCCGCGACCGAGCGGAACAGAACCAACCGGCTGAGCCAGCTGGCCGCCCTCGAGAAGATCGACCGGGCGACCCTTGGGGACGAGGCCCTGCGCCAGCGGGATATCGCGGTCTGGCTGCTGGAAGCGGTCACGGCAATCGATGCGTTTGGATATGGCTATGCCGACCTCGGGCGGGCGAGCCCCTACGTCATCAGCTTTGCGGACGGGGCGTATACGGACCTTTCAAAATTCATGACGCTTCACGCGCCGGTGCGCTCGCGGACGGACGCCAACGACTGGCTGAAGCGGCTGGAAGGCATGAGCCGGGCGATGCGCGACGAGCGCAGGCGGTTCGAGACGGACATCGCGGCGGGCGCGGCGCCGCCGGCCGCTGTGCTGCGGCGGACGCTGGCGAAGGCGAAGCAGCTGGCGCCGGCCAATCCGCGCGAGCATCCGCTGGTGACCTACTTCATCGAATGCCTCGCCCAGATCCCGGATATTCGCGAGGAAGAGATCACGGCGCTGGTGAAGAAGGCGACCGATCTCATCGGGGGCGACATCAAGGTCGAGTATGGACGGCTGATCGAACTGCTTGAGACGACGCTGGAGACGGCGGCGGAAGAGCCGGGCGTCTGGCGGCTGACGAATGGCGAGGCGTATTACCGCGCGGCGCTGCGGCTTCACACCACGACGGATATTTCCGCGAAGCAGCTGCATGCGGCTGGCGAGAAGCTGGTGCTCGATATCTCCGGGGAGATCGACCCGCTGCTTGCCGAGCTTGGCCTCGTCGATGGCGGGATCGGCGCGCGGCTGCGGAGTCTGGCTGCCGATCCGGCTTATCTCCTGCCCGATACGCCTGAGGGGCGCGTTGCCGTGGTGGCGCTGCTGAACGAGAAGATCGACTGGGCTCTGGCGCAGTCGGCGCGCGTTCTGCCTGCTCCCCCGAAAGCGAAGGTGGATGTGCGCGAGGCGGCGCCGCTGACGCAGGACTCGGCGTCGAGCGCCTTCTACAAATCGCCCGCGCTCGATGGATCGCGGCCAGCGGTGTTCAATGTGAACCTGCGCTCGACACTGGACTTCCCGACCTGGTCGCTGCCGACGCTGGCCTTCCATGAGGCCGCGCCGGGGCATCACATGCAGGCGGGGCTTGCACGCGAGCGCGTGGGACAGCCGGTGCTTTCGTATTTCATCGGCCTGCCGGCATTCAGCGAAGGCTGGGCGACTTACGCTGAAGACCTCGCGGCGGAGCTTGGCGCCTACCAGGACGACAAGATCGGCCGGCTGGGCTATCTGCAGGCCATGATCCAGCGGGCGGCGCGGCTGGTGGCGGACACGGGCATCCATTCGGAGACGTGGACGCGGCCGCAGGCCATCTCTTACCTGCAAGACACGATCGGCATGACGGCGGCGGAAGCCGAACTCGAAGTCGACCGCATGACGATCTGGCCGGGACTTGCCGCCAGCTACATGACCGGACGCGAGACCATTCGCCGGATGCGCGCGGGCGCGGAGCGGGAGCTGAAAGCGGCCTTCGATCTCAAGGCTTTCCACGAAGCGATCCTGGTTCCGGGGCCGCGGCCCCTGCCCGTTCTGGAAGCGGATATTGCCGAATGGGTCGCCGCCAGACGGCCGGCGCCGCCAGCCGAAGCCGAATGAAGCCGTCCGCGAATGACCTAGCTTACGTCTGTAATCCGACGTAAACTCGCCCCATTCGCCGCGCCTGATCGCCCCACTGAATTCAACAGGGGACATCAGCATGAAACGTTTCCAATACGCCGCGCTGGCCGCCGTTTCCGCCATCGCTCTGGCAGCCTGTACATCCAACGCGCCGCCCGAGGGCGAAGCGGGCGCCCGCGGCCGGGCCGGGGCGCCGACGCAGGACGCTTCCATCGCGGCGACCGCCGTTACATCGGAATCGCGCGACATGGCCGCAATGGCGCCGCCAGCCCCGCCGCCGCCGCCCTCGCTGGCGATGCCCAGCGCGATGGCGCCGAGAATGGCGCCGCAGGGCACGTCCTTCGCGCAGATCGCCCCACAGCCCCAGCCGGGCGATGTGGTTCGCGACAGGTATCAGGATGTCGAGATCAACCCGGTGAAGGTGGTCGCCGAGGAGCCGGTCTCGACCTTCTCCATCGATGTCGACACGGCGAGCTATTCCAACGTTCGCCGGATGCTGAACCAGGGATACCTGCCGCCGAAGGACGCGGTGCGGATCGAGGAGTTGATCAACTATTTCGATTACGAGTACGCGCTGCCGAAATCGAAGGAGCAGCCATTCGAGACGACCGTGAAGATCGTGCCCTCGCCCTGGGCCGAGGGGCGGCAGCTGATGCATGTCGCGATCCAGGGCTATGACATCAAGCCGGATGCACGGCCGCCGCTGAACCTCACGCTGCTGATCGACGTGTCGGGCTCGATGTCGGACCAGAACAAGCTGCCGCTGGCGGTGCAGTCGCTGAAGCTGCTGGTCAATGAGCTGACGGCGCAGGACAAGGTTTCCATCGCGGTCTATGCGGGCGCGGCGGGGACCGTGCTGGAGCCCACATCGGGCGCGGACAAGGCGAAGATCAATGCGGCGCTCGATCGCCTGCAGGCGGGCGGCTCGACGGCGGGCGGCGAAGGCCTGCGGCTGGCCTACAGCCTCGCCAAGCAGAGCTATGACAAGAACAGCGTCAATCGCGTGATGCTGCTGTCGGATGGGGATTTCAATGTCGGCATCTACGATCCCAATCAGCTTGAAGACCTTGTGAGCCGCGAGCGCGAGAGCGGCGTCTATCTCTCGCTGCTCGGCTTTGGCGGCGGTAACTACAACGATCTCCTGATGCAGAAACTGGCGCAGGCGGGGAACGGCATTGCGACCTATATCGATACGCTGAATGAGGGCCGCAAGGTTCTGAACGACGATCTTTCGGGGTCGATGTTTCCGATCGCAAACGATGTGAAAATCCAGGTGGAGTTCAATCCCGCGAAGGTCGCCGAGTATCGCCTGATCGGCTACGAGACGCGCATCCTCAACAAGGAGGATTTCAACAACGACAAGGTGGACGCCGGCGAGATCGGCGCGGGGGCTTCGGTGACGGCGATCTACGAGATCACGCCGGTTGGATCGAAGGCCGTGCTGAATGACCCGAGCCGGTATCAGCCCGTGACGACGCCGGTGGCGGGGGCGGCGAACGAGTTCGCCTTCCTGAAGATCCGCTACAAGACGCCGGGCGAGGATACCTCGAAACTGATCGACAGGCCGATCACGGCGGCGGATCAGGTGAGCGACATTTCCAAGGCGCCGGAGGCGACGCGGTTTGCGACTTCGGTGGCGGGTTATGGTTCGCTGATGCGCGGGGACCCGTATCTCGACAACTCGTTCACATGGGACTCGGTGATCGCGCTGGCCAATGGCGCGAAGGGCAAGGACGAATTCGGCTATCGCGCCGAGTTCGTGCAGCTTGCGCGGCTGGCCAAGACGGCGGCGAACCAGCAGACGCTGAAGCCGGTGGGCGGCGGCGTGGGGCAATAGAGTCTGGGCAGTCGGCAGTAGGCATTGGGCAGTAGATTCTCAAAAAGAGTCGGGCCCTGCGGAGTGGTCCGCAGGGCCCGCTTCCCGTCAGGCTGTTCGGTGTGGAGACCAGCGGAGACTGAACGCCCACGCACACCGAATGACGAGGTCTTGTTGAAGCCGTCGCCCTAGGCGGCGATGGCCATGTCTTCGTTGGCCATCTCGCTGCCGGAGGCGAAGACCGGATCGAGGCCGTTGGCGAGGTCAGCGGCTTCGCGGCGGCGGGCGGCGATATCCATGTTGCGGCGGATGAAGATCGCCGTGGCGCCATAGCGGCGCGCTTCACGCCAGCGCCAGAAGGTGGCGACATCGCCCTCCGTTCCGCCCTGGTCGGCGACGCGGATGACGCGCCAGCCCTTGCCTTCGGGCGCGGCGAACAGGACGACGCCGGGGACCTTGGCCCAATCGGCTTCGGCGCTCATGCGTTCGAAGCGGTAGGAAGCGCCGTTGGCGCCGCAGAAGTTGGCCGTTCCGTTGATCAGCGCGCTCATGTTCTTGCTCCGTTCTTTCC
>CAZGWV010000089.1:0-6231 GCA_964529555.1 uncultured Rhizobium sp.
GGCTTCCGCGCGCTGGAAAAACGCGCCGTGCGCCTGGGCGGCGGCGTCAATCACCGGCTCGGCCTCGACGACGCCATCCTCATCAAGGACAATCACATTGTCGCCGCCGGCGGCGTCGCAGCAGCGCTGAAACGCGCACGCGCAGCCGTGGGCCATCTCCGCGCCATCGAGATCGAGGTCGACGGCCTCGACCAGCTGCGCGAGGCCCTGCCCCACGCCCCCGACGCAGTCCTGCTCGACAATATGAGCACGTCCCTGCTGTCCGAAGCCGTCGCCATCGTCGGCGGCAAGGCCAAGACCGAAGCCTCAGGCGGCGTGCGGCTGGAAACCGTGAAAGCCATCGCGGCGACGGGCGTGGACTTCATCTCGGCCGGCGCACTGACGCACTCGGCGGTGAACCTCGATGTCGGTCTGGATTTCGAGAATTAGAGCGCCGAGCCGTCCATCTCGCTCTTCGGCGCCGGCGCGATCGCCGCGACATCCGCCGAGTCGACGGACACCAGCAGCGAAGACGTAAGCGCTGCGGACGGGTCCATCGGGGCAATTTCCGTCAGCTCGCCCTCGACGCCTTCAGCCAGGATCATCGGATCCAGCGCCCGGTTCTCGACCTCCTGCGCGGCGAGCGCCCGGCGCGCCGTGCCCCACTCTTTCGATGTCTTGGGGAAGCGATAGAAGATGTGCGTGCCGATCACACCCGTCTCGACCAGGCCGGCGGCCCAGTACGGGTTCACATAGTCGGTGTGATAGTGCGTCGCCTTGTTGGTCATCGGCGTGTTGAGGCCGAGGAGCACATGCAGCGCGATATCCCGCGCACGGTCCCACGCTTCGCCGCGCGGGCGGGCTGCGCGCGAGCCATCGCAGGTGAAGGTGAACTGGCAGCCCGTCTGGCGGTACTGGCCCTGGAACACCACGCCGCACACCGTCTTCGGATAGTGCGGGTTGGCGACCCGGTTCATCACCACTTCGGCGACGGCAAGCTGGCCCAGCGTGCTTTCCGAGCGGGCTTCGTAATAGATGGCTTCCGACAGGCAATCGAGTTCGGCATCGTTGCCGCCGTGCAGGCCAAGATCGTCAATGGTGAAATCGATCAGGCCCTGCAGCGAGGCGCTGTCGCGTGCGCGCAGCGTCAGGCCGTCGCTCGCGGACGCCGTGGCGCCGTTGATATAGGACGCGGTGTGAACCAGCGCTTCCGGGTTGGCGCTGTTGGAGAAATAGCCGAGTTCGACGCCGCTGGCGGTGGCCGCAGCGGAACGCTCTTCCGCGATCAGGGATTCGGCGAGAACGGCCGCATTGGTGATGTAGGTTTCCTGGGCCTTCTGGGCGCCGAAACGCTGGGCCACGAGGGGGCCGCCGAAGGCAAACACAGCCGCGCACGCACCGATGGTCAGCGCACGTTGCCGGGCTTCACGCTTGTCGGCGTCCGACATGGTCTCCCACCACTTGGCAACGGCTGTGATCGCCGTCTTCAAGTGATGAAGGATAGGACTGATAGCTTTCGGGAGGTTTAACACCCCAGCTTCCCCTTAACCTTCGTTAACCGACAATTCGGCACGGACGCTCGCGCGCGCCCGATAGACACTCCAACCAACACACCCGTCGCTGTTCGTTTTTAAGAGCTGTGCGACGTCAGCCGCCCCTATAGGGCCAAGTGATACGCGGCAAGTCCAAGTCCTGCTTGACAGCAGCCCCGCAAATCCCGCGCCAGGGGCGGCCCGGACGATTCCCGCTCAACCGCCGGGCGAGACGTTAACGTTTGGCGTTTACGAATAGCCCCTCTTTTCAATGCCGTCTGACCGGCTCGCGCGGGTGAAATAGGGCGCGGAGGCCCTTCGGCAACACCCCGCCACGAATCGGCATGACACCGATTTGAGCCGGATTCCGCGATATCACGCTAGGGAAGCCACCTCTTGTGGATATCCAGCGCGGGACAGCCGGCAGCCGGCGGATGCTCAGAAATAGCTGAGCCCGAGCATGACATGCCAATCAACGCCATCGGCCCCGTCATGGCGCTCGAAAGCCAGATACCATTCCAGGTCCGACAGGTCGTCCGGGCCGTAGGCCGCGCGGCGCTTCAGCGGCGTGTATTCGCCTTCGGGCGCCGCCTCGCCCGTGTCTTCCTGCTTCCACGCAGACAGGCAGGAGCCAAAATGGCCGGTCAAACCCGCATAGAAGGACGCCGCCGCCGGCTCGCTTGCAAATACATAGAGACAGGACCATTCGGCGAAGAAGTCGATCGCGACGACGCACTGCTCCGCATCGTCCAGCCAGTAGTCGGTGTCGAAATATCCATTCTCGATCTCGTCGGAGACGATGTCGCCAAAATCGTCGAAGGCCAGCGCGTTCAGTTCATCGATATGCGCACATGACAGCTGCGCATGCGCGATCGGCGCCAGCGACAGCGCCGCCGCAGCGACAAGTCCAGCCATGAGTTTCATCGACATCCCCTCGCCTGTTTCCCACGGGCAGGCTGAGCCTTCCCCCGCCATAGTCAAGCGGCGTCTCCCGCAAGCTCCGGTCAGAACCAGATATAGGTGAGCGAAAGCTCGACCTCATAGATGGTCGGATCTTCCTCGCGCGTGGCGTCGGCGCGGGCGACAAAGACAAGTTCCTCGTCTCCGATGGATAGCTTGAAATTCGAGCCGGCGATCAGCCGCCACTTGTCCGAGCTTTCCGGCAGCGCCTCCTCCCTCCAGTCGCCGGTGAGACAGGCGCGCAACGTCGCAAGCTGGGTATCGACCATGCGCTTGGCGGAGGCTTCATCGGGCGTCTGCCAGACGCAGAGATAGGCGCTGTCCCAGTCATAAGCCACTGTGCATTCGCGCGCGCCGGCCAGGACGAGAGTCGACTCGAACAGTTCGTCATCGATCTCATCGCCCAGCACGTCCTCGAAATCGGACTCGGCCGCGGCGAGGATGTTGGCGATATCCTCGCAGGAAGCCTGCGCCTGCGCGATGGGCGCGAAAACAACACCGGCGAGCGCGGCCGCCGCAACGAGCATGGCAATTTTCATATGACGTCCCCTGGGAATTGACGGAAGATTTCTCCCGACCGGGCCAGACGTCAAGACCGGCGCGCAGCGGCCGGAGAGGATAAACGCGCCGGCCCTACCCCTTCTTGCCCAGCGCGGCATGAGCCGCCGCAAGACGCGCCACCGGCACGCGGAAGGGCGAAGCCGACACATAGTCCAGCCCCACCTCCTCGAAGAAGTAGATCGAGGCCGGATCGCCGCCATGCTCGCCACACACGCCCAGCTTCAGGCGCTGGCGCGTCGCGCGGCCACGCTCGCACCCGATCCGCACCAGCTCGCCCACCCCATCGCGATCAATCGAAACGAACGGGTCCTTCTCGTAGATGCCGCGCTCCTCATACGTCTTGAGGAATCGCCCGGCATCGTCGCGCGAGATGCCCAGCGCCGTCTGCGTCAGGTCGTTGGTGCCGAACGAGAAGAACTCCGCCTCCTCCGCGATCTCGCCGGCGCGCAGCGCCGCGCGCGGCAGTTCGATCATCGTGCCGACCAGGTATTCAACCTGCGCCTTGCGCTCGCTGAACACCCGCTCCGCCGTCTGCACCACCAAGCCGCGCATCAGCTCCAGTTCTCGGCGCGTGGCGACGAGAGGTATCATAATCTCCGGCACGGGGGCCGCGCCCGTCTCCTTCGCCACATCCAGCGCCGCCTCGAAGATGGCGCGCGCCTGCATCTCGTAGATCTCGGGATAGGTCACGCCCAGCCGGCAGCCGCGATGCCCCAGCATCGGGTTCGACTCGTGCAGCTCTTCCGCCCGCGCGCGCAGCACATCGACCGACACGCCCGACTGCTTCGAGACTTCCGCCATGTCCTCGTCGCTGTGCGGCAGGAATTCGTGCAGCGGCGGATCGAGCAGCCGGATCGTGACCGGCAGCCCCGCCATGATGCGGAAGATTTCGCTGAAATCCTTCCGCTGCATCGGCAGCAGCTTTTCCAGCGCCCGGCGGCGGCCGCTCTCCTTTTCCGCAAGGATCATCTCGCGCACCACGGAGATACGCTCGGCGTCGAAGAACATATGCTCCGTGCGGCAAAGGCCGACGCCCTCCGCGCCGAACTTGCGCGCAGTCTCCGCATCCAGCGGCGTCTCCGCATTCGCGCGCACCTTCATGCGCCGCGCGCCATCGGCCCAGCTCATCAGCTCGCCGAAATCGCCGCCCAGCTGCGGCTCGACCATCTTCACCGCGCCGACCAGCACCTCGCCCTTGGCGCCGTCCACCGTGATGATGTCGCCCTTCTTCAGCGTGCGCGAACCGACCTTCACAATGCCCTTGTCGGCGTCGATCTGCAGCGTGCCCGCGCCGCACACGCACGGACGCCCCATGCCGCGCGCCACGACAGCCGCGTGAGACGTCATGCCCCCGCGCGCCGTCACGATGGCCTTGGCCGCGTGCATCCCCTGAATGTCTTCCGGCGACGTCTCGATACGCACCAGGATCACCGGCTTGCCCTGCTGCGCGATCTGCACCGCCTCGGCGGGATCGAACACCACCTGCCCCACGGCCGCGCCAGGCGAAGCCGGCAGGCCCTTCACGAACACATCGCGCACAGCGTCTTTCGCAATCGTCGGGTGCAACAGCTGATCCAGCTGCGAGGGATCGAGCCGCAGAACGGCCTCGTCCTGCCTGATCAGCCCCTCGCGGCACATCTCGACGGCAAGCCGCAAGGCCGCCTGCGCCGTGCGTTTGCCCGACCGCGTCTGCAGCATGTAGAGCGTGCCCTGCTCCACCGTGAATTCGATATCCTGCATATCGCGATAGTGCTTCTCAAGCCGGTCAGCCACCGCGATCAGCTGCGCGTAAACATCCGGCATCGCCTCTTCGAGCGACAGATCCTCCGATTTCAGATCGGCCTTGCGCGAGTTGGAAATCGGCGCCGGCGTGCGGATGCCCGCAACCACATCCTCGCCCTGCGCATTCACCAGATACTCGCCATAGAAGCGCTTCTCGCCGGTGGAAGGGTCGCGCGTGAACGCCACCCCCGTAGCCGAGCTTTCACCCATATTCCCGAACACCATCGACTGCACGTTGACCGCCGTGCCCCAGCTCTCGGGAATGTCGTTGAGGCGCCGGTAAGTCACCGCGCGATCGTTCATCCAGCTGTTGAACACGGCGCCAATCGCGCCCCACAGCTGATCCTTCGGCTCCTGCGGGAACGGCTTGCCCGAGCGCTTCTCAACCGCCTTCTTGTAGAGCGCGATCACCTCGATCCAGCTCTCGGCGCCAAGGTCCGTGTCGAGGTTGAAATCGCGGCTTTCCTTGTAGTCGTCGAGAATATGCTCGAACGTGTCGTGCCCGATGTTCAGCACCACGTTGGAATACATCTGGATGAACCGGCGATAGCTGTCATACGCAAACCGCCGGTCGCCCGACAGCCGCGCCAACCCCTCAGCCGTCTGGTCGTTGAGGCCAAGGTTCAAAACCGTGTCCATCATCCCCGGCATCGACGCGCGGCTGCCCGAACGCACCGACACCAGCAGCGGATTGCGCACATCGCCGAACTTCTTGTCCGTCCGCCCCTCGAGCGCGCGCAGCGCATCGTTCACCTGCACTTCGAGATCGGCCGGATACTGCCGCTTGTTCTTGTAGAACACCGTGCAGACTTCCGTCGTGATCGTGAACCCCGGCGGCACCGGCAGGCCCAGCTTCGACATCTCGGCAAGGTTCGCCCCCTTGCCTCCCAGCAGATTCTTCATCGACGCATCGCCATCCGAAGCGCCGCCGCCGAAATCATAAACCCATTTGGTGGCGAGTTGGCTCATACCGTCTGCCCTCAACTTCCATCGCTGTCATTCCAGACGCGCCGCAGGCGCGAGCCGGAACCCAGGAGCTGCAACCACCGACCGTACCTGAAGCCCCTGGGTTCCGGGTCTACGGCGCTTTGCGCCTTCGCCCGGAATGACAGGCGAAGGTGCAGGTGAAGTCTTATCCCTCGATCTTCGAGAAATCCGCCACACGCCCCAGCGCATCGCGGATCTGCGAAAGAATGTTCAACCGATTTACGCGGGCATCCTTGTCATCCGCGTTAACAGTAACCTTGTCAAAGAACGCATCCACCGGCGCCCGCAATTTCGACAGCGCCCGCATCGCGCCAGCAAAATCTTCTTTCTCCAAAGCAGCAGAAGCCTCCGGCGCAGCCTTGCCCAACGCCGCAACCAGCGCCGCAACCTCAGCCGGATCGCCGCTCATCGCCTTGCCCTGCCCGGAATA
>CAZGWV010000089.1:6331-13511 GCA_964529555.1 uncultured Rhizobium sp.
CCCATCACGCCTTCGAGTTCCGCGAACTCGCCGACCATGTCCGACACCAGATCGCACTTCGCCAGCTTCGCCGCGCGTTCGGCCAACGCCGGATCGGCGCCGACCTTCGGCGCCAGTTCCTTCGCCAGCGCCATCACGCGTGTGGCCTTGTCCTTCACCGTGCCCAGCTTCTCGTGGAACACGATATTGCCCAGCTTCTCGAAACGCGACTCCAGCGAGACCTTCCGGTCATTGTCCCAGAAGAACCGCGCATCGTTCAGCCGCGCTGACAGCACACGCGAATTCCCCTCGGCGATCTTCTTGCCGCCGTCCGCCGCTTCAAGGTTCGCGACCACGATGAATTTCGGCGCGAGGCCGTCCTTCGCCGGATCACGCACAGCGAAATACTTCTGGTGCGTCCGCATCGACAGCTTGATGACTTCCGGCGGCAGGTCGAGGAACGAGCGATCCATGTCGCCCATGATCACGACCGGATATTCCGCCAGCCCCGCCACTTCCTCCAGCAGCCCGATATCATCGACCAGTTCAAGATTCTGCGCCGCGCAAAGCTGCTTCGCATCGGTAAGGATCGTTTCCTTCCGCTCCTCGCGGTCGAGGATCACGCGGCCCTTGTTCTTCAGCACATCCGAATAATCATCGAACCGGCGCACCAGACAAGGCCCGCGCCCCATCACGCGGTGGCCCTCGGTGATGTTGCCGCTCTTGATGCCCTCGATCTCGAACGGAACCACCTCGCCATCGAACGTGCAGAGGATGCGGCCGATCGGGCGCACCCAGCGAAGGTCGCCATTTCCCCACCGCATCGACTTCGGCCAGTGAAACCCACGGATGATCTGCGGCACGAGCGCGGCGATCACATCCGCCGTCTGCTTCCCCGCCTTGCGCACATGCGCCACATACACGCGCCCCTTCTTCGGCACATCATGCACATGCGCCTCGGCAATGCTGGCCAGCCCCGCCTTCTTCAGGAAGCCCTGGATCGCCGCGTCCGGCGCGCCCTCCTTCGGGCCGATCACGTCTTCCACCACGTCCGCCGATTTCACCGGCAGGCCTTCAACCACGGCAACCAGCCTGCGCGGCCCCGAAAAGCCCTTGACGCCCTCCGGGATGAGGCCCGCCGCCGTCAGCCCGTCCATCAGCGCTTTCACGAGATCGGCCTCGGCCTTCGCCTGCATGCGGGCCGGGATTTCCTCGGACAGAATCTCAAGCAGAAGCTGGGGCATAGCTGGCTCTTCAGAGGCCTTGTTCGCAGTCGCGGAATTCGCTGCGTCAGTGCAGCGGAACGAGCCCAAAGGCAAGGGTTGGCGATCAACTCTTCCCTCGCTTGCGGGGGAAGTACGGCGAAGCCGGGATGGGGGCGAGCCCAGAGCCCAAATCCCGCAAGATTCCCCCTGCCGCTCGCCCCCATCCCCCTTCGGGGACTTCCCCCGCAAGCGGGAGAAGAGTTAGCCTTCCCCATGACCCTCGCCTTCGACTTCTACTTCTCCTTCCGCAGCCCCTATTCCTACCTCGCCATGCCCCCCGTCGAGGCGTTGATGGCGCGGTACGACGCGCAGCCGACCATGCGCATCGTGCGCCCCATCGCCGTGCGCATCCCCGGCTTCTTCCGACAGGTGAACCCGATGTGGCCGCCCTATCTGGGCAAGGACACGCGCCGCATCGCGGAGATGAACGCCATCCCCTATCGCTGGCCTCGCCCCGATCCCATCGTGCAGGACCGCGAAACGCGCGACGTCGCGCCCGATCAGCCCTACATCATGCGCGTCTCCCGCCTCGGCGCACTCGCCGCCGAACGCGGACGCGGCTTCGATTTCGTGCGCAAGGCCAGCTACATGATGTGGTCCGGCGAAACCGACGACTGGCACGAAGGCGGCAAGCTCGCCGCCTGCGCCGACGCCGCCGGTCTCGACGGCGCAGCGCTGGAGCGCGACGCAGCGTCGGACGCCCCGCGCCTCGACGCCATCATCGAAGCCAACGAGACCGCCCAGAACGCCTCCGGCCACTGGGGCGTCCCCCTGTTCGTCTTCAACGGCGAACCCTTCTTCGGCCAGGACCGCATCGACCATCTGGTGTGGCGCATGAAGCAACACGGGCTGCGGGAACGGTAAGCCCGCCCTCGTGGTTCGACAGACGTAGCGATGCTGAACGCATCGCTACTGCTCACCATGAGGGCTCAGTTTGCATTCGAAGTTAGGTTACCGGTCAAAGCGAGAGGACCCTCATGGTGAGCAGTTCGCCTGCGCATGCAGGCGAACGTCCGTCGAACCACGAGGGGCCGGGCTCACAGCCCGCTACTCCCCACCCCGAGGATCATCCGACAGCACAGACCGCAGCCACTCCACCTGCAGCGTATCCAATCGCGGCAGCATCACGCGCGTCGTGTAATGCCCCAGCAGCTTCTCCCCCTGGAAGAACGCCCAGTCGACCACCTGGCTTTCCTGAAACTCCATGATCGCGCCCTTCTTCACGTCCCCCATATGGCGCGGCGCAGACGCAAGCTCGCCCACGATCCTCTCAGGCCCGCGCGCGATGTAATGCACCCACGCTTCCTCATTCCCCGCCTGCCCGTCGCGGCGCGGAAACGCGGCCTTCAGCGAGAAATCGTACTCCCCCTCCGCCGGCTCCGTGAACCTCTCCCAGAAGAACGCCAACGCCCCACGCGCCCGCTCGCGCGCAGCATCGAGGTCGCGCTCATATTCGGCTTCGGGATCGGCGGACTCAGCCGCACACGCGGCGACGGCGGCAACCGCAAGAACGGCAAGCCATCTCATGGCTTGGCGGCGGGATCCTTGACGCGGATCTCGAACAGCTTCGGCCAGTACTTGCCCGTCACAAAGATACGGTCGCCCGCCTTGTCATGGGCAATGCCATTCAGCACGTCCGTCTTGCGACGCTCTTCCGGTTTCAGCAACCCGCCGAGATAGATCACACCCTTCACCTCGCCCGTCGCCGGGTCGATGCGCGCGATGCGGTCGGTCTCGAACACATTGGCCCAGATCTCGCCCTTCACGAACTCAAGCTCGTTGAGCTTGTTAACCGGCTGGCCGTTGTGCCTCACGTCGATGCGCCCGGTCTCCTGCAGCGTTGCAGGATCGATCTTGCGGATCTGCGCCGTGCCGTCGCTCATGTAGATCTGCGTATCGTCGGCGGTCAGCCCCCAGCCTTCGCCCTGATACGTCCACTCGCCCTTCAGCGCGAACGTCGCCTTGTCGAGGATGAACCCCTTCTGGCCGCGCCAGGTCAGCGTGATGATCTGGTCGCCCCAGATCACCATGCCCTCGCCGAACAGGTCGGCGGGAATGTCGTGCTGCTGCAGCACCGCGCCGGTCGCGAGCTCGACCTTGCGCACCCAGGATGCGCCCTCCTGCCCCGTCGATTCGTACAGCACGCCATCGGCGAACAGCAGGCCCTGCGTGAAAGCCTTCGCATCGTGCGGATAGGTGTTCACGATCTCATAGCTGTACGCCGGCAGCGTCGGGACAGCCGGAGCGGCAGGCGCCGGAGCCATCGACGGCGAACAGGCGCAGGCCGACAGCAGGACGAGGGAGGCGATGAGTGTTCTCATGCCCCGGTTCTAGATCAGTGCGGCGGAAGCTGTGAAGCGGCTTTCACCGCTCCACAGCATAAATCCTGCCGTTACGCGGCCTATTGCTGGCCCGGACGCGGGCCGGCAGGCGCATGCGCCGGCAGGGCCGGAAGATTGCCCACCATGCCGTTCGGCAGGGCTGCGGCGCGGGCGCGCTGGAACGCCGGCCGCGCCTCGATCCGCGTGCGCCATGCGGCAACGTTCGGGAACTGGTTGACGTCCACGATGTTGAGCGCCGTCGCGAAGTTCAGCGGGAACAGCATCATAATGTCAGCGGCCGAGAACTCCGAACCGCCGAACCACTGGTGCTTGCCGAGATAATTCTCGGCGTACTGCACGACCTGTTCGCTATCGACCAGCGGCGAGCGCGCCGTCGGCGGGCGGATCTGCCAGACGCGATAATCCGCGATGACGCGCGAGGCGAGCGAGCCTTCCGCGTAATGCATCCACTTCAGGTGCTCGGGATAATCCACGCTGTCGAGCGGCGGCGTCAGCTTGCCCGGCGCATAGCGGTTGATGATCGTCTCGATGATCGCGCCGGATTCCACCAGCACCTGATCGCCGATCGTCACGGTCGGCGCGACCGGCATCTCCGGGTTGATCGCGCGGATCGGCGCCATCGAGCCCGCAAGATCGCCCTGCTTGAACTTCAGCTCGTAAGGCAGCCCCAGCTCTTCCATCAGCCAGACGATCCGCTCGGAGCGGCGGCCTTCGAGGTGGTAGATCGTGATGGCCGGCATCGCCATCGCGGCTTGCGTGGAAGCGCCCGGCGCGGCGGACGGGCCGTCCGCGCAGCCGGCAAGCGCAAGCGCCGCAAGCGCGGCTCCGAGTTGAAATTTCATGGCGTCTCTCCCGATGATTGTTATCGCGCCACATCTAGCATGCGTAGCGGGGAGCGACGAGACGCAATCTCGGGAACGCCTTACGGTGTCGTGCGGGCCGGCGGGCGCGCTTCATCCGGCAGCGGAACGGGCGGGCCGATCATGCCGTTGGGTCGCGCCTTCCCAACCATGCGCTGATAGGCCGGGCGCGCATGCATGCGATCCAGCCAGTCGAGGATTTTCGGATAGTCCTCGCTGTCCACAATGTTGAGCAGCAGCGTATAGCGCAGTGCGAATTCCATCATTATGTCGGCAGACGTGAATTCCGCGCCGCCGAAATACGGGTTCTTCGCCAGCCAGTCTTCCGCGAACCGGATCACATTCTCCGAATCCACCAGCGGCGAGCGCCGCTCCGGCGGCTTGATCTGCCAGACGTTGTAATCGGTCCCCACGCGCGGCAGCAGCGAGCCTTCGGCATACTGATACCAGATCTGGTGCCACGGATAATCCTTGCTATCGAGCGCGGGCATCAGCTTGCCGTCGGTATGGCGGCGCAGGATCACATCGATGATCGCCCCCGACTCCATCAGCACCTGATCCTCATAGATCACGGTCGGCGCCGTCGGCATGCCGGGGTTCACCTTGCGGATCTCCGCCAGCGACGCGCCGAGGCTGTTGTTCACGAACTTCAGCTCATAGGGAAAGCCAAGTTCTTCCATCAGCCAGACGACGCGCTCCGACCGCCGTCCTTCGAGGTGATAGATCGTGATCGGCGGCATCGGCGTCACCGCGCGCGCAGCGGCAGGCGCCGCCGTGGCGCCCTGCTCCGTCTGCGCTGTCGATGCGCATCCGGCGAGCGCCGCTGCGGCCAGCGCGGCAAAGGCAAAAGCGAGCTTCATGGGCGTCCTCTCCCGGCCCCCGTCCGGGGCTTTGTTTTCCGCAGCGTTACGCGCTCCACCCGCAATCGCAAGTAACGACTTGCCAGATCGCGCGGGATTGTTTATTTACGATGTAAATTTTAAAGGAGCCGCCCATGACCACGTTCCGCGACAACCTCCTCGCCGGCAAGACCGCGTTCGTCGCCGGCGCCTCAAGCGGCATCAATCTCCAGATCGCAACCCGCCTCGCCGAAGCCGGCGCTGCCGTCACCATCCTCTCCCGCTCGCCCGACAAGATCGAAGCCGCCGCCGCCGGCATCCGCGCAAAAGGCGGCAAATGCATCGGCATCGCGCAGGACGTCCGCGACCATGACGGCGTCGGCGCCGCCTTCGCGAAATCCGTCGAGGCTCACGGCGAGATCGACATCCTCGTCTCCGGCGCCGCCGGCAACTTCGTCGCGCCCTTCAACGGCATTTCCTACAACGGCTTCCGCGCCGTGATCGATATCGATCTCGTCGGCCTCTACAACGTCATGCGCCAGGGTTTCGCCCACCTGCGCAAGCCGGGTGCGTCCTGCATCAGCATCTCGGCTCCGCAGGCGATCCACCCCTATCCGCTGCAGGCGCATGTCAACGCCGCCAAGGCCGGCGCCGACATGCTGGTAAAAACACTTGCGATGGAATGGGGCCCGATGGGCGTGCGCCTCAACTCCATCATTCCCGGCCCCATCGCCGACACCGAAGGCATGGCCCGCCTCGCGCCGACACCCGAAGCGATGGAAAAGAGCGCGAAAGGGAATCCGCTCCAGCGCCTCGGCACGAAAGACGAAATCGCCGACCTCGCCCTCTTCCTCTCCTCGAACGCCGCCGCCTACATCACCGGCGCCATCATCCCCTGCGACGGCGGCCTCTGCCTGCAAGGCGCAGGACGTGTAGGCGGAGATCGCTGAGACGCGCCGCCCGTCATCCGCGCCGGAAGCCGGTGCAGGGTCGGGAACGCTGAACACATCCTTCGAGACGATCGCCACGATAGACTGGCGCTGTTGAAGCGCCGTGCCTGCGATCCCTCAGGATGAGGCCAGTGGGTGCTGGTCTGTTTCAAATCCCACCGACCTCATCCTGAGGGCGCCCGCAGGGCGCGTCTCGAAGGATGTATTCAGCGCTCCCGATGCGCCAAAAGCTCCACGACGCATTTGCGCCAGGATGGTTTCAGGCGAAAACAATCCCGCGCTAGAATAGCGGATCGATAGCCGGCTTCGGCTCAGCCGGAACGGCAGGCGGCTTCGCATCGTCGCCCTCGTCGCGCAGGTGGACCACCACCTTCAGCACGATCCGCACCGCGATCGCCCCGCCCAGCCCCGCCAGCACCATCCAGAGATGCACGCGCATCGGGTCCTTCATCGAGAACCCGAACCCGATCAGCGCCAGCGCCGACATCACATGGACGCCCTTGACCAGCACCTGCAGCGGCCTGCCCCGCCACGGAAACCAGCCCGCGACAATGCCCACCGCCAGCATCGCGAAATACCCGATGGCGATCCACCCGGACCAGTGGATGTCGATCTCGCCCATCGAATAGACAATCGCAAAACAGGCCGCGACGCAGCCAAGCCCGAACAGATGGGTGAGGATGTGCCAGGCGATCTTCATCGTGCCCACTATGCCTTGCTGCGCGCACGGCCCGCAATGGCTCTCAGCCGTCTGGCGTACACGTTGCTTCTGCGGCAGCCTAACGCTGGCTGGCTTCCCACGCCTCAGCCGATCCCTTGGCAAGATCGCGCACGCGACCGATGAAGCTCTGCCGCTCGGTCGGAGAAATGACGCCGCGCGCATCCAGCAGGTTGAAGATGTGGCTCGCCTTCAGCGCCTGCTCGTAAGCCGGCAGCGGCAGCGGC
>CAZGWV010000090.1:0-13383 GCA_964529555.1 uncultured Rhizobium sp.
TCCAGGTTCGCGGCGGCTTCGCGCATGTCCTTCTCCAGACCCTCGATGACGCGGGTGAGGTTGTGGCCTTTGCCGATGAACTCCGCGCCTTCCTCTTCCATCCCCGGCAACACATTCGAGCGGCCGCGTTTGTTGGGGTCGCGGCCCTTCGGCAGCAGGCCCTGCGCGGCCTTCGACGTGACGCCTTCGAGGACGTCCTTCACGCCCGAGAACACCGTCTTCGGCGTGAAGCCGTGTGTCGCGTTGTGTGTTTCCTGCTTGAGGCGGCGGCGCGCCGTCTCCGCCATCGCGCGCTCCATCGAGCCGGTGATCGTGTCGGCATAGAGCACGACCTTCGCCTCGCTGTTGCGCGCGGCGCGGCCGATGGTCTGGATCAGCGACGTCTCCGAGCGCAGGAAGCCTTCCTTGTCGGCGTCGAGAATGCCGACGAAGGCGCATTCGGGGATGTCGAGGCCTTCGCGCAGCAGGTTGATGCCGACCAGGCAATCGAACTTGCCGAGCCTTAGATCACGAATGATCTCGATGCGCTCGATCGTGTCGATGTCGGAGTGCATGTAGCGCACCTTGACGCCCATCTCGGTCATGTGCTCGGTCAGCTGTTCGGCCATCTTCTTGGTGAGCGTGGTGACGAGCGAGCGGTAGCCCTTCCTGGCCGTCTCCTTCACCTCGTGGATGCAGTCGTCCACCTGGTTGGCGTTATCCTTGTAGACGGGGCGGATCTCGACCGGGGGATCGATGAGGTGCGTCGGGCGGATGATCTGCTCGGTGAAGACGCCGCCGGTCTGGTTCAGCTCCCACGGGCCGGGGGTAGCCGAGACGTGGATGGTCTGCGGGCGCATCTTCTCCCACTCGTCGAATTTGAGCGGGCGGTTGTCGAGGCAGCTTGGCAGGCGGAAGCCGTACTCCGACAGCGTGTATTTGCGGTTGAAGTCGCCGCGGAACATCGCGCCGATCTGCGGGATGGTCTGGTGGCTTTCATCGACGAAGATGATGGCATTGTCGGGCAGGTATTCGAACATGGTCGGCGGCGGCTCGCCGGGTTTGCGGCCGGTGAGATAGCGGCTGTAGTTCTCGATGCCGGCGCAACTTCCGGTTGCGAGCAGCATCTCGATGTCGAACTGACAGCGCTGTTCGAGGCGTTGCGCCTCCAGCAACTTCCCCTGCTGGTTCAGCACGGCAAGGCGCTGGCGCAGCTCCTCCTTGATGAACTCCACCGCCTGATTCAGCGTAGGTCGGGGCGTGACGTAGTGCGAGTTCGCATAGACCTTGATCCGCTCCAGCGGCCGCGTCTGCTTTCCGGTAAGCGGGTCGAACTCCGTGATCTTGTCGATCTCCTCCCCGAAGAACGAAATCTTCCACGCCCGGTCCTCCTGGTGAACCGGCCACACATCCAGCGTGTCCCCCTTCATCCTGAAGGTCCCCCGCCCGAACGCCTGATCGTTCCGCTTGTACTGCAGCGCCACCAGATCCGCCGCCACCTGCCGCGGATCGATCGCCTGCCCCTGCTCCAGCTCGAATGTCATTGCGGTGTAGGTCTCGACGGAGCCGATGCCGTAGATGCAGCTCACGGACGCGACGATGATCACATCGTCCCGCTCCAGAATCGCCCGCGTGGCGGAGTGGCGCATGCGATCGATGGCTTCGTTGATGGAGGATTCCTTCTCGATGTACGTGTCGGTGCGCGGCACGTACGCTTCGGGCATGTAATAGTCGTAGTAACTTACGAAGTACTCGACTGCGTTGTCGGGGAAGAAGCTTTTGAATTCGCCGTAGAGCTGGGCGGCGAGGGTCTTGTTGTGCGCGAGGATGAGCGCGGGGCGTTGGACGGCTTCGATGACCTTCGCCATCGTGAACGTCTTGCCGGAGCCGGTGACGCCGAGGAGGACCTGGTCGAGTTCGTTGTCCTTCACGCCCTGCACGAGATCTGCGATGGCCTGGGGCTGGTCGCCGGCGGGTTCGTAGCTGGAGGCGACACGGAACTTGCGGCCGCCTTCGAACTTGTCCCACGTCCGTTCAGGCCGGTGCGGCGTCCAGAGGTCCTGCGCTTCGGCGATGGCGACGGCGGACTTCTGCTGCGCCTTGAACGCTGCCATGGGCGCCTCGCCCACGCCCTGCCCGCGCTTGTGGGCGGGCGCGGACTTCGATGCCGTTGCTTTTCCGCCCGCTTTCGCAGGCGTCCTGGAGGGGGATTTCGCCATGCAGGCAATATGGGCGGTTCCGGCTCTGTTCGCCAGTGGGCCGCCGCGCGATACTGCCATGCCCTGGCAGCAAGCCTACCAGTCGAAGCGGACTGCGGCGCCCCAGGTCAGCGGCTGCGACCTGAAGGTGTCGTAACCTATGAAGCCGTAGCCGGAGAGTGCGTAGTCTTCATCCAGAAGGTTGCGGCCCCAGAGGGAGAGTTCGGTTCCCTCCGACAGGCGCAGGCGGGCGGCGGCATCGATCAGCGTGACGGGGCTCTGACGGCGGTCGGCGCGGCCTTCGGCGTCGAGGAAGTACGCGCTCTGGTGCTTGGCGTTCATTTCCAGTGCGAGGCGCATGTCGCCGGGCAGCGTCCATTCATGGCGGGCATGCAATGTCGCCGAGAGGTCTGACGCGAAAGGCAGCGGCTTGCCGTCGAAGGTGCCGACGTTGGTTCCGCCGGGCGCGTCCGTGGCCTGCTCGATCTCAGTATCGAGCGCCATGATCGCGGCGCCGATTTCGAGCGCGTCATAGGGGCGCCACAGCGCGGACAATTCGGCGCCCTGCACGGTTGCGGCGTCGAGATTGGCGAGGGAGTTGGAGGTGATCGCGCCGCCGCCGGGCAGCGGGAAGGAGACGAAGATGCGCGCCTGCGGCGCGTCATAGTCCTGATGGAAAGCAGCCGCCTCGAACGACAGCGTGTCACCGAGCGCGCCCTTGAGGCCGATCTCCCACGCATCGACGGTTTCGGCGCCGAACAGTCCCTCGTCCTGATAGTGCGTGGCATTGTTGGCGACTTCGCCATTGAAGCCGCCGCTCTTGTAGCCCTGCCCGAACGAGACATAGGCCATGAGATCGTCGCTGAAGCGGTGCTTCAGGGCGGCCATGCCGGTAAAGCGGCCTTCCTCGATCGTGTTGCTTCCCTCCGCCAGGCCAAGACCGTCGCGATTGTTCAGAGCCCTTACGCCGTCGGCATAGATGTGTTGGCCGAAGCCTTCGCCGTCGATGTTCTCGACTGTGTAGCGGCCGCCGAGCGTGAGCGTCGTCCGCCCGCCAAGATCGAGATCGACCACGCTGTAGAGCGCCGCCATTTCGCGCGTCTGCGCCATGCGCGTGAGCAGCATCACGGCCGGCGCGGTCGAGGCCGGGGCCGGGCCGACACGGGCAGCGGCGGCGGGATAGGCGCACGTACCCACCTGCGTCGTCGGGTTCAGCACGCCGCACCAGATGAGATAGTCTTGGCGGAAGTCGTCAGCCGACAAGGACAGGCCGACGAGGAGATCGCCGCCATCCCAGCTTGTGCGGCCATACAGCTCCTGCGCGACCTGCCAGTATTTGCGGTCATAGGACAGGTTGGCGATGGCGGCGGGCTGGCCGTCGAAGTCGAAGCCGTAGTCCTGCGAGAACCCTTCGAACGATGTCAGCGACACGATGCGCCAGTCGCCGGCTGTGGCGGTCAGTTCGGCGGAGGCGCCGTGGAAGCGGCTGTCGGTGTCGCGGATGCCATCGGAGCCGACCGAGATCTGGTGATCGTCGAGGGCGAGCGCCGAGTTCAGCGGCGCCGGGTTCACGCCTTGATCGGTCTCGATGTGAGCGCGCAGCAGGAGCTCTACGTCTGGCGACAGGTCCAGCGCGATTGCGCCACGGATGCCGAACTCGTCGCGCACGCCGCCGGCCTTTTTCGGACCGCCGACATTGTCGAGCGCGGGGTCTTGCCTGAGCAGGCGCATGGCGATGCGTCCGCGTGCGCCCTCGCCTATCGCACCGCTGGCGGCGGCCTGCACATCCACACGATCGAAGCTGCCGTAAGAGGCTTCCGCGTAGGCTTCGAATGCGTCGGTCGGGCGGGCCGTGATGAAGTTGATCGAACCGCTGGAAGCGTTGCGGCCCTGTATCGTGCCCTGCGGCCCCTTGAGGACTTCGACGCGGTCGAGATCGTAGGCGAGCAGGCGTGCCTGCACGTTGGTGGAGAGGAACACGCCATCGACATGGACGGCGGCAGCGCTTGGCGTCAGCGCCTGATGGTCGACGGCGCCGACGCCGCGAATCTGGAAGGTCGCCTGCGAGCCGTTGGAGATCGCCGCCTGCACGCCGACGAGGCGGTGGACAACATCTTCAGCGCTGTCGGAGCGGGAGAGCTGGTCGCCCGAGATGATCGCGACGCTTTGTGGAATGTCGCTCGCGCTTTCAGCCTGCCGCGTGGCGGTTATGACGATGCGGTCATCTTCCTGCGCCAGCGCGGGCGCGCCTGCGCAAACCAGCGCAACGATTCCCACGCTTCGCATGCGCGCGACGACTGGCTTCATCCTGCATACTCCACTCAGCGCGCCGGAACGGACAAAAGGGCCCGCCGACGGCGCAGCTGATAGGCGCATCGTCCGTACAGGGACAGAGGCCGCAGGCGATTCAGACGATGTCAGGTGGAAAATTCTGGTCGAGGCGTTGCTTCATCGCCGCTGACGGGAGCGGAAACGCGGTCGGCATGCTTGCGGAGATATCTTGCCGAGAGGCGTTTCAAGCCGGCAAGGACGGACAGGCGCGCGGACAGATCGCGCTACTTCTTGTCTTCATCAACCTCGTTGACGATAACGCCGACCGCCGCGCCAACCGCCGCGCCAATCGGGCCGGCGACAACCAGTCCGCCAAGAGCGCCCGTTGCCGCACGCTGTTCCATGTTCGAGCCGCACGCAGCCAGCAGGAGAGCGGCAGCGCCCATGCCCAACATCGCGAAATTCCGAACAGTCATTTCAGACCCCATATCACTGTTGCACAGGTATCGCTCGACAGGCGATCCAGCCTCGCGGCAGCTTCACACAGATGCGGCCGGACGCGAAGCTCTCGCGCCCGGCCGTGTCCTTATTGCGGCATTGGTGTGGCCCTCAGGCCCTCCGTGGCCGGCGGGCTACGCCGTGAATTACTCCGACTTTTCTTCTTCAACTTCGTTGACCACCGCGCCCACGCCCGCGCCGACAGCTGCGCCCACGGGACCGGCGACGACCAGACCAGCCGCCGCGCCCGTTGCGGCGCGTTGTTCCATGTTCGTGCCGCAGGCGGCCAGCAAGGCGGCCAGAAGGGCGGCGGCGGGAAGAAAGACGACGGTGCGGTTCATCTGGGAGGCTCCACTTATCCTGAATGTCCCCGCAGAAACGCGGACCAAACGCCCCGGTTCCGCCTTGCCGGATCGACCTCCGCCGGCGCCCCACCCGCGCCACAGTTTCGCTAACTTGACGCGGCAAGCAGGACGATGAATTTCAGGTCACGCTCCTTTTTCGGGCGGCATTCGGGGAGTCGGCAATGACAGCCAAAGCGCCACGCGCAGGAACGATACGGCGTGCCGGCATATTCGCGATCGCGCTCGGCCTCCTGGCCGGCCCGCTCGCGCTGGCCGCTGTCGCCTGGCAGGGCCCGGAATGGAACAGCGGCATCCGCTGGTCGGACGGCCGCGAGGTTCAGTGGCGGACGACGCCGGCGCTGGGATGCGACGGCTCGAATGTCGAACTGCGGCTGGTCAACGCCTCGCAGCAATCGGGAGATGCAACGCTCAAGGACATCACCTTCCAGTGCAAGCGCGGCTCGGCGCCGTTCCTGGCGCCCGATCGCGCGGTCGGGGCAATCTCTCCGGGCGGGTCTTATGCAGCGCCCGTCATCAACTGCGCGTGCGCCGAAAAGGGCGGCGTCACCGGGCTCGTCTCGATGGGCATCGACCTGATGCGTAATGGTCCCGGCGTCGAGACGCTGGCCAATGGCTGCACCTATACCGGCGATTTCCTGCGCGGAGAGCGCCACGGCCGGGGCGCTTATGCGTGCTCGAACGGCTATATCTATGAAGGCGGCTATGATCAGGGCCAGACCCACGGGCGCGGCGTCGAGACGCTGGAATCGGGCGAGCGCTATGAGGGCGACTTCTTCCGCGGCGTCCGCAGCGGCCAGGGCCGGATGACGTTCACCGACGGCTCGACCTATGAGGGCGGCTATCAGAACGGCAAGCGCAGCGGCGAAGGCACACAACGCTTTGCCGACGGCTCGCTCTATATCGGCGACTGGGTTGACGATCGCCGCAGCGGGCATGGCGTCTACACGAGCGGCGATGGCAAATGGACCTATGACGGGGATTGGGTGAACGACAAACGCCAGGGCCAGGGCCGCATGACCGAGGTGAGCGGCGAGTACACCTATATCGGCCCCTATGTGGACGACCGGCGCAACGGCCCGGCGGTCGTGCAGTTCGGCGACGGGCGCGTCTTCCGCGGGCCCTTCGTCGATGACCTGCAGAAAGGGCCGGGCGAGCTGACGTTCAAGGACGGCCGCAGGATCATCGGCGAGTTCCTCGATCACATGCCCCACGGCCAGGCTGTCGAGGAATCCAATGCGGGAACGCTGAACGGGATGTGGGTCAATGGAATGCTGAACGGACAGGTGACAGTCACCTACGCCAGCGGCACGCATTTCGAAGGCCTGTATGTCAACAACAAGCGCAACGGCATCGGCACGGACTTCCTGAAGGACGGCTCGAAAGAGCAGTGCAACTGGATCGAGGATGTGCGCCAATCGCCCTGCACCCGCATCACACCCGACGGCAAGCGGATAGAATTCCGCGCGCCGCAGGCGGGGCGCAGGAACTAGGCCAAAAATTCACGCTGGCGAAGGGGCCTGACAGCCCTGCCCCGAGCGCGCGAAACTGATAGGGTCCGCGCGAATCGCTGGGGTGTCCCGTCATGAACGTCGCTTTCCGCCGCCGCACCAAGATCCTCGCCACGCTCGGACCCGCAAGCGATGGCGCGCTCAAGATGGAAGAGCTGCTGAGGGCGGGCGTTGATCTGTTCCGGCTGAACTTCAGCCATGGCAGTCACGCCGAGCACGCCGCGCGGATCGCCGCCGCGCGTGAGGCAGAGGCGGCGAGCGGGCGGCCGGTGGCGCTGCTGGCGGACCTGCAGGGGCCGAAGCTGCGTGTCGGAGACCTGCCGAATGGACAGGTGGATGTACGCATGTCGTCCGAGCTGCGGCTCACGGTGGCTGCGACGTCGGACGATCCCGATGTGATCCCGATCCCGCATGAGGAATTGGTGGCGTCCCTCCAGCTGGGCGACCGGCTGCTGATCGACGACGGCAAGATGATGCTGCTGGTCGCTCGGGCGGACGGGCTCGACCGGATTGTGCGGCCGGTGGCGCCGGGACGTATTATGAGCCGCAAGGGGATTGCGGTGCCCAACCGTCCGATCCCGATTCCGGCGTTGACGGAGAAAGACATTGCGGACGGCAAGTTCGCGCTGAGCCACGGCGTCGATTACATCGCGCTGTCCTTCGTGCAGCGTGCGGCCGACCTGACGCTGGCGCGCGAAATGTTCGGCGCGCATGTGCCGATCGTGTCGAAGATCGAGAAGCCGGCGGCGCTCGATGAACTCGACGCGATTGTCGCGCTGTCGGACGCCGTGATGGTTGCGCGCGGCGATCTGGGCGTCGAACTCTCGCCCGAGCAGGTGCCGATTGCGCAGCGCCGGATCGTTCGGGTGGCGCGGGCGCATGGCAAGCCGGTGATCGTGGCGACGCACATGCTGGAATCGATGGTGGAGGCGCTGGTGCCGACGCGCGCCGAGGCCAACGACGTGGCCACCGCCGTCTATCAGGGCGCGGACGCCGTGATGCTGTCGGCGGAAAGCGCGGTGGGCCGCCACCCCACGGCGGCCGTCGCGATCATGGACCGCATCATCCGCGCCATCGAGACGGACCGCGACGCCAACCCCTCCTCGCAGGCCTCGCCCGCGCCGGCATCCGACACCACGGCGGATGCGTGTGCGCGCGCGGCGTCGAAACTGGCGGACGATCTCGATTGCCCGCTTGTCGTGTTCACGCGCTCGGGCTCGTCGGCGCAGCGTGTTTCGGCCACGCGGCCCAAGCAGCCGATCCATGCGCTCACGCCATCGATACCCACGGCGCGCAAGCTGTCGCTGGTCTGGGGCGTCAGCGCCGACATCGAGCCGGAAGAGCCGCGCTCGTTCGACGACATCCTCGACGCCGTGACCCGCCACGAGGCCGCCAACCACATCAAGCGCTTCGTCGTTACCGCAGGTTATCCCTATGCCAGCGACAATTCGACGGACACGATCAAGGTCGTGGAGCGGAAGTAGAATGCGCGCTTCCCGTCTCATCGTCGTCGGCGATCTGCGACGTGATGCGATGCCAGGCGCCAGGCTCCGCTAGGCTTTTGCGCGAGGGTCCGGGCTACGGCGCTCTTGCTTCACTGCGGCTTCGGGACGGAGGCGGCGGCGGTCGGGACCGAAGAAGTCGGGCGCCGATACGAAGTTGCGGCGGGCATTGGTGACCGCCATCAGTTTCTTCCAGATCATCTGGGGGGACACCGGCTTGGCGAGCACCTCGTCGGCGCCTGCGTCGCGCATTTCCCTGATCGTCGCGGCGGACGTTTCCGCTGTGCAGCCGATGAGCGGAATAAAGCGCTTGCCGTCTTCCATGGCGCGCACCAGCCGCATGAACTCGGCGCCGGTTTCGTCGCCCAGCCTGTAGTCGGCGATCACGACATCGATTGGCTGCACGGCCAGAACACGCATGGCCTCATCGACATTGCACACCGCCGTAACGCGGCGGATGTCCAGCGAGCCGAGCATGATGCGCATGACCTGCCGCATGAAGCTGTGGTCATCGAGCACGAGTACCGAAATGTCGCCGACGTGTTGCTTCAGCACGCGGATATCCCCTGGCCAGAGGCTGCACCCTGCCACGGGGACGTCACCAATCCTGCCTAACGGGACGCTTGAATTCGTGCGTCCCCGGCAAGACTGCGTTAAGGCGCTACTTGAATTCGGGCTCCGGCGCGAAGAGATCGGCCGGGAAGTCGTGCGCCACGCCGTTCGGGAATTTCGCGTCGCGCTTCTCCATGAAGGAGGCGATCCCCTCCTTCACGTCCGCCGACTGGCCGCGCGACTGGAGGGCGCGGCTGTCGATCCGGTGGGCGTCCATCGGATGCTCCGCGCCCATCATGCGCCAGATCATCTGGCGCGCGACGGCGATGGAGACGGGGGAGGATTTTTCGGTGACCTTGTGCGCCAGCTCCATGGCGGCGGGCAGCAGGTCTTCGGGAGCGTGCAGCGACTGCACGAGGCCGCGATCCTTGGCTTCGTTCGCGTCGAAGACGCGGCCCGAATAGGTCCAGTCGAGCGCAGTGGGCACGCCGACGAGGCGCGGCAGGAACCAGCTGGAGCAGGCTTCGGGCGTGATGCCCCGGCGCGAGAAGACGAAACCGAATTTCGCGTTGGTCGAGGCGATGCGGAAATCCATCGGCAGCTGCATGGTGACGCCGACGCCCACCGCCGCGCCGTTCACGGCGGCGATCACGGGCTTGAGGCTGCGGAAGATGCGCAGCACGACGCGGCCGCCGCCATCGCGGCGGATGCCGTCATGGATGATCTCGTCGCCCGAGGCGCGCTTGGCGTAGTTAAACGTGTCGCCGCCCGCGATGCCAAGCTCGGCCCCGGCGCAGAAGGCGCGGCCGGAACCCGTGACCACCACGGCGCGGATGCTGTCGTCGGCGTCGGTCTTGTCGAACAGGTCGATCATCTCGCGCATGACCACGGGCGTGAACGTGTTCATCTTGTCCGGGCGATTGAAGGTCGCGACGGCGATCCCGTCCGTTACCTTGAGATCGAACATGGTGAAATCGGTCATGTGTCTGTCCGCAGCTTGAAGGGAGTGGGAAGTAGACTGGAAAGCGGCATGGCGCCAACACCGTCGATCCAGACGGGGGCGTCCTCGGGCATCAGCTCCATCATCACCTGCCGGCACGCGCCGCAGGGCATACGGCCATTGTCGCCGGTGTGCGCGACATGATCGTCGCCCGCGCTGACGGCAAGGGCTGCGATGCGGACGCCGGGATGCATGGCGGTCGCCGAGAACATCGCCACGCGCTCGGCGCAGCAGGTGAGGCCATAGCTGGCATTCTCGATATTGGCGCCGAGGACGCTGGCGCCGTTCTCCAGCAGGACGGCTGCGCCGACGCGGAATTTCGAATAGGGGGCGTAGGCGCGCGTCCGCGCTGCGCGGGCCGCTTCGGCAAGCTGGCTGAGGGCGGAGGTATCTGGCATGGGTGTTTTGGTCTGCCGCTGATGGGCAGCGCACTGTGGAGACGGTTTTGCAGCAAGGCAAGCAGGCTATCGCGACGCTGGACGAGGCGCGGGCGTTCATTCGCGCGAATACGCGGGTGACGGACCTGCCCGGCCTGCCGCTGCGCGTTTACCAGGCCGATGAGCTGACCCCGCTGTGGGAGGCGACCGAGAAAGACCTCGCGCGCGCCAATGTCGCCCCGCCCTTCTGGGCGTTTCCGTGGGCCGGCGGGCAGGCGCTCGCCCGGTATGTGACAGACCATCGGGACGAGTTTGCGGGCAGGCGTGTGCTGGATATCGCATCCGGCTCGGGGATCGTGGCGATTGCGGCGGCGCTGGCGGGAGCGGCGGAAGTCGCGGCCAACGACATCGACCCGATGTGCGAAGCGGCGATCAGCCTGAACGCGGAGATGAATGGCGTGGCCATCCGCTATATCGCCGGCAGCCTGCTGGAGGGCGGGCCGCCGCCTTTCGATGTGATCGTGGCGGCGGACGTGTTCTACGAACAGCGCCCGGCGCAGATGTTCCGCGCCTTCCTCGAGCGCGCGCACGGGGCAGGCATCACGGTGTTCGCGGGCGATCCGGGCCGCACGTATTTCCCGCGCGACGCATTCCGGCAGGTGGCCGAGTATGCCGTGCAGACCACGACCGAGATCGAGAACCATCCGATCCAGACCGCGCGTGTGTGGACGCTCTGACGATCAGGACAGCAGGAAGCGCACGCCGCACGCTTCGAAATACGGCTGGCCGCTGGCTTCGCCTGTGCGCGCCTTCTCGCGTGTGGCGTTCGCAAGGATCGCCTTGGCGTCGGCGCAGCGGAGGTAGACTTCGGTAAGACCTTCGCCGCGATCGTCGGCGAGCGGTTTGAAGACCGCCTGCGCGTTGTCGGTGTTCATCACGCGGACGGTCTTGCCGGCATCGAGCAGCGGCCGGCGCAGGATAAGCCCCCACCGCCCGGCGGTCGCTTCAGGATCGTCGCACTGCATGGCGGCGCCTGTGATGACGATGCCGGGATTGGCTTTTGCCTGCCAGGCAGGGCCGGCCCAGTGATATCCGCCCATCGTGTCCTCGGCGCCTGAGTGGCGGTCGATGGAGAGGAGACAGCCGCCCGTGTCGCGCGGATGCAGATGGATGGCTTCCGACCAGATTGTCTCATCGCCCGAATGCAGGTCCTGCACGATGCGGACATTCATCGCCTTGAAATGCTCGCGCCGGGCGTCGAGATCGTCGCAATCGAGAATGTACATATAGCCGCCATCGCCCTTGCGGCGCGTGAGATAGCGGCCGGCGGCGGTGTCGCTGGCGGGGTCCTTCGGCGCGACGACTTCGAGGAACGATCCGCCCAGCGCCCACAGCGCATTGTGCAGGCCGTACTTGCCGACGCCCGGATCGCGATAGCAGACCTCGGTTCCCAGTATCGCCGTGAGCTTTGCCTCGACCGGCGCAAGATCGCGCGCAACGAGGCAGATCTGGCGTAGCCTCAGATATCCCATGGCGCCCTCCCAGGCATAAGCGACCTTCAACGGTTCGCGTCAGCGGTTCTGCGGTCTTCCCTCGATCATATGCCGAAGAGCGGACGTTCGCGAAGCGATGAAATCGCTGAAGGCGCGAACATGGGGAAGATTGCGCAATTCCTCGCGCGTGATGAGCAGCAGCGCGTGGTCGGCCTCGTCGAACGTGAAGCAGCGCACGAGCGTGGGATCGAGTTCGCCCAGCACGCATGGCAGCGGGCCGCAGCCCAGGCCGCTGCGGATGGCGCCTGCAATATTGAGAATGGACGAGGAAGCCTGGCGAATGACCGCGCCATTGGTCCGCGCCTGCTTCATGAAATCAGGGTCGAAGCGCGACAGGTGGCCCGAGCCCGCGATGAGCGGATGATTTGCCATCTGGTCTGGCGCCGTTGGGTGGCCGTTCTCTTCGACATAGGCCTTCGAGGCGTAGATGGCCCACTTGCCGGTCGCGAGCCGGCGGACGACCACACCGTCGTTCAGCGGCTCCGCATCCACCGTCGCCGCGCGCAAGGCGATATCCGCTTCGCCGCGCGAGAGGTCCATCTTGCGGTCGGTGATGATCGTCTCGACCTGCACGACGGGGAAGCGCAGGGTGAATTCACGCAGCCACGGGGTCAGCAGGCAGTCGGCCAGCACATCGTTGGTGGTGACCCGGATCATGCCCAGCAGGTTGCGGCTGCGCTGGGCGACCATACGGCCGAATCCCTCGACCTCGGTTTCGACCCGCTCGGCGCTCTGCACCATCGCAGCCCCCAGCTCGGTCAGCCGGTATCCCCCTGCGGTCTTGTCGAACAGCTTCTCGCCGAGAGCTTCTTCCAGGGCTGCAATCCTGCGGGCCACCGTCGTCTGATTAACGGCCAAAATCTTGGCTGCGGACAAGGTGCTGCCGCTTTTCGCGACCGCAAGAAAATGCCGAAGATCGCCCCACTCGAACATTCCGCGTTATGCAATAATGCCGAACGCTCTGCAATAGTTCGGATTGAGACGCGGTGCGACAAGCCGTACTTCAGACCTGCGGATGAGATGTCAAAAGACACCGCCGAAGCAGAAGACTACTCAAGAAGACGACGCCAAATCGTACGAGCGACCTCCGCCATGACTCCCCCGGCCCCTTCCAGGATCACATCTCCCCCTCCACCTCGGAAGGCGCCGGGGATTCTCCGGCTGCATTACGATCCGGCTTCCACGACCTGCCGTCCGGTCATCCTGTTCGCCTCCGAATCCGGCATCGACCTCGATTTCAACCTGATCGATCTGTTCTCCGACGAGAACCGTTCGGACTGGTATTCGCGCCTCACCGCGAACCAGGCCGTGCCCCTGCTTGAGCACGACGATTTCGTCCTGAGCGAAAGCTCGGCGATCCTGAAATATCTCGCCGACCTGATCGACAGCCCCGCCTATCCGAAGGAGCTGAAGGCCCGCGCCCGCGTCAACGAGGCGATGGACTTCTTCAACACCTACATCATGCGGGACTTCGTCTACGGCCTCGTCTATGCGCGCGTGCTGGCGCATTACCGCATGGCGGGACAGGCCCAGCAGCAGTTCATCGCCCTGCACGAGCCGCGCGCCACGCGCCGCCTGCG
>CAZGWV010000091.1:0-10131 GCA_964529555.1 uncultured Rhizobium sp.
CGCGCGCCAGCAGCCGGTCGCACAGGTGCGAGCCGAGAAAGCCCGAGCCGCCCGTGACCAGGGCGCGGTTTTCGAGAAGTGCGCTTGCTCGCATGGTGACCTCTGGCGCGTTCATGCGTGAACGCTATATCGGCCGCTGATGACGCGGCAAGGAACAATGATGTCGTGGTTTAGCAGCGCGACAAGCCGTGCTGACCCGATCGTCTAGGTTCGGCGCTGGTCTTTCATGTGCCACTGGTAAGCCGTGGAGACGATCGTCTCGATATCCGAGTGCTTCGGCCGCCAGCCCAATAACTGCTCAGCCCTGCGCGCATCTGCAACCAGCACAGGCGGATCGCCGGGGCGCCGTCCCGTCCGTTCGAGATTGATTGTACGGCCGGTCACCCGTTCGATTGCAGAAGCCAGTTCGGCGACGCTGACCCCTCTGCCGGTGCCGAGGTTCAAAGCAACTGACGATTTGCCGGCGGCAAGATAGTCGACTGCCAGCTTGTGAGCCTGCGCCAGGTCCGCAACATGAATGTAGTCACGCACGGCGGTGCCATCAGGCGTGTCGTAATCCGTGCCCATGATCTTGAAGGTGAAGCCGTCATCCGTGGCGCCGCTCAATGCCAGCGGGATGGCGTGCGTTTCGGGAACATGGCGCTCGCCGATCTGACCGTCAGGGTCCGCGCCCGCGGCATTGAAATACCGGAGCGCCACATACTCGAATTCGTAGGCCCGCGCATAATCCGAGAGCAGCTTTTCCGTCATCAGCTTCGACCAGCCATACGGGTTCACCGGCGACTGCGGCGAGGTCTCGTCGATCGGCAAGGTCGGAGGAATTCCGTAAGTGGCGCAGGTCGAGGAGAACAGCATGCGGCGAACGCCAGCCTCGATCACCGCATCGGCCACATTCATTCCGCCGACAAAATTGTTGCGATAGTAGATATTGGGTTGCTCGACGGACTCGCCAACATAAGCGAACGCCGCGAAGTGCGCTACCACATCGGGCTGCGTCTCCTGGATCGCCGCGCCCAGCTGCTGGCGGTCCAGAATGTCCCCCTCGATCAGCGGTCCCCAACGGACAAAATCCCGCCAGCCGCGCGACAGGTTATCGTAGACCACGACATCCCAACCGGCCTCGGAGAACGCCTTGCAGCAATGGCTTCCCACATAACCCGCGCCGCCTGTCACAAAGATTTTCATGTAGGAACGGTCCCCACTCCACTGCGGTTTGCGGTCCGCTAACATACGATTCCGCTCAGCGCCACGCGGCCTGCAGCCGTGCAGTCGATCCGTACCCGGATGCCTCCTGGAGGGAAGCCGGATCGGTTGCGGCCGATCCATTGCCTCGGGCTGTCCTGCAATAAATCTTTCACTGGCGCCGCCGCGTTGGGCAGTGGATATGCGACCGGGCAGTAAAAACGCCTGTATTCCGACAATACTGGCAATATCCGTCCAATTTGACTCAGACTGTTTGGCGACTAACAATTGTTTGACTGAAGGGAAGACAGGTCTCGCCTGTCGCGGTATGCGCGAGGTCACGGAAACGAGGCTGCGTCTACTGCTTGGCAAGAGCGGTTGGTTTCGGGGGTAGAGTTAAGTGCGCAAGGAGTTTTCACAGGAGCGGCGCGGGGGGACCGGCCGTGGAAGCGTTGCGGCGGTAACCTCCACGCAGGCTGACGCTTCCGTGGAATCCGGGAACGCCGGTCAACTGCCATCGGAAGGCAGGCGGCAGCGGACGGCTGTTCTGGTCCTCGGAATGCATCGCTCCGGCACGTCGGCGCTCACCGGGCTGATACACCGCCTGGGCGCGAAGGCTCCGAGCACGCCATTGCCCGCAGCATCTGACAATCCGAAGGGTTTTGCCGAGTCCGCCAGGCTGTTGGAGGTCCACAACCGGATTCTGGCTTCCGCCGGCTCGGACTGGCGCGACTGGACCGCCTTCAATCCCGACTGGGTTCATTCGCCAGCAGCCGAACCGTTCGTGAGCGAACTCGGTCAGGTATTCGATCAGGAATATCCTGACGCATCCTTCGTCGCGATCAAGGATCCGCGCATTTGCCGGTTTGCGCCGCTTTGGTTTGAAGTGCTCAATGAGCGGCACATTGCTGCGCTGCCGATCATCGCATTCCGCAACCCGTTGGAGGTTGCCGCTTCGCTTAATGCTCGCGGCGGCATGCCTCTCATGCACGGCATGCTCCTCTGGCTTCGCCATGTCCTCGATGCAGAGCGTGCGTCGCGCGGCATGAAGCGAGCCTTCGTGGATCATCGGCATGTTCTGGAAGACTGGCGCGCCGTAGCTGGAGACCTGCGGCAGCGGTTTGGCCTGCGCTGGCCGCGCTATTCCCCCTCGGTGCAGGCCGAGCTGGATGCATGGATCGATGGCTCGCTCCACCATCAGGTCGCGACTGAAAAAGCGGCGCTCTCCAGAGCCAATGTTGCTGACTGGGTCCGCACCACCTATGCGACGCTGCTCAAGATTTCGTCAAACGGCGAAACCGCCACTGCACTGAAGACCCTGGATCAGGTCGCGGCAGAGTTCGATCGCTCCAGCGATGTCTTCGGTCCCTTCTGCCATCAGTATGAAACGAAAGCGAACTGGTCCTCGAACGAGCGGCAGAAAGCTGTGGCCGCGCGTCAGGCTGCTGAAGCGAAGTTGCAGACATCCGAAGCGCGGACTGCCGAGCTTCAACGCATGAATGACAGTACAGCCCAGCAGCTGCAAAGCGCGGAACAGCAGGCAGCGAAGCTGAGCCAGGAGCTTGCCGAAGCGAAGAAGGCTTCGGAGGCGAAACTGCAAACGCTGGAGGCCCGCATCGCCGAGCTTCAGCGCGCTTCAGGAACTGCCGCCGAACAGCTGACAAAATCCGAACAGGCGTCAGCGAAGGCAAGCCAGCTGCTTGCCGAGCGGACAAAAGCGTCGGACGCGCAGGTCAAGACACTCGAAGCGCGTGTGGCCGATCTCCAGCAGGCGAACGCTGATGCGGCCCGCAATCTGGAGAAAGCAAAGCAGGATGCTGCGAAGGCAGACCGGCAACGCCTCGATACGACCCGCGCGTCGGAAACGCGGATCGCAACGCTCGAAGCGCGTATAGCCGAACTCCAGCAGGCGGGTGTGGAAGCAGGCGAGAGTCTGGCCCGAGCGGAACAGGAGGCGAGGGCCAGCCGGGAACTCGCTGCCGACAAGCTGGCCCTGGAAGCCGCGGTCGCCGCTCTGGAAGCGCGAACCGTGGAGCTTCGCGCCGAGGCCGCCGATGTGGCCGGGCGCTTGCAGAAATCGGAACAGCATGCCGCGCAACTCAGCGATGAGCTTGCTGTGCGCAAGGCGGAGTCCGACACTGCTGCGCAGGTGCTGGAGGCCCGCATCGCCGAGCTTCAAACCGCCAACGCAAATGCAGCCGAACTGCTTTCAGGATCGGAGCAGTACGTCGCCCAGCTCAAGCAGCAGTTGTCAGCCGAAAAGCGACTCGCCGATGCAACTGCGCGATCCCTGCAGGCGCGTGCGGCTGAAGCCGAGCAGGCCGCAAAGGTCTCGGCGGCTCAGCAGGTTCGGATAAGCGAGATCTCGGCCGCCCAGGCGGTCGCCGAAGAGCGCATTGCAAAATTGACCGCGCAGGCAAGCGCTGCCGAGAAGCTTGCGGAGGCGGCCCGAACCGCAACACCGCCGGTCGAAACCAACCGCAAAACAGCCCCGGCCGCGCAGGCCAGGAGCGAGCCCGGACAAGCTCAACAGGCAAAACCGGCGCCGTCGGCCGCAGTGAAGGCCGCCAATGGCGCCGACAGCAAACCGCTGCCGCGCAGCGCTGCTCCCCCTTCATCCAGCGTCGCGCCGGTCGCGAAGATTGATCCTGCGGCGACGGAAATCGACCTGGAAACGGTCAGGCCATATTTCGACCGCGAGTTCTACCTGCGCCGTTACCCTGACATCGCACGCGCACTCGATCGCGGCACCCTGAAGAACGGGGACCCGCTCATTCACTACGTGCAGTTCGGGGGGAAAGAAAAGCGCGATCCCAATCCATGGTTCTCGAGCGACTTCTATCTCACGACGCACCCGGAGGTCGCCAAGGCCGGTATCAACCCGCTGGTGCACTATGTCGCGAAAGGTCGAGCGGAAGGGCGCGCCTACAGCCATTTTTCGGCGGGAGCGCCGCTTTTCGACGCCTTCAGCTCCGTACTGGATATGCCGCCCAAGGCGGCCGAGGCGCTGCTCAACGAGCGGCGGTCGGATCTTCGCCAGCGCCTGGAGTCCGGCGAACTCGGTCGGATGGTCGAACGCGCAAGCGAGCTTGAGCCACTTGTTCGGCATTCCTCGCTGGCCGCAATTCGAGCGGGGATGACGCCGTTCCGCAACGAAGGTCTGACGGGGCAGATTGTTGCGGTGCATGGTCTGCAGAAACAGGCGGACTGGAAACGCGCCAAGGCAATCGTCCTGATCCCGTGGGTTCACCTGAGCGGGGCTACGCGCATCGCCGGGCACCTGTGTCACGCTCTAGCCCGTATCTACGGGCCCGAGGAAGTCGTTGTCGTGCGTACCGAGACAAGCGAGTTCCAGTTTCCCGAATGGTTCCCGCCCGGATGCCGGCACATCGACTTCGCCGGCCAGACCGAGCGTCTGCGGCCAGAAAGCCGCGCCAGAGTGCTTGTCGAGTTTCTGCGCTCGCTCTGCCCCGCTGCGATCTTCAATGTGAACAGCCGGTTGATGTGGGATGTCATGGAGCCCTATGGCAAGGCGCTGGCGGATTCAGCTGCCCTGTATGCGTACCTGTTCTGTAACGACAAGAACGTTCACGGGGACTGGGTGGGATATCCGGTGCGCAATTTCCATCGGTACTTCGACGACTTCGCAGCGGTGATCACCGACAGCCGGTATCTGGCGACCTCCCTGCATCGGCAGTTCCAGCTGCCGCCCGATCAGCAGGGCAAGCTCGTCACGTTCGATACGCCGGCGGACGCCACATTGCAGATTGCCGCGCGCGTCGCGGCGCAGGCGAACAGGCGCCCGCAGGTTTTCTGGGCCGGAAGGTTCGACCGCCAGAAGCGCGTCGATGTCGCCTACGAGATCGCGCGCCGAATGCCTGATGTGGATTTCCGCATGTGGGGGGAGGCGGTGCTCGACAAGACATCGGGCGGCATGAAAGTGCCGGCGAACGTGGTGCATGAAGGCGTGTACCAGGCCTTCGCGGACCTGCCGCTGGGCGAGTGCGACGCCTGGCTGTACACCTCCGAATGGGACGGCGTTCCCAACATGCTCATCGAAGTTGCGGCGGCGGCTGTCCCGCTGGTTGGATCGCTGGCCGGCGGCACGAGCGATATTCTCGCGCCGGACCTCAGCTATCCGATCGCCGATATCGAGGATGCCGGCGCCTATGTGGACGCCATAAGGACGATCCTGGGCAAGCCCGAAACGGCGCGGGAGAATGCGTTGAAGCTGCGCGAGAAGATCTATCGGGAACGGAACGAGGCGGTATATCTCGACGCGGTTCGTCAGGTCTTGCCGAAGGAGAGCCTGACGTGACCTCTCCACATCTGACTGTCGCCATCACAGCCCATGACGAGACGCTGGTCGCGGGCCCATCCGTGCGCAGTGCGGAACTCGCGATCGCCGCCGCCGAACAGGCCGGCTTCACGGTGGAGCGCCTGATCGGCCTGGACAAGCCGACCGACGCCTGCCGCCGGTTCTTCGCGCAACCCGCCTATTCGGCGTGGCGCGTCGTCGAGTACGCTTTCGGCGACCCCTATCCAACGCGCAATGCGCTGGTTCGGGAAGCGAAGGGAAAATGGATAGCCTTCCTCGATGCCGATGATCTCTTCAGCGAGAACTGGCTGGCGCTCGCGGCAAAGCGTCTGGCCGAGGCGGAGGCGTCGGGCGAGCGTGTCATCGTTCATCCCGAGCTCAACTGGATTTTTGAAGGCGCCGAAATGGTCTTCATCAAGCCAGGTCAGGACGATCCGCTGTTCACGCCCCACTATTTTTACTTCGGAAATTACTACGACATGCTGTGCATGGCCCCGCGCGTGGCTGCGCTTGAGACGCCTTATGGCCACAGGGATCTCGCCAAGGGCCTTGGCTATCAGGACTGGCAATGGAATATCGAGACCATGTCCATCGGCTGGAAGCACGTCTCGGTCAAGAACACGATCCTGTTCAAGCGCCGCCGGACGCGCTCGGTCAGCGAACAGAACAGACAGCGCCAGGCGGTTGTCAGACGGACCGAACCGATGGCTATAGATCGGGTGCGCGATCTTGGTCGGCATATAATCGAGGGTGGCGCTAAATGACTGAGCAAAGAGTTTGGGAGGATATGGTCGCTCTGAATGTCCGGAGCGATCTTGAACTCGACCCGATCGAGCCCCCTGCCGCTTATGCCGTCAGTGCGTTGCCGCCGCGTTTCGCGATCCTGGAAGACAAGTACCGGCATTTTTTGGATCGCGATCCGTATCCCCTCCCATCGACGCGAACCCGCGAAGGCTACTATGGCGCGGACCATTTCAGCTATTGGTTGAGCGGCGCTCTCGATTTCACCAAATGCATGGAGATCGCGCAGGCCAATGGCGTTAAGGTCGATACCTATCTTGATCTGGGCAGCGCGACCGGCCGTGTCGCGCGGCACTTCGCATGTCAGATTCCCGATTCCACTGTCTATGCGGTCGATATTAACCTCGAACACGTCCGGTGGGTGAATCGCCATTTTGGCGGGAGGATCATATCCTTCCAGAACACGTCGCTCCCGCATCTCCCGTTGGAGAGCAACAGTGTCGATCTTGTTACCGCGTATTCGGTGTTCTCGCACATTGAGGCGTTCGATCACGCATGGCTCATGGAGATCAGGCGAGTTCTGCGACCAGGCGGCATGTTCATTCTGACGGCAAACGTCGATAGCTGGCAGGACATGAACGAGAACTGGCACGTCTACAAATCACTCAAGAACCACAGGGATTTCGACGTGACGAAGCTTGGCGCCCCGCTCTGGAATCCTCGGGTCGTGTTCCGTTGGAACAACGAAGGCTCATATTCGTCGGTCGTCTTTCTTCGTCGCGATTATGTTGATCGCGAATGGGGGCAGATTTTCGAAATAGCTGGGGTCCAAAAATACTTCACGCCCTTCCAGACCGGTGTGTTTCTGAGGAAGCGGCCGGCCCGATCATGACGCCGGCGCACGTTCTATTCGGCCACGACGGCTGGCTGTTCCTCGCAGAAGGAACAAATTTCAGCATCTCTCAGATGACCGGCGCACGAGAGGTCGATCAGCGCGTGCGCGCGAAGTGGCTCAGAACGGCAGCGCTCCGCGACGCTGCGTTGGGTCCGAAGCACCTCATGCTGATCTGTCCGGAAAAATCCTGCATCTACGAAGAGTACTTGCCGGAGAGTTACAGGATCAGCCCGAGGCGTTTTGCGCTTCAGCTGCAAGCCAGCAATTCGCGCGTGATCTATGGATCGTCACGGAGCGCGGAACTCAAGGCGGAGGCAAACCTCTATCCCAAGACCGACACTCATTTCACGGAGTACGGCGCGTATCACGTTGTTAATGAATGTCTCGACGCATTCGGCATTGAGCATACGCCGCTGAAGCCCACTTGGACTCGTCGCGCTGTAACCGGAGATCTGGGTGGCGCCCTGGACCCGCCGGTCACGTCCGACGGCTGGTTTATGGGCAGGCTCTGGAATGTCGAAGTGCTTGAGAACGGTCTTCAGAACCGTGGCCGCGCCGCGATTTACCGCAACGCTTCCGCACCTTCACGCCGGCTCCTCATTTTCGGTGATTCCTTTTCTGGAGGGAATCTGGCCCGCCAGTTCTCGCGGCACTTCCGTGATGTGATCTTTGTGCACACCTCCGCAGTCGACTACGAGATGATCGAAAGGCTTTGCCCCGACTATGTATTGAGCGAACACGCCGAGCGGTTCCTTTTTGATCCGCCGGACGACGGTCGCCTGTTTTGTTCGCTTGTCGCGGAAAAGCGGCTGCAGGGGCTTTACACCGATACTGCCCTGATCCAGTTGCGGAGCACGTTGGGGGAGTTCGCGGAGGTATACGGCCCAGCATGGTCCCAATTCCGCAGTCTCTTCGACTAGCATGGCTGCAACTTAAAGCTTGTACAGATCGCATACTGGTATCGGGACTTGTTCCAGCGCTCAGCATTGAGCAATATAGCCCAGTATTCGGGGAGACCATCATGTTCCGCGTTGTCACCGCTTCCTTCGCAGTTCTTGCTTGCGGCTTGGCGTCGGCGTGCGATTCTGCGGACACCGCGCCGGCGACTGTGGCGGAAGCGGCGCCGGCCGTGGCTGAGCCTGCCGCGCCTGCTCTGGGAGCGGAGATCGTGCTATCGCTCACATGCAGCGCGCTCTCCTCCAACGAGGGCTTCACGCGCGAGGTAAAGCTGGTTGGCGGCGGGGGCGTCTACACATGGACGAGAGGCGCCAAGGATGCAGCCCGTTACGAACATTGGGAGTTGAAGGTTAGCGGCAACTCATTTGCCGTGACGGGCGAGTACATTGAAGGCGGTCCCGTTCTCAAGACGCTCGCATTCACTGGCGCCGTTGTGGGAACGACGGTTAGTGGCGAAGGAACGCGCGGCCCTCGCAAATGCACGATCACAACCTGATGGCCAAGAGAATCATGCGCGCAGTTTGCGACGTGCGTGAAACTTAGGTGATGTCGCTGCAGTGCGTTTTGGCTGTCCGGGCGCTTTTGATGCGAAGCCGCGGTCGTTGACAGCCCAGACCTAACCCATACCTGCCGTTCAAATTGGGCGCGCGGTTCGAGGATGGCCCTTGCCCAGGCGCCCCCCGTTTGTGAGCCCGCCGTGAAACTTGCTCTTGCCGTTTCTGCAAGACGGTCGCAAATACAGGGCGTTGCGGGTGTAGCTCAATGGTAGAGCAGAAGCTTCCCAAGCTTACGACGAGGGTTCGATTCCCTTCACCCGCTCCAGGTTGTCGCAAGTATAGACTGCGCCAAAACTCCGAACATCGAGAGTAGACCGTAGCCGCCTCTGCTTCACATCAGTGTCGGAGGCTGTTGCTAACGGATCTGTCCAAAAAATTAAGACATGTGACGCCGGCGTGTCTGCGCAAACGCCGGGGGACTCAGGCTTTTGTCTTGCGGCCGTTCGTCAACTTGCTGAGACGTCTTCGCGAATTGACGTGTAAGTAAGACCTTTCAGTGCTAGTGGCTTGCACGAACGGCCGGTCAGCGTGGGGCGGGGAAGCTTGGGGCGCCCCGGCTGGCCGAGGTGACGACAGGGGAGTTTGACAATCATGGACGCCAGCGTTGTAGCGCGGCTGCTCGAACAAACCGCCCGTGCGGTTTACGACGCGCGTGGCCCCCGCGCCATTCATGCCGGCCAGTGGGCCGTGCTTCGTTATCTCGCAAGGGCAGGCCGCCAGGCGCGCACCGTGGGCGGCGTTGCGGTTTATCTGGGCGTCACGCATGCGCCTGCATCGCGCGCCGTGTCCTCGCTTTCGCGCAAGGATCTCGTCACCGTCCGCGCCGACCCCGAAGATCGCCGTGTCCGCCGCATCGACCTCACGGCGACCGGCCGCGCGCTGCTCGAGCATGATCCGGTTCATCGTCTCACCGCAGCCATCGAAGATCTCAGCTCCGAAAAACAGAAAGAGTTCGCGGTCACGCTGGAGGCGCTCTACGGCCGCCTCGCGAAGGCGTCCTAGGCAATGGCGGAAGCACAGGCCGTCTATTCGGCCGACAGGGCGACGGCCTATTCCGAACTGCTCTCCGAAGTGTCTTCGGTCGTGGCCGGGGAAACCTCCCGCACGGCCCGCTATGCCACCACCGTATCGCTGCTCAAGGCGGCGTTCGGCGACCGCTTCTTCTGGTGCGGCTTCTACGAGGTCGATCCGCTGAAGCCGCGCGAACTCGTCGTCGGGCCGTATCAGGGCACGCTCGGCTGCCTGCGCATTCCATTCGGCAAGGGCGTCTGCGGCGCCTCGGCGCTTGCCGGCGAGACCGTCATCGTGCCCGACGTTCGCGCCTTCCCCGGCCACATCGCGTGCGACAGCCGCTCGAACTCCGAGATCGTCGTCCCGGTGTTCGATGCAGCCGGCGCGCTTGTCGCGGTGCTGGATGTCGACTCGACGGAGTTCGCCGCTTTCGACGAACGCGATGCGCGCGGCCTTGAAGCCGTGTGCCG
>CAZGWV010000091.1:10231-13161 GCA_964529555.1 uncultured Rhizobium sp.
CTCGAAGGATGATTTCAGCTCGCCGGCCTCGCCTCAGCCGAGCTTCCTGAACTCGGTGATCTGCATCGCGCCTTGCAGGTCGCGAAACACGGTCACGCCAAAGCGCGAATTGTCCGACAGCGTGATGTCGAAGCGGTAGTTCATGCCCGCCACCACCTGCTGCTCGGCGCTCACCGACTGCACGGTCGCGCTTGTCTTCTCGGCCTTGTAGATTTCGCTGACGGCCAGCGTTTGCGCCGTCTTCACCCACTCGTCATCCAGGCTCGCGGCAGAATATCCGCCCACGACCACGCCTTGCGGAATTGCGGGCCGGTCGACATCGGCCTCGGGCGTTGTGCAGCCGACTGCTCCGGCAAGCGCGACCATCGAAACCATGAAAACCGCAGACCGCATGACAAACTCCTTCTGATCCAGCCCACCCTATTGCCATTGCCGTGCACGTAACATGCGGCGAGATGGCGGCCAAAATGGGAAACGCCAGGCGTGGCGATCAGGGGACTTTCGCCCAGCGCCCGTCCGCCGATTTGCGATAGAAGGTGAAGCTCGCCGGGTCCCAGGGCGGTATGTCCTGGCCGAGCATGTGGAACAGCGCCACGGTCTTGCGGCCTTCCCAGAATTGCGCGGCGTCTCCGGTGAAGCCGTTCGGGCCACAGGCGTCATAAGGCTCGTCCGGGTGCAGCGCCTCAAGCTCCGCCTTCAGCTCCGGTCCCGGCTCCAGCGCGAACGCATATCCCGCCAGCTTCGGCCCCGGCAGTTTCGCGACGACGCACCGCGCGCGCTGGTCCTCCGGCGCCAGGGCCAGCGTCGCCATTGCCGCCTGCTCTGGCGTTTCGCCTGCGGCCAGCGGGAATACCTGCAACGCAAAGCTCGCCTGATCGTCCGGCGTGCCGTCCATGCGGTGTTTCACATAGCCCGACACATGGGTGTAGATCGTCGGCACCCAGCCCTCGGCCGAACAGTCCTGCGCGCGGAATACCAGCGCGTCGTCCGGTCCCAGCCGGACTTCCTCCGTCCGCCATACGCAGCGCGTGGCGAACGTCTCGATCGTGTCGTCCACGGCAAGGAACAGGGCAGGGTCCGCCGTGCTGCATAGCCCGGTGACCGGCAGCGGTGCGCCATTGCCACACGCCGCAACATCCGTCGCCGCAGGCGCCTCGGGCGCGCCTCCAGCTTCAATGCCGGCGTCCGTCGGCGCCGCCGGCTCGCCGCTGCAGGCGGCAGCCAACAGCGCACAAGCCGCGCCCCAGGCCTTGCCGAAGCCGATCCGTCGCGATCCAGCCACGGCTAGAGATCGAACCCGACATACTCGGCGAATTCGTTGACCATGTTGACGTACCACTTCAGCGTATCCGTCAGATTGGTGTCGGTAATGCCGCCGACCGTATTGATCTCGAGGATGATCCACGGGTCGCCATCGCTGTCCATCGCGGCCTTGCCCCAGTTCTCGTAGTTCCAGGTGTTCAGCATATCGAGGTCCGGCTGGTCCGCCGGGTCCATCGCAAATCCGCGGCGGAAGACGATCAGCTCGCACGCCTCGCCATCCTCGTCGCAAGCCTGGAAGGTCGTGATGAACTGCAGGCCCTCATAGATTGCGAGGATCACGGGTCCTTCGGCATCGTCGGGATACTCGATCTCCACATCGACGCCGAAGTCTTCCATGATCGCGGCGACCTCGTCGGGCGAGTAGGCATCGACGACCTGGGCGCTGGCCGGCATGGCGGCGAACAAGGATGTCGCGCCGAGCGCGATGATGGCGCCGGCAACATTGAAAAGTCTGAGCATTTGAGCACGTCCCCTGTTGAGGCTGCCAGCTATCCCTGAAAGCCGTACCGAACTCAAGCGCCCCCGGCATACCGGGCTGCATTATGGCTGGCTGCGATTATTCACATGGCGGGACGGGGCGGCTGGAACATCTCTCCAATCGCTTGATCCTGAGGGCCGGGACTGCCATCTACCTGCCGCGACCTCCCCTGAAGGACAGAAGATGCCCGCCTATCAATACGTCTATCACCTCGACGGCCTGACCAAGATCTATCCGGGCGGCAAAAAGGTGTTCGAGAACATCCGCCTGCACTTCCTGCCCGACGCCAAGATCGGGATCGTGGGCGTCAACGGCTCGGGTAAATCCACCCTGCTGCGCATCATGGCGGGCGAGGACACTGAAATCCTCGGCGAGGCGAAAGCCGCCGACGGCGTCAAGATCGGCTACCTGCCGCAGGAGCCGAAACTCGACCCCGCCAAGTCGGTGTTCGAGAACATCGCCGCCAAATGCCCCGAGAAGCAGATGGTCGATGCATTCAACGCCATCTCGGCCAGGCTGGGCGAGGAATACACCGACGAACTCATGGAAGAGATGACTAGGCTGCAGGAGCAGATCGACGCTGCCGATGCGTGGGATATCGACTCGAAGATCGAGATGGCGATGGAAGCGCTGCGCTGCCCGCCGGGCGACGCCGATGTCACCAAACTGTCAGGCGGCGAGATCCGCCGCGCCGCCATCTGCGCGCTGCTCCTGTCCAAGCCCGACATGATCCTGATGGACGAACCGACCAACCACCTCGACGCTGAATCGGTGGCGTGGCTGCAGAACTATCTCTCCAACTTCCCCGGCTGCGTGATCCTCGTCACCCACGACCGCTATTTCCTCGACCAGATCACGACCTGGATTCTCGAACTCGATCGCGGGCAGGGCATCCCCTACGAGGGCAACTACTCCGTCTGGCTGGAGAAGAAGGCCAAGCGCCTCGCGCAGGAACAGCGCGAGGAAGCCGGCCGCCAGAAGTCGATGGCCCGCGAACTCGAATGGGTCCGCTCATCCGCCAAGGCCCGCCAGGCCAAGTCCAAGGCGCGTATGAATGCGTACGAAGAGAAAGCGGCGGCGGCCGAGCGCGAGAAGATCACGACCGCGCAGATCCGCATCCCGCCGGGCC
>CAZGWV010000092.1:0-13048 GCA_964529555.1 uncultured Rhizobium sp.
CAGACAAACCCAGACCCGCGCTTCAGACAAACAAAGAGAGGCGCCGGCAAGCCGACGCCTCTCTCCGATTGGGCCCTGGGTTGGGGGGTCGGGCCCGCACTCAAATTCTTCGACGTGGAGTGTCGCACTGCATCGCGCGTCGCGCAATCGCGATAGCGGTGTCAGAGACGATAGCAGCCTATCTGATGCTGCGCTCAGATCGTCATGCCGGCGACAAGCTCGCCCAGCGCCAGCGAGCTTGTGAGGCCGGGGCTTTCAATCGCGATGAGATTGACGAGCCCTGCGACGCCATGTGCTTCAGGACCATCGACAACAAAGTCAGCGCTGGGCTGCCCCTTCGCGACGATCTTCGGCCGCACGCCCGAATAGTCCGGCGACAGAGCGCCGTCCTTGAGGCCGGGCCAGTAGCGCCGCACTTCGCGATAGAAGTGCGCCGCGCGCGCGGGATCGACTTCGTAATCGAAGGGAGGCATCGCATCGTCAGGCAGCCATTCGGCGTCGGGACCCAGGCGCGTGCGGCCGCCGAGATCGATGGCGAGGTGGAGACCCTGCGTTGCTGAATTGTGCATCGGATAGATGAGGCGCGCGAATGCGGCGCGGCCGCTGGCGATGAAGTATGAGCCTTTCACCCAGTGCATGCGCAGATCGTCATAGCGCGGACCGCCATCGATGCTGCGTGCGACAGGGAGCGCGTAGTGGCCGGCTGCGTTGACGACCGTACGGGCCTGGATGCGCGAGGGGCTGGCGCCGCCGGTGATGAGATCGATACCGCGCGACGTGACCGCGCCCTGCAGCACGGGCGTGTCGACGACAAGCGCGCCGCCTCGGTCCTCGAACTCGCCCTGCAGGGCGAGGAAGTAGGCGTGGCTATCGAACAGGCCGCTCGATTCCGAATGGATTGCTACGCGAACTTCGGGGCTCAGCACAGGCTCAAGCCGGCGGGCCTCGGCGCCGTCGACCAGCCGGCAGCCCTCAACGTCGTTGGCGAGCGCCCGTTTGAGCAGGGCCGGCATCGCGGCGGCTTCCTCGTCATCGACCGCCACGACCAGCTTTCCGCACCTGTGGGCCTCGACGCCGTGAGTGGCGCAGTAGGCGTAGAGTTTCCGCCGCCCCTCGACGCACAGCCGCGCTTTGAGAGAGCCCGTCGCATAGTAGAGCCCGGCGTGGATGACTTCGGAATTGCGGGACGAGGTTTCCGTTGCGATGGCGCTCGCCGCCTCCAGCACCAGCACTTCCCGCCCCTTCAGGGCAAGCGCACGGGCGCAGCTGAGGCCAACGGCCCCTGCTCCGATCACAACGGCATCGGCTTCGAACGTATCCATGACCCTGCTTAACCCAGGCCGGTGAAGGAGTCGTGCGCTGGAGCCCGGCCGCATTCTAGTTGCGAATTATTCTCAATTAGGCCAGAGTGAGCCGATGACAGACACGATCGACAGCACTGCCCAGCTTGAAGCCCTCATCGGCGCCGCGCCCCTGCCGGTGAAGATGAAGATCATCGACCACCTCGACGCATGCGCTGCGGAGTGGATCGCCGCGTCCACCCTCGCCTTTGTGGGCATCGGCAAACCCGACGGACCAGGCGTGACGCTGGCTGGCGGGGCGGCCGGGTTTGTTCGCGCAAGCGGGCCCAACACGCTGGTGCTGCCGCTCGATGCGCTGGACGACCCGAACCTGCCGGAGCCCGGCCAAGGCGCTGGCGTTCTCTGCCTCGTGCCGGGAATCGGTGAGACGCTGCGTGCGAATGGGCGCGTGAAGTCGCGGAGCAATGCCGAAGTCGAGATCGCCATCGAGGAATGCTTCATCCATTGCGCCAAGGCGCTGATCCGCTCGGATTTCTGGCAGGCGAAACCGGCATCTGCTCCCGCCGACCCAACCGAATTCCTCAACGCTACGCGCTTCCTTGCGCTTGCCACGATGGATGCGCGCGGGCTCGTCGATATCAGCCCAAAGGGCGATCCCGCGGGGCTGCTGATCCGCGCGGATGGCGCGACGGCGACGCTTGCCGAACGGCCGGGAAACCGGCTTGCGTTCGGCTATCGCAACATCATCGAACAGCCGCGCGTCGCCGCACTCGCCATCGCGCCCGGCGCATCGGGCGCGGCGGTGCTGGCCGGCGCGGCCCACCTCACCACGAATCCAGCGATTCTCGGCGCTTTCGCTGTCGGGGAGAAGACGCCAAAGCTTGCCACAGCGATCGAAGAGTTGGCGCTGGCGCGCCGCGACAGCCCTGCCCTGGCGCGCGCCGCGCCGTGGTCCAGACCGATCGCGCCACCGGCTATCGACCCCGCCGCCGCTTTCGTCGCCCATGTGAAGCTCAACAAGATTCAGGGCGTTCAGGCGACGATGATGCGGCTTGCGGTCAATCGCGGCCTTCTCGCCCAGGGGCTCAAGAGCAACTACAAGAACGACCTCTATTGAAGCAGCGTCAGCGGACTACCCGGCTGGATAGCGCTCGAACTGCGGAAGCAGATGCGCGTCCTTCATCCAGCCGATACGCTCGGCGGTCTGAATATGCGCGCCGGGAGGCATGATCGCGTCCGGGTCGTCCAGCGTCGCACTCTGCACGTCGATCACGCCCACGAAGATCACGTCGTTCGTATAGAACAGCCCCGCCCCGCAATCGGCGCAGAAATGCCGCCGACCATGTTCGGATGAGGCGCGGACTTTCGGCGCGCCCTTCGTCACCTTTACATCGTCCATGCCGAAGATCGCCCAGCCGACCACGGGCGCGCCCGAAGATTTCCGGCAGTCCGCGCAATGGCACAGCCCATGCCGACTCGGCCCCGCCATCGCCTCGTACCGCACCGCTCCACAATGACACCCGCCCGTCAGCATGCTCGTCTCCTGTGTTGTGAAGACAGGATTGACCCAACACGCATCGCAGGCAATTACGCCGGAGATCGTTGCTGACACAACGCTGGCGGCATGGGGAAGCGCTCTTGCTTATCCGCATCCCCGATCCGGCTGCTTCGCGGCGGGCGGGGGCCTCGCCAGGGGAACTACTCCGCCGCCTGCATGCGGGGCGGAGGCGCGGGCGTGTTCCACTTCGCCATCAGCGCAGCCAGACGCGCTTCGGCGGCATGCACCGACGCCTCCTTCACATGGCCATAGCCGCGAATATCGTCGGGGATGCTCGCGATCTCGACCGCCAGCGCATGGTTTTCGGCCGTAAGCCCCGCAGCCAGCATTTCGAGGCGGGCGAGGTATTCGTCGCGCAGACGGCGTTCCATTTTCCGTTCGGCCGTCTTTCCGAAAATATCGAAGGCGCCGCCGCGAAGGCCCTTCATCTTCTTGAGGATACGGAAGCCGGTCATCATCCACGGACCGAACGATCGCTTGATAAGTTCGCCCTTGTGGTTCTTCTTCGAGATCATCGGCGGCGCCATCAGGAAAGTGAGCTTCGTACCCTTTCCGAACGTGTCCTCGACGGCCTGCTTGTATTCGGGGCGCGTGTAGAGGCGCGCGACTTCGTACTCGTCCTTGTAGGCCATCAGCTTGGCGAGATAGGTGGCGGCTGACGTGGTCAACTGCTCGCCGAGGCCCAGATTGCTCTCGGCTGCGCGCACGCGGGCGATGCGGGCCTCGTACATATCGGCATAGGCGGCGTTCTGGTACTGTTTCAGCATCTCGGCGCGGCGGGCGATGAGTTCGTCGAGCTTCAGCGGCTCGATCTCGGGGCGCTTCGGCGCGGCGGCCTGCACGACATCCGGGTTCACGGCGGCGATGCGGCCAAGGTCGAACGCGGCGGCATTCTCCTTGACCTTCACCTTGTTGAGGCGGTTGGCTTCGTAGATGGCCGCATCCGTGATCGGGATCAGGCCGTTCTGCCACGCCATCCCGAGCATGATCATATTGGTGTAGATCGCATCGCCGAAGTGATGCTCGGCCAGCGCTTCCGCGTTAGTCGCAGCAAACGACTTCGCGCGGCTGCGGACGCGGGCGGTCAGCAGGTCCGGGTCGAAGCGGACATTGCGGTTCTCGATGATCTCTTTCGTCGGCGTGACGTCGTGGTTGGCGACGACTGATGTGCGGCCCTTGTCGAACATCACCAGCGCATCGCCGGAGGAAGCCACGACAAGGTCGCAGGCGATGATCACGTCGGCAGAGGCAGGCGGCGTCTTGCCGGCCTTGATGTCGTCGGGATCGAGCGCAAAGCGGACGTGGGACAGCACCGGCCCGCCCTTCTGCGCAAGGCCGGTCATGTCGAGCGTTTGCGACGCCTTGCCATCGATGTGAGCCGCCATGGCGAGCACGGCGGCGACCGTTGTCACACCCGTGCCGCCGACGCCGGTGAAAACGACGTTCCAGGCTTCGTGACCCAGCTGCGGCAGCGTGGGTTGCGGCAGGCCCGAAAGGTCGAACTTCGGCGCGCCGCGCTCAGCGTCCGATTTCCGGTCGCCGCCCGTGACCGTCACGAAGGACGGGCAGAAACCTTCGATGCAGGAGTAGTCCGTGTTGCAGGTCGACTGGTTGATCTGGCGCTTGCGGCCATATTCGGTTTCGACCGGCTCGACCGACAGGCAGTTCGACTTCACCGAACAATCGCCGCAGCCTTCGCAGACGGCCTGATTGATGAAGACACGCTTTGTGGGCGCTTCCATCTTGCCGCGCTTGATGCGGCGGCGCTTCTCCGTGGCGCAGACCTGATCGTAGATCAGCACAGAGACGCCCGGTGTGTCGCGCAGTTCGATCTGCACTTCTTCGAGCTTCTTGCGGTCGAAGATGCGCGTGCCTTCCGGCAGGTCGCTGACGCTGGCATAGCGGGTGGGATCGTCGGCGACGATCACGATGGTCTTGACGCCTTCGGCTTCGACCTGCCGCGCGATCTGCGGAACGGTCTGGCCGGATTCGACCTGCTGGCCGCCCGTCATGGCGACGGCGTCATTGTAGAGGATTTTGTAGGTGGCGTTGACCTTGCCCGAGAGCGCGGCGCGGATCGCCAGCGAGCCCGAGTGCGAATAGGTGCCATCGCCGAGGTTCACGAAGACATGGTTTTCTGTCGTGAAGGGCATCTGGCCGATCCACGGCGCGCCCTCCCCGCCCATCTGCGTGTGCATATCGGTGCGGCGCTCGGGCGTGAACGTCGCCATGTAGTGGCAGCCGATGCCGGCGAGCGCGCGCGAGCCTTCGGGCAGCGTCGTGGACGTGTTGTGCGGGCATCCCGAACAGAAGTGCGGCTTGCGGATGTTGATCTGGTTCATCCCCGCAACGGCCTGCTGCGCGCCGCGAACCTTGGCGAAGTAGGCATCGGCCTTCGCCCGGTGCGGACCATTCGGCAGCCGCCCCACAAGCGCCAGCGCGATATCCGCCGTCGAGAGCGAGGCGATGTCGGACAGGAGACGGCCGCCGTCGCGGTCGCTCTTGCCCTCGACGATCGGGCGCTGGGAATCCGGCAAGTGGTAGAGGATGTCTTTCAGCTGCGGCTCGATGATGGCGCGTTTGTGCTCGATCACCAGCACGCGCTCGAAGCCGCGGCAGAATTCGCGGATCGCGGTCGGCTCCAGCGGCCAGGGCATGGCGACCTTGAAGATCGAGACGCCAAGATCGGCCGCCTGTTCGGGAGAGAGCCCCATGGCGGAGAGCGCTTCGTAGACGTCGCGCGATGCCTGGCCGGCGACGATGACGCCGAGCCTCTTCTGCTTACCCGTCAGCAGCGGACGGTCGAGACCGTTGGCGCGCACGAAAGCCTGCGCGGCGGGAATCTTGAGCGTGCGGAGGCGGGCTTCCTTGCCGAGGGGCGTATCGCCCATGCGCAGGCCGAGGCCGCCGTCGGGGATGAGGAAGTCAGTGGGGCGGACGGTATTGTAGCGGTGGAGACCAACTTCGACGACGGCGCCGCTATCCATCGTGTCGGCGAGGCAGATCATCGACACCCAGAGGCCCGAGAAGCGCGACAGCTCCCAGCCGATCATGCCGTAGTCGAGGACTTCCTGGATCGACGCGGGCGCGAGCACCGGCATCTCCGCGTCGATCATCGCAAACTCGGACTGCGAAGCGAGTGTGGAGGATTTCGAGTTGGGATCGTCGCCGCACAGCGCGAGCACCCCGCCTTTGGGGTCCGTGCCGGCCATGTTGGCGTGCTTGAAGACGTCGCCGGTGCGGTCGACCCCCGGCGCCTTGCCGTACCAGATGCCGAACACGCCATCGAATTTCGCGCCGGGGAAAATGTGCGTCTGCTGGCTGCCCCATACGGCGGTCGCGCCAAGATCCTCGTTGAGGCCCTCCCACAGCTTCACGTCGTGGGCGTCCATCAGCTTCCTGGCGGCGGTGATCTGCTGGTCGTAGCCGCCGAGAGGCGAGCCGCGATAGCCGGAAATGAACCCCGCCGTATTGAGGCCGTGTTTGCGATCCAGCCTCTTGCGGTCGAGCGGAAGGCGCACCAGCGCCTGGATGCCCGTCATGAAGGCCCGGCCCTGCTCGAGCAGATATTTGTCGTCGAGCGAAATCCCACCGGATACAGGTGTGCCGTGCTTCAAGTCGGGACGCCTCCTAGAGAGGGATATGGCTACGGCAAATATATTGCTCAATCTTGCAGGAAGTATTTGCCATTCGGTGCGCGATATGGCATTAGCGGCGCAAGATTGATCTAAAAACTATACTAAGGACAGCAAAACATGGCCGCCGAACTCGACGCCATCGACGCCAAGATCCTCGACCTGATCCAGCGCGACGCCGCCCTCTCGGTGGCGGAAATCGCGGAAAAGGTCGGCCTTTCCTCCAGCCCCTGCTGGCGTCGTATCAAGCGCATGGAGGAACAAGGCATCATCGCCCGGCGCGTCACGCTACTCAACTATGACAAGCTTGGGTTGAACTTTGAAGTCGTAGCCAACGTCAAGCTACAACTGCCCTCCCGCGAAAATCTTGAGAAGTTCGAACAGGCCGTCCGAAAGTGGCCCGAAGTCATCGAATGCATGACCGTGACGGGCGCCGTCGATTATGTGATGCGCGTCGTCACCACCGACATGCACGCCTACGACAACTTCCTGCGCGACAAGATTCTGGCGCTGGGGCTGGTATCCGACATCCAGTCGCGCATCATCGTCAACGTCGCCAAGCGCACGACCGCTGCGCCGCTCGGCCTGATCAGCCCCTACATCCCGACGCAGGACCGCTAGGGTTCGCGCGCCCCGAACACATCCTTCGAGACGATCGCTTCGCGATCCCTCAGGATGAGGCCGGTGGGTGTTTTCCTATTTCAAAGTCAACAGGCCTCATCCTGAGGGATTGGCCCGGAGGGCCAATCGTCTCGAAGGATGCATTCAGCGTCCCGGCCGATCTACCGCCGATCCAGCTTGGACAGCACCATTTCGAGCATGCGCTCGAGGCGGTCCAGGCGCTCGTGGATGCCGGCGATGACTTCGCGCGTCACCGCATAGCCGGGCGCGGCCTGCGAGGCTGAGCGGTCGAAGCGCGGGGCCATGGCGGTGGGCTGTTCTTCCAGATCCGCGAGGCCGGACCGGCTGGCCACTTCACGGGGATCCGCTGAAAGAACGCGCGCAATCGCATGCACCTCCGCCGTTTCCAGCTCGCGTCGATCGGAGAATACCATCTCGACCTCGTCGATTGACATGCCGGCGGCCTGCGCGATGGCGCCGCGCGTCAGCCCTGCCGCCTTGAGACGGGCGTCGAACCAGTCCTGATCGAAGAAAATGCCCATGCCTACGCTCCCGGCGCTAACCGATCACAGGATAACCCGGCCGCACGATATTCAGGCGTGCGCGCCCTAGCCAGCGTTGTCGCCGACCATGAAGTCGCGCCGCGCCGAGACGATGGTCACCACAACACCGGCCAGCACGTCGAGCAGGCACATGAAGGTGAGGATGAAGAACACCGATGTCTGGAAATTCGGCAGCAGCAGGAACTCGACCAGGCACACGATGAAAACCAGCATCGAGACGGCGTGGTTCGCGATAGTGGACGACCCCGTGGCCGTCGACTTGATGATCTCGATGAAGAAGAAAACCATCGAGAGGATGATCAGTATGTCTCCGCTCGTGACGCGCCACTCGCCGAAAACCGGGCTTCCGGTTGCGGGATCGGCCAACTGAACCGAGATCGCAGACGCGCACTTGATGGCTTCGAGCGTGCAGCCCGGATCCGTCCCGCCAGAGGCCGTCAGGGCCATCATGTTGTAGATGACGATAGGGATAGCAAGCAGCGGGAAAATCCCGAAAATGACACGCATAGGTGATCCCCTCTGTGGTCCGCCCGATTTGCTGCGCCTGGCCCCGCGCTTTTCCATGGCGTCAACACGTAATCCGGTAGCCAACTTGTCGACCAATTGAAAGCCCTCCGACCCTCGCGTCCCGCCCGCCTTCGCAGGTTACAACTCGTCCACCCCGCCCGGCGACCGCCGCCGCTTGCGCAGCCAAAGGACGCCGCGCATGTCCGACCACGCAACCGCGAGGCGGCCGAAATTCGTGTAGTTCGACCGGCCGTGCTTGCGGGCCCGGTGGCCGACCGGCCGGTCCTCGACGGTCAGTCCTTCCGACATCATCAGAGCCGGCAGGAAGCGGTGCATGTGATCGAAATAGGGGAGCTGCATGTAGGCGTCCTTGCGGAAGGCCCGCACGCCGCAGCCGGAATCCGAGTTCCCGTCCTTCAGGACCGCCCGGCGAATCCGGTTCGCAAACCGCGACCCGAACTTCTTCCAGCCTGAATCGATCCGCTTCTCGCGCCGCCCCTGCACCAGGGCGAGGTCCTGCGGGGCGTCCGCGCGGGTCAGCTGGCCCAGCAGGCCGGCAAGGTCGGCCGGATCGTTCTGGCCGTCGCCGTCCAGCGTGATGATGATGTTCGAGCGCGCCGCCATTACGCCTGTCCTGACCGCCCGGCTCTGGCCCGCATTCTTGCGATGCCCGATCACGCGGAGTTGGGGTATCCTTCCCTTAAGCGCAAAAATCCGGGCTCTGGTGTCATCGGTCGAGGAGTCATCGACAAAAATGATCTCATAGGCCCGCCCTTCGAGCGCATCGGAAATCTCGAACGCGAGGGACTCGACGTTCTCGGCCTCGTTCCGCACGGGCGAGACCACGCTGAATTCGGGGCGGCCGTTCGAGCCTACCATCATGCTGTCCGTCTTCGCCCTGGCATCCATGGCAGAACCTATAGCTGGCCCGGCTGCCGGTTGCGAGGGCTGTCCTGCCGTGGCCAAAGAGGTTCACCCAGTGCGCGAACAAAGCGGGCGACGCAACTCAAAAAGGCCGTTATGGTCGCGACGCTTCCGGCCTCGGGCGACCGAATCGCAAGGCGGGGCACAGATGTCTTCCCGAGGGTAGCGCCGGGCGTGATGGGCAAGTTCGACCAACAGTTCGACCGGCTGACCGAAAGCCGCTGGGCCTATGCCGTGCTGGCGGGGCTCGTCTTCCTGCTGTCGCTGCCGGGGCTGTTCGCCCTGCCCGTGCTGGACCGGGACGAGGGCCGCTTCACGGAAGCCTCCTCCGAGATGATGGAGACCGGCGATTTCGTCGTGATCCGCTACCACGAGGAACTCCGAAACAAGAAGCCGGTCGCCATCCACTGGTTCCAGTCGCTCGCGGTGTCCCTGACTTCGGGCGCGGCCGAGCGGAACATCTGGGATTATCGCATCCCCTCCATGCTGGGCGCGATCATGGCTGCGCTCGCGACCTTCTGGGGCGGGACAGCGCTGTTCTCGCGCCGCGCAGCGTTCGTCGCGGCCCTGGTGCTCGGCACGACCCTGCTGCTGACGACGGAAGCCAACATCGCCAAGACGGACGCCGCGCAGTGCGGGTTCCTTGCGCTGGGGATGGCGGCGCTCGCGCACATACGCGCGGGCGCAACATCGAGGCGATTGAGCATCCTGTTCTGGGCATGCCTGTCGATCGGCGTGTTGCTGAAGGGACCGATCGCGCCGCTGGTCGTCTTCTCCTGCATCGCCGCGCTCTTCATCTGGGAACGCAAAATCGCGTGGGCGCGGCCCCTGCTCTACTGGGGCGGGCTCAGCCTTTTCGTGGTGATGACCGTTCCCTGGTACATCGCCGTGCAGATCGCGACGGATGGCGAGTTCCTGTCGGAAGCCGTCCGCGTCGATCTCGGGCAGAAACTTATCGATGGCGCGGAGGGACATGACGGACCGCCGGGCATGCACACGGCGGCGCTACCGATCCTTTTCTGGCCGGGAACGATCCTGCTGATCCCCGGCATCTGGCTGGCGGTTACTTCGGTTCTCGGCAAACGCCAGCAGGTGGCGGGCGGAGATCTCGAAGCTGCGCGCACGGCCAGCGCGAGCGCATGGGGAGAACAACAGGCGAGCGCCTGGCGCTTCCTGCTCTGCTGGCTGGTTCCGTCATGGCTGGTATTCGAGATCGCGCCGACCAAGCTGGTTCACTACACCCTGCCCATGTATCCGGCGCTTGCGCTGATGGCTGGGGCTGCGGCTGATCGCTGGTTCGCCACGAATGTCTGGGATCGCGGGCGCTGGATCTCGGTAGGGATATTCGGCGTCGTCGCCCTGCTGCTCGCCATCGCGCCGACGCAGTGGGTGATGGGCCCCGTGCGCGCCGACGCCGCCAGCGAGTTCGGGGAATACGCCACGCGCGTTACGGGCATGTGGGAAGATGCGTGGAACGCCACGGGCATCGGCATCTGGCCCAGCCTGCTGATCGTGCTGGCGGCTGGCGGCACGATCTATGCGCTGGTGAAAAAGCACACGGTTGGCCTGCTTGCCGGCATCGTTGCCTGCTCGCTGGTGGCGGGCGTTGGCTACCGCGCCGCCGTTCTTCCCAACCAGTCGTGGATGCTCTCCACGGGTGCATCGCTCTCCGCGCTGCGGGAAGTCTGCGCCCTGCCTGAAGGAACGTCGGCGTGGCGCGATTCAAACTGCGAGGGACGCGCGCCCAAGCTGATCCGCGCCATCTCGTTTGCCGAGCCGAGCCTCGTCTTCGAACTCGGCAACAAGATCATCCTGCCGCCAGACTCGACCCCGGACATCCCGCCGATCTCGGAAGACAATCGCCCGGCCTGGCTGATCAATATCGGCGAGCAGCCAGGGCGCGATGCGCTCAGCAAGCTGATCGCCAATGCAGTGGCGGCCGACCGCTGCGTGCGCCTCGCGCGCCGCTACGCCTTCAACTACTCGAACGGCGATCCGTCCATCCTGGTCGCCGCAGTCGTCGAGCCCGCCGGCTGCCCCGACTCCGGCCCCCCGCCGACCTTGCGCGAATCGAGCGAGGAAGAGGCCCAGCCAGAGCTGGATTAAAACCCGCGCCAGACTATTCCGCGCGGTAGTCGCCGCTGGCGCCGCCTGACTTGGCGATGAGCATCACGCCCTCGATCCGCATGGCGCGATCGACGGCCTTCAGCATGTCGTAGACCGTAAGGCACGCGACGGAGACCGCCGTCAGCGCTTCCATCTCGACGCCGGTTGGCCCCGTGGTGGCAACCTCCGCCGTCACCGCCATGCCTGCGCCATCCTCAAGCTCATCGACACGAACCTTCACGCTCGACAGGGAGAGCGGATGACACATCGGGATCAGGTCGGACGTGCGCTTGGCCGCCATCACGCCCGCAATCTCGGCGGCGGCGCGCACATCGCCCTTGCCGCCCTGCGTCCGCGCCAGTTCCAGCGCGATCGCCGACATCAGCACGCGCCCGCGCGCGGACGCGATCCGCCTGGTCGACGCCTTGCCGGACACATCGACCATCCGGGCTCTTCCGTCGGCATCGATATGGGTCAACTTGTCTGACATGGTCATCCTCGCGAAGGCCGCTATTCTGCCCCGCGTACAACGGGAAAACCACCCGGAAAAGGACGACGCATGATCCGCATGGCCTCCGTCGAACAGGCGCTTGCCCTGATCGCCGAACACGGCGCGCGCCGAGTGACCGGGCTGGAGTCCGTTCCGTTGGCCGCAGCACTGGGACGAAGGCTGGCCGAGCCGGTGCTGGCGCGCGTCGCGCAGCCGCCCGCCGCCGTGTCCGCCATGGATGGATACGCCGTCCGCTTTGCCGACATGAAGACGAGGGCCAGGCTGCGCGTGATTGGCGAATCCCGCGCGGGCGTGCCGTTCGCCGGACAGACCGGCGCGGGAGACGCCGTGCGCATCTTCACGGGCGCGCATATCCCGGCAGGCGCCGATCATGTGCTGATCCAGGAAGACGCCCGGCGCGAGGGCGAAACGGTCATCGTTGCCTTCGAACAACCGGAAGCCGCAAACATCCGCCGCACGGGCCGCGACTTCAGCCTGGGCGCAACGCTTGTGCCCGCAGGCCAGATTGTCAGCGAGGGCGCGATCTCGCTGGCCGCCGCCGGAAACAATGCACGCTTGATCGTGGCGAAAGCGCCGCGCGTCGGCGTGCTTGCGAATGGCGATGAACTGGTTGCGGCAGGCGAAGACCTCGCCAACGGGCAGATCGTCAATTCGATCCAGCCTGCCCTGCTTGCGCTGATCCGGCGCTGGGGGGCTGTTGCGCTCGACCTCGGCCTGTCGCGCGACACGGAAGAAGATGTGCGCGGGCGCATTGCCGCGCCGTGCGACGTCATCGTGTCGATCGGCGGCGCATCGGTGGGCGACTACGACATCGTGCGCAGCGCATTCGCGGCGGAAGGCTTTGCGCCCGTATTCGAGAAGGTCTCGGTAAAGCCCGGCAAGCCGACCTGGTTCTCGTCCGGCAAGACGGCATTGGCTCTTGGCCTGCCTGGCAACCCCGCGGCGGCAATGGTGACCGCGCAACTGTTCCTCCGCCCGCTGATCGATGCGCTGACCGGCGGCGCGCCGGAAACCGGGCCCGCCTCACGCGCCGCGACGGCGACCACCCTTCCCGCCGCCGGCAACCGCGATGAATACCTCCGCGCCGTCCTGTCGATCGGCGCGGATGGCGCAGCATCGATCCGCGCCGCCGAGGATCAGGACTCCTCGCTCCTCTCCCCCTTCCTGTCAGCCAACGCCCTCATTCGCCGCGCCGCAAACGCGCCCGCAGCAAATGCCGGAGACCTCGTGGAGTTCGTCCGCCTGCGTTGAAGCAGACCGGCGAGTGGTGCGGGCGCCCGGAGTCGAACCGGGACGGGCCTTGCGGCCCAACAGATTTTAAG
>CAZGWV010000093.1:0-7258 GCA_964529555.1 uncultured Rhizobium sp.
CGCCCCCTAAGTACGGGGCGGAACCATGTTGAGAGACCTTACCTCACTTTGAAGGACGGTGATCGCTTCAGGGTTCCGCCCCGTACTTAGGGGGCGGACAGGTGGGGGTCTCTATCGACTGACGTGGCTGTTTCGGTAAGCCGCGAAATGGTGCTGTCGTTTTTCCGGCCGCGCCGCCTGACGGCGGGCCTATCTTGCGCCTACATTGATACCGAGGCCCGCCATGCTGAACCGCCTGCCCGACCACGACCAGCTCTACGCCCATCTTGTCCGCCGCGACCCGGAGATGGACGGGGTGATCTATGTCGGCGTGAAGACCACGGGCATCTTCTGCCGCCCGGTCTGCCCGGCGCGGACGCCGCTGGCGAAGAACATCATCTTCTATGGCTCGCCCGACAAGGCGCTGGCCGCCGGCTTCCGCCCCTGCAAGCGGTGCCGACCGCTGGACGATCCCAATGCGCCGGGCGTGCTGATCGACAAGCTCTTGCGGCTGGTCGAGGAAGATCCTTCCCGCAAATGGAGCGAGGACGATCTGCGCGACATGGGCATCGAGCCCGCCACCGCGCGGCGTCATTTCCAGCGGCGCTTCGATATGAGTTTTTCCCAGTATGCGCGGGCGCGCCGCCTGGGCCATGCTTTCAAGACGATCAGAAAGGGAGACGCCGTGATCGAAGCACAACTGGATGCGGGCTTTGAATCCGGCAGCGGCTTCCGCGAAGCCTTCGCGAAGACATTCGGCGACGCCCCCAACAAGGCGCGCGAAGCCAGGGCGTTCGCGATGGGCTGGATCGACACTCCGCTCGGCCTGATGTTCGCAATCGCCGACGACACGCACCTGCACATGCTGGAGTTCGTCGAGCGCAAGAAGCTGGAAGAACACGTCAACCGCTATCGCAAGCAGTTCAACGCGACCGTGCTGCCCGGAGAGACGAAAGCGCTGAAGCTGATCCGCAAGGAGATGGCGGATTACTTCGCCGGCAAGACGCTCGACTTCCAGTCGAAGATCGCCGGCGCCGGCACGGACTTCCAGAACCAGGTGTGGGATGAATTGCGCAAGATCCCGCCGGGCGTCACGCGCTCCTATCAGGACATGGCCAAACGCATCGGCCGGCCCACCGCCATGCGCGCGGTCGCCAACGCCAACCGGCTCAACCGCTGCGCCATCATCCTGCCCTGCCATCGCGTGATCGGCGCGGACGGCACGCTGACCGGCTATGCCGGCGGCCTGTGGCGCAAGCAGTGGCTGCTCGACCACGAGCGCCGCCACACGGGACAGACGCTGCTATGAGCGCGGTCAGTTTGCGATCGAAGCGTTCGACAAACTCTTCCCCAGCCTGCGGGGGAAGTACCCCGAAGGGGGGATGGGGGCGAGCCCCAAGGGGACTCGTCGACAGAATTCCCTCGCCGCTCGCCCCCAACGTCTCGCGGACTGCGTCCGCGATCCACTTCCCCCGTAAACGGGGGAAGAGTTAGCCGCGACGCTTGGTTCCGACGAAAGCGATCCCGCTCTAGCGATCGGCGCGTGGAATCGCCCGCATGGCGAGCACGCCCATCGCGCCAATCCCAAGCCCGGCTATGAAAGTGGCGACCATGGGCGACAGCACCACTTTCGCGAATGCGACCAGCGCCATCAGCATGCCGGCCGCCACGCATACGACGACGAGGCGCTGTATCCCCCGCTCCGACATCAGCCGTCACCCGCTTCGGATTCGGTGGGGGCCGGGTCAGCAGGCCTGGACGCATCCTCGATCTTCACGCCGCGTTTCTTCAGCGCATCGCGCAGCAGGAACTCGATCTCGGCGTTCACCGAGCGCAATTCCTGCGCAGCAAGGCGCTCGATCGCGGCGTGGAGCGCCGGATCGAGCCTGAGGGGAAATGCTTTCTTGCCGGGCGATGCCATCGCGCCCTACTCGCTGCGTTACTGATAGAGAGAGCCGGTATTGACCACGGGCTGGGCCTCGCGATCAGCGCACAGCACGACGAGCAGGTTCGACACCATCGCCGCCTTGCGCTCGTCGTCGAGCGTGACGATCTCGCGCTCCGACAATTGCTGCAGCGCGGTTTCCACCATCGAGACCGCGCCCAGGACGATCTTGGCGCGCGCGTCGAGCACGGCTTCGGCCTGCTGCCTGCGCAGCATCGAGGACGCGATCTCCGGCGCATAGGCCAGGTGCGAGATGCGCGCTTCGTCGATTTCGACACCCGCCACGCTGACGCGCTCGTTCAGCTTGGCGCGCAGCATGTCGCCAACCTTGTCCGCATCGGCGCGCAGGGTGGGTTCGTCATGCTCGGCATGGTCGTAGGCATAGTGCGAGGTGATCTCACGCAGCGCCGTTTCGATCTGGATGTTGACGAAGGTGTCGTAGTCATCGACGTCGAACAGGGCCTGCGCGGTGTCGACCACGCGCCAGACGACCACGGCGGCGATCTCGATCGGATTGCCCTTCTTGTCGTTCACCTTGAGCGTGTCGGACGTGACGTTGCGCACGCGCAGGGAGATCTTCTTGCGCGAATACCACGGGATCACCCAGCGCAGACCGGGGCGCTTGTCCGTGCCCTTGTAGTTGCCGAACAGCGTGATCGCCGCGCTTTCATTCTGCTGCAGGGAGTAGAGACCCGACAGGATCAGGATCGACGCTAGCAGCACCACCGCCGCGCCGATGATGTAGGCGGCGACCAGCATGCCATCGCCGCCGGATTCACCCGTGATGATGCCCTGGAAGCCCATCCAGGCCATCAGGAAAAAACCGGCGATGGACAGGATCAGCAGGAAACCGCCAGCAAGGGTGGCGGTGGACTTCTCTTGCGTCTTCTTGTGGCTGGTAGGCATGGCGTCCCTCCAAAGGAATATCGAAGTGATATCACTTTGATATTGACGCCAGCCCTTGTCAAGTACATGTTTGGAGCGTTCGAAGGAGACATCCACATGATGATGCGCCGCGCGCCCTGGCTGATCGCCGTTGTGAGCCTCGCCCTGTGCTTCGGCGCCGGGCTGATGCTGAGCCCCATCGTCCTCGCCTCCTGAGCGCATCGAAGAGGGGGATAAGCCCATGACGACGCCGATGATCGTTCTGCTGCTGGCCGCCGCCGCCGTCACGCTGCTGGTGGGGCTGATCGTGGTGGCCGTGGCCCAGAGCCTCAACAAGACCGGCACGCCGACGGCCGCCCAGATCGCGGCCCAGGCAGCGGCGGCTCTCGCGGCTCACGCCTCGGGCGCATCGCCGGCAGCAGCCGCCCCCGCAAGCAAGCACGGCAGAACGCCCAAATCGGCCAAGGCTTTTGTCTCCAGCGTCCCGGCCAGCCGGCACGTCGCTCACAAGCACCTGACGCACAAGAACAAGGCGGAGAAAGCGACGGCAAAGAATGGCGTGGACACCGCCGAGGCCAAGCAGAAGCAGACCAGGAACGCCTTCACGGGGTTTGCCGCGATTGGCGGGTTCGTCGCCATTGCCGGCGGCGTCATCGGATTCATCGCGGACTTCAGCGACAAGGACATCACGCCCGAGATTTCCGAACTGACCGCAGGCGCGCTGCACGGCACGATGGTGAACGCCCGCAACAAGGATCCCATCGTTCTCATCATTCCGGGGTCGGGCCCGACCGACCGCGATGGCAACAACCCGCTTGGCGTGAACGCCGACACCTACCGCATGCTGGCCGACAGGCTGATCCAGGAGCGCATCTCCACCGTGCGCATCGACAAGCGCGGCATGTTCGCCAGCGCCGGCGCGGGCGATCCGAACGCTGTCACGGCGGACATCTATGCCGCCGACATCCACGCCTGGATCGACGCCATCAAGGACAAGCGCGGGCCGGGTTCGGGCTGCGTCTTCCTGCTGGGACATTCCGAAGGCGCGCTGATGGTTTCACGCGCAGCCGCCGGGCGCAGGGATGTCTGCGGCGTTATCCTCGTCGCCGGCATGGGCCGCCCGATGGGCGCGGTCATCCGCGAGCAGCTGGCGTCCAATCCCGCCAACGCGCCGATCCTGGACGAGGCGCTTGCCGCGCTCTCGGAGATCGAGGCCGGCCGCCATGTGGACGTGACCGGCATGACCCCGGCGCTCCTTCCCCTGTTCGCCCCGGCGGCGCAGGATTACCTGATCTCCGTGATCAATCTCGATCCGGTCGAGATCCTGCGGGCGGCGAACAAGGAAGCGCTGATCATCCAGGGCGATCGCGACCTGCAGGTGTCTGTCGCCGATGCGCGCCTGCTGGATGCGGTGCGCAAGACCGACCTGCGCATCATCGAGGGTATGAACCATGTGCTGAAGGCCGCGCCCGAGGATCGCGCCGGCAATCTCGCCACCTATGCCGAACCCGGCCTGCCTCTGGCGAAAGACCTGGTGCGCCGCATCCGCCGCTTCGTGAAGGACAATGACTGATGGCCCGCTCCAGTTCACGCACGGCGAAGACCTATCCCTCGAAGGTCGATCTCTGGATCGTCGCGCTGATAGGCGTATCGTTGATTGCGGCGATCGTGGGCGTTGGCATTTCCGGCCTGCAGGAAGGCACGCTGCGTTTCGCGCAGGGCTTCTTCATCCTGCTCGGCGCGTTCGGCTTTCTGGTGTGGACTTTCCTGACGACGAACTACACGCTCGACGGCCGCGAACTCGTGGCTCGCTCGGGCCCATTCAGCTGGCGCATCCAGATCGACCAGATCACCAGCATCGAAAAAGCCCGCGGCATCCTGGCCTCGCGCTCGGGCCCCGCCCTGTCGATGGACCGGCTGGTCGTGAGCTATGGCAAGAACAAGCGGCTGATGATCTCGCCTGCGGAGAAAGAGAAGTTCCTGGCGGACCTGAGAGCGCGGCAGAAATCACCTGGCTAGGCCGGCTGCGGCGCCGTTCACCTTGCCGCCCTCGTGGTTCGACGGACGTGACGCCATGCAAAGCATGGCGCCACTGCTCACCATGAGGGCTACAGCTACATTGCAAGCGAGAGGACCCTCATGGTGAGCAGTTGCGATGTGCCGCGCACATCGCAACGCCCGTCGAACCACGAGGGGCCGGGCTCGCCGATCGCCCTAGTATCTCTGATACGTCCCCCGGATAAGCGAGTACCCGACGCTCGGCTTGCTCCAGTCGCAGACGCCATCGGGGAAAGCCTTCTTCATGCGCGATTGCTGCGCGGACGAGAACTTCACCGTATAGTCGCTGAAATCGACAGGCTTCAGCTGGCACTTCATCACATCGTTGGAGACAGGCGCGCCCGCACGAATGCGCGGCTCGGCGTGGACGGGATAAGTCTGGCCAAAGCCGGTTGAGTTGTCCCAGCCGGCCTTTTCGGCCTTCATCGTTCCATCGGCCAGCCAGTAGGCATCCGTCGCCTTCGCCGGCTTGTGCTTCACCACCTTGTCGGTGTTGAGCGGCGCGGGGTCTGCCGCCATCGCATCCAGCCACTGCGTCATCACCGTCAGCGACTCGGCCCCGAGATTGGTGACGGCGTTCGCGATCGGCGGACCGACCCAGATGACCTGGTTATCCGAACGCCCGGTGGCTTTCTCCAGCCGCGCGCGGATGGTGAGGTCGCGGTGGCGGTCGTGGATGTCGCCGATGGCGTCGGTATAGCCGCGATAATTGATGATCGGGACGTTCGCGAGCCCGCCGCCGAACGTGTTGAAGATTCCCGAGGCGTAGATGGCGTTGATCGCCGTCTGGTCGCCCACGGTGCGCTTCGAGGAGAAGCCGCCATCGATGTCATTGCCGCCGATCTTTTCATTCAGCGCAAGGAACTCCTCGACGGTGATCACCTTGTCGTTGAGCGCCTTCAGGCCGTATTCGATGCCGACATTGTCGATGGGGCGACGCGCGAAGCCCGTCTTCGGATCGCGGCCATAGATGTTGACGCGCATCTCCTGCGTCGTGCAGCGCACGCCTTTCGGATTGCGCTTGGGGTCGTAGACCAGCGACTTGTCCGCGATGGCGCAGCCATCGGCGAAGCCAGCCTGAATGGTGCGCACGAAGGACCGCTCCCATGCGGCGCATGTGCCGGGGGTGTAGCCCTCCACTGCTGTCTTCTTCTCCTGCGTCCACTTCTTGCCAGCGGCTGTCTTCCAGTAGTTCTGGAGCAGGCCGCAGTCCGCCGTCTGCATCGAGGAATCCGGGAAGCTGGCGGAGGGCTGCAGGCCATCGAGCAGGCCGGGATACATCTGCGTGATGCCCATCTGCTGGATCGCCCCGCCCGATCCGCCCGTGCCGACCGTCCATCTGGGAACGCCGTAGGCTTCGATGAAATGCTCCTTCAGCATCATCAGCGTTTCGCCCTGCAGCACGGGGTTGCAGTGCAGCTGGTTCACCAGCTCGGTGGAGTTCATGTAGGCAAAGCCGCGCGAGAGGTAGAGATCGCTGAGCGCGGACTGCGCGGTGTTCGAGCCCTGATTGTATTGCGTGCCGCAGCCGCCGCCGAAGGTGACGCCGAGACGTCCGTTCCAGCCATCGTTCACCGGCGCGCCCGCCGTCGCCGGATCGTCGAGCACGGCGATGCGATAGACCGAGCGGTTGATGACGCCGCTCTCGACGCGGACGATGTAGGGCACGCTGCGCCCGTCGATTGTCGTGGCGGTGGCAAGGTCCGAAGGGCGCGCGGCTTTCGGATCGGCCAGCGGCTTGAACTGCGTTGCGGACGGACCTGTGCCGACAGCGGGGCCGGTCGATTTGTAGAACCACTCATACTTCGTCGGCGCCGAGCAATTCGCATCCAGCGGCTCGCCAAGGCCGGACTCGACCGTGCGGCACTCATACGGCGTCATGTGCGGACCCGAGAGGATGGGCCCCGTGATCGGATGGTTCACCAGCGGCTGGCTCACCGAATAGCCCGTCGGCCCGCGCACCTGCAGCCAGTTCGCGCCGACATCCAGGCCGGAGACAATGCCGCGCAGCGTGTTGCTCGGCTGGTCGAACTTCAACGGCGTCACCAGCTGGCGGCCATTGAGCGAGAGCCTGAGTTCGCTGGCCAGCGCCCCTTCGCTCGCCCTCACCTCGACCAGCGCGTTCCCGCCCGACACGAGGTCGTAGCGCGAGGACAGCACCTTCACCTCGATCTTGCCCTGCACGGCCGGGCTGTCCGGCTGCGACAGCGCCGGCGCCGCAATCAGCGAAACGACCGCCATCGCGCCCGCAGCGCAACCGGCAAGCACACGCATCCTGACGCTGGACATTGATCTACCCTCCCAAGGACAGTTTCTTTTGGGAGGGAGTTTAGCGGGACCGCAAATCTTGTCGCGCACAAAACGGTGAGCCCGGACCGCCCAGTCCTGCTT
>CAZGWV010000093.1:7358-12900 GCA_964529555.1 uncultured Rhizobium sp.
TGGTTGGATCGTCGAAAGTCGTGGCGGTCCCGCGCCTATTCGGCCAGCGGTTGATCATGGGCGGCGACAGCAGCCACCTGCTCTACAGCGACAGGTGTTGCTTCGCGCCGTGACGTGTCCTGCATGACATACCACGCGCCCGCCATCGCCATGACGGCGAAGGTGAAGAGGATCGAGGCCTGGTGCATGGCTTGCTCCAAATCCTGACCTGCGCGGGTGCGAAGGTTAGCGTGGACGCAACCATGCCAACGTGTGGTGAACATCCGGTTCAGGGGATGCGTGAAATTTCGCGGGTTACTGCTTCCGGCGCGCCTTCTTCGACAGGCGCGCGTTTGCAAATGCCAACAAAGACAGGCGCTCGGCGTCCGACGCAAAGCAGCGCGCGGGTACGAAGTGAACACCCATCCCGGTGATCAGAAAGATCGCCCCTTGGCTGTCGATCACGCGGTCTATGCCGGACCACAGCGTATGGGAGGTGGCCACGGGCGACTTGTAGTGGACGCCATCATCATCGACCGAGATCGTGATCTCGGCATCCTCGGACGACGTGACGCCATCCAGCCTGCGTATGGACCAGCGGTTGGCAACCTTCGCGATAGGACGACCAACCAGGGCGCCCACGATGACGCCCACCAGGATAAATACGGGGGCGTTCTTTGGATCATTGGCCGTCATCGCAATCGCTGCGCCGGCGCCCACACCTATGAGCACGGGAATGATCGAGGCCGCAAAGACAGCCATCCGAACGTGCATGGGAAACAGGTGACCGTTGGCAATGCGCGAGACGTTCAGCGTCTCGCGCAGTCCGGTCCTGTACGTGAAAGACGACCCCCCAACCCTTGCTCCGATCCTACTCCAGACGGCGCTCGATCAGCTCCACCTGGAAGCATTCGATCTGGTCGCCTTCGCGGATGTCCTGGTAGTTGGCGAAGGCCATGCCGCATTCCATGCCCTGCTTCACTTCGGGGACTTCGTCCTTGAAGCGCTTCAGCACGGAGAGCGTGCCTTCGTGGATGACCACGTTGTCGCGCAGCAGGCGGACGCCCGAACCGCGACGCACGATGCCTTCCGACACACGGCAACCGGCAACCTTGCCCGCCTTCGAGATGTTGAAGATCTGCAGGATTTCCGCATAGCCCAGGAACGTCTCGCGGCGTTCCGGCGCCAGCATGCCCGACAGCGTGTTCTTCACATCGTCGATCAGGTTGTAGATGATCGAGTAGTAGCGGATCTCGACGCCTTCGCGCTCGGCAAGGTCGCGCGCCTGCTTGTTGGCGCGGACGTTGAACGCGATGATCGGCGTGCCGGCCGAGATGGCCAGCTGCACGTCGCTCTCGGAGATGCCGCCGACAGCGCCGAGAACAACGCGGGCGCGGACCTCGTCGGTCGACAGCTTTTCGAGCGATTGCGTGATCGCTTCCACCGACCCCTGGACGTCGCCCTTGACGAGGAAGGCCGCTTCCTTGAGGCCGCCGCCGGCCGCCCCGCCGCCTTCCTTGAGACGCGCGAGCATCTGGTCGAGCGAAGTGCCCGGACGCGACGAGGGTCCCGACTTGTTGCGCTTGGTGCGGACACGGTAATCCGTGATCTCGCGGGCGCGGGCTTCCGAGTCCACGACGACGAACTGATCGCCCGGATCGGGCGCGCCATCGAGACCGAGGATTTCGATCGGCATGGCCGGCAGCGCCGCATCGAGCAGCTGCCCCCGCTCGTTGTTGAGCGCTTTGATCCTGCCCCATTGCGCGCCGGCGACGACGATGTCGCCGCGCTTCAGCGTGCCCCGGCGGACAAGAACGGTCGCGACGGAGCCGCGGCCCTTGTCGAGCTTGGATTCGATCACAACGCCATCGGCGTCGCGATCCGGGTTCGCCTTGAGTTCGAGGATTTCAGCGAGCGCCGTGATCGTGTCGGTGAGTTCGTCGAGGCCGGTCTTCTTCAGCGCCGAGACGAACACGGCCGGCGTCTGGCCGCCCATGGCTTCGACCTGCACGTCGTATTGCAGAAGTTGCGTCAGCACGTTTTCCGGCTTGGCGTCGTGCTTGTCGATCTTGTTGACCGCAACGATGATCGGCGCGCCGGCCGATTTCGCGTGCTGGATCGCCTCGATCGTCTGCGGCATCACGCCATCGTCCGCCGCCACCACGAGAATGACGATGTCGGTGGCGTTGGCGCCGCGCGCGCGCATGGAGGAGAAGGCCGCGTGGCCCGGCGTGTCGAGGAAGGTGATCTTTTCCCCCGACTTCAGCTGGACCTGATAGGCGCCGATATGCTGCGTGATGCCGCCGGCCTCGCCCGACACGACGTCGGTCTGGCGCAGGGCGTCGAGCAGCGAGGTCTTGCCGTGATCGACGTGGCCCATGACGGTCACGACCGGCGGGCGCGGTTCCAGATGCTCGTCGTGATCGTCGACGCCTTCGAGGCCGATCTCGACGTCGGATTCCGCCACGCGCTTCGCGGTGTGGCCGAATTCCTCGACGATGAGCTGGGCGGTGTCCGCATCCAGCACGTCGGTCGAGCGGACGAGCTCGCCCTGCTGCATCATAAACTTCACGACGTCGGCCTGGCGCTCGCTCATGCGGTTGGCGAGATCGGCGACGGTGATCGATTCCGGCAGCACGACTTCGCGCGAGACTTTCTCGCTGGCGCCGCCCGCCATTTTCAGACGGCGGTCACGCTCGCGTTCGCGGGCGCGTTTCACGGCGGCGTAGGAACGCTGTTTCTCGTCGTCGTCGCCAAGAGCGGCCGAGACAGTCAGCCTGCCCTGACGGCGTTTTGGCTCGTCCTTGCGCGCGGGACGGACTTCGCTGCCGCCGGGGGCATCGTCGCCGGTCGGCTTCACGCGCTTGACGCGGCCGCCGAGTTCGCTCAGCGGCGTCAGATCGTCCTTGTCGAGCGGGGCAAGCGGACGGGGACCGCCGCCCGGTCCGCGGCCTGGACCTGCGCCGCCGCCCGGACGGGCGGCGCCGCCGGGTCCGCCGGGCGGACGCGGCCCGCCGGGGCCACGCGCGCCAGCATCGGGACGCACGCGCACGGCGCCGCCAGGCGCACGCGGAGGCGCCGAGCGGTCGCCGCTGAAACCGGCGCCGGCGCGCGGCGGCGCGCCGCGCGTATCGCGCCTGAAACCTTCACGGTCGGGCCGGGCCCCGCCACGGCCGAAGCGGTCGGCGGCGCCGCCATCATCTTCATCCATCGACGCAGGACTTGCAGCGCCCGCTTCGGCGCGGCGCTTTTCTTCCTCGACCAGACGCAGGGCGGCTTCCTCGCGGCGGCGATTTGCCTCCTCAATGGCTTCCTGCTCCGCGCGGCGGCGTTCCTCGTCGGCGCGGCGCAGGGCGATCGCAGCCTGGCGCGCCTTCAGTTCGGCTTCCGAGAGGCCGGACTTCTGGATAGCGGCCTGGGCGGGCGTAAGCTGCGCGGCCTTCTCGACGGCGGGCTTTTCCGGCTCGACGGGACGGATAACCTTCGGGTTGGCGCCCGGCGTCACCACGATGCGCTTTTTCTTCGTCTCGACCACGACGCTCTTCGAGCGGCCGTGGGAGAAGCTTTGCTTCACAGTGCCAGCGGCCGCAGGCTTGAGGGTAAGCGGGCGGCGGCCTGTGTTGTCCGAGTCCTTGGTATCCGTCATTCACTCACTTCGGTTGCAGTCGTTCGGCTTCCGCCGTTCGGTTTGAGCCCGTGGGCCCGGAGGATGAACCTCCGGGTTCCATGGGCCGGGTCAGATCGTATTCTCGTCCCGAGAGCCTGTCTCGGAACCCGGAGTCTCGGAGCCCGGAGTCTCAGAACCTGGAGTCTCGGAACCGGGAGCTGGCTCCCAGCCCGGCAGCCAGACGCGCCGGAACCCGGAAAGCCTTCCCAGCTCCCCCATCCAGGCGTGCGCTATCGGGCCAAGTTCGAGGCAAGCGTGTATCACACGCTCACGCCCCAAGGCCATGCCCAATTCGACGCCGGAAAAACAGCCAGCTACCGGCGGAAGATCGCCTTTTCCCGCCATTTCGCCGGGTTCGGGGAGGTCTTCCTCCAGATCGGGACCGTAGATCGCTTTCGCAAGGCCCAGCACCTTGCCGCGCTGGTCTTCGGATGCGTCCGACGCAGCGATGAGACAGCCCGGCCGGGAATTGCGGATCGCCTCGCGCACCTGCTCGAAGCCGAGGATCAGGTCCCCGGCGCGCTTGGCCATGCCCAGCATGTCGAGGCAGCGTTTCGCGAGCAGCGCTTCGGCCTGCGCCGCGAGATCGGCGGGTACGGTCACCTGCCGCTTGAATGCACGGGAAAATGCGCCGCGCTTGGCGGCCAGCGCGATCGCCTCGCTGCTGGCTGTCACCCATGCGCCCCTGCCCGGAAGACGGGCCGAGACATCGGGTGTGACCGCGCCATCGGGCGCGATCACGAACCGGATCATCTCCGCAGGCGGGCGCCCCTGCATCGTGGCGATGCAGCGGCGCTCCATGTTTCTGGATGCGGCGCCCTTGCCGGCGCGGGGCGGACCCGCGTCGGTTTCAACCGCATCGAGGGCGGCTACAGGCTCATCACTGTTCGGTCGAGCCGGCATTGGCCCCCTTTAGGTTGAACAGTTCGTCGCCACGGCTGCGGGCCGTTTCGGCGGGGCTTTCGGAAGCAGCGTCGAGTTCGGCTTCTTCCGCATCGAGGGCTGCGGCGCGAGCGGCCAGCGCATCCTGCAGCGCCTGCGGATCGACCCAGCCGGCGGCAACGCGCGCCTTCAGGATGAACAACTCGGCGTCGTCGCGCGACATCTCGCTCTTCTCGATCAGACCCGGCACGAATTTCGGCTTGCCGTCCGGGCCCGGCTCTTTCCAGCCGACCAGATCGTCCGGCACCAGACCGGCGAGATCCTCGAGCGATTTCACATCGTTCTCGCCGAACTTCACGGCCATGGCCGGCGTCACGCCTTCCATCTCCGCAACCTCGTCGCTGACGCCGAGTTCCTTGCGTTTGGCGATCAGCTCCGCCGTCAGCTTTTCGAGATATTCGCGGGCGCGCTGCTGCAGCTCGCCGGCGACTTCCTCGTCGAAACCTTCGATCGAGGCGAGGCCGTCGATCTCGACATAGGCGATCTCCTCCACCGTCTCGAAGCCTTCCGAAGCCAGCAGCTGGGCCAGCGTCTCGTCGGCGTCGAGGGCTTTCTGGAACAGGTCGGTGCGCTCCTTGAACTCGCGCTGGCGGCGTTCGCTGTCGGCCGTTTCCGTCATCAGGTCGATCTGCCAGCCGGTCAGCTGCGAGGCGAGGCGCACATTCTGGCCGCGGCGGCCGATGGCGAGCGGGAACTGGCTCTCCTCGACCACGACTTCCACGCGGCCTTCTTCCTCGTCGATCACGACCTTCGAGACTTCGGCGGGCTGGAGCGCGTTGACGATGAAGGTCGCATCGTCCGGCGACCAGGGGATGATGTCGATCTTCTCGCCGCCGAGTTCGGACACGACCGCCTGCACGCGCGCGCCGCGCATACCGACGCAGGCGCCGACCGGGTCGATGGAGTTGTCGTGGCTGAACACGCCGATCTTGGCGCGCGAGCCCGGATCGCGGG
>CAZGWV010000094.1:0-12890 GCA_964529555.1 uncultured Rhizobium sp.
ACGAGGCCGTGCTCACCGCCCGCGCAACACAGCGAGCACCCCCACACGCGATTGCAGGCGCAACCCCGTAACCGCGCCTCGCAGGCCCCCACCTGCGAGACCGCGGCCTCACGCCTCACCACGCCAGCAACGGCATCGCATACCGCGCGCTCACGCTCTCGCCGGCAAGCAGCCTGCGCGCCCAGGCCTCGAAGCCATCGCCAGCGGCCATCGCATGTCCATGTATCCCGCTGCCGATGAACAGCGCATCCACGCCCTCCCGGTTCGCCCCCAGCACATCGGTCGAGGGTCCATCCCCGATCGCCAGCGTCCTCGCCTTGGCCACAGCCCCGCCGCGAATTTCACCGGCCCGCTCGAACGCCAGATCATAGATCGGCGCATCGGGCTTGCCGGGATAGATCACCTGCCCGCCCTCTTCGGCATAAATCTTCGCCAGCGCCCCGGCCGACCAGATCAGCCTGTCGCCGCGCCGGAACTGCACATCGGGATTGGCGCAGATCATCGGCAACCCATGCCCCGCCAGCCGCCGCATCTCGGCGCGATAGGGCTCGGGCGTCCCACCGGGAAAATCGCGCAAGCTGGTGCAGCACACCACCTTCGCCCGCGCCGGATCATCCGTCAGTTCGATCCCGAGCCCCGCATAAACCGTGTCATCGCCAGGAATCCCGATCGGATAAACCGGCCCCGGCGCCAGCTTCGCCAGCACGTTGCGCGTCGCGTCCCCCGACGCCACGCAGTCGTCGAAACAATCCATCGGCACGCCAAGCTGCGGAAACAGCCCGGTCACCCGATGCTTCGGAACCGGCGCATTGGTGATCAGGATCACCGTGCCCCCAGCATCGCGAAACTTCTTCAGCGCCGCGCACGCCTCGGCAAACGCCTCGCGCCCGTTATGGATCACCCCCCACACATCGCTGAGGATGACGTCATAGTCGGCGGCAATCTGGGAGAGGCCCGGCAGGAAGCTCGCCATCGCGCCCTACATCGCGCTCGCGGAGACGCGGCGGATGAAGTCCGGCGGCGGCGCCGTCTCGGTCTGCAGCGTGCCCTTGATGGGGCGCGGCTGGCCGAACACATGCCCCTGACCATACGGGATCTCGAACTCGAGAATCTCGATGACGGATTTCTCCGCCTCCACCTTCTCGGCGATCAGGTCGATGCCATAGCGCACGAACAGCGCAGGCACATCCTCAGCCGCGATGTCGCGCGTGATCGCGGAGATCGGCCGCTCGCCGCCCGGCGTCAGCTCTTCAAGCAGGCGCTCGCCATTGATCTTGAGGAAGCGCACGCCTGCCGCCTGCAGCTCCGGCAGGTCGAAGTTCAGCCCATCGCCCTTGTCGAGCGAGAAGCGGAAGCCAAGCTCCTTCAGGCGCAGCATGTTGCGCGCGGCAATGTCCGAGCGCGTCTTGAACGCCCGCACGCTGATCTCGAAGATCATCGCATAGGCCATGTCGCGGTTCTCGCGCATGAAGTCGAGGAAGTTCGCGAAGAACTGCTCATCCTCCAGCGACGCCATCGAGATATTGCAGAACACGCCGATGCGCTGGTCGCGCTCCGACAGGCGCCGCACGATCTGCACGCAGCGGAACAGCAGAAGATTGTCGATCACGCCCAGCAGGTTCGCCCGCTCGGCCGCCGCCAGGAACTCGGTCGGCATGATCACGCGGCCATCGGCCCGGCGCAGGCGGGTGAAGCCTTCGTAGAAACAGGTGCGGCGCTGCGGCAGGTTCACGATGGGCTGCAGGTGCAGATCGACGCGGTTCTCGCGCAGCGCATCCTTCACCGCATCGAGGATCGACGCGCCATCCGTGCTCATCACTTCGGCCGCCGCCGCCTGCTGGGTGCGGACGCTGTTGATCCGGGTCTCGAGCCGCTTGGCGAGTCCCTGAATCGTGCTCTCGATATTGTGGATTTCCTTGACCATCGTCTCGCGGCGCGCGGCGACTTCGGCGTCGAAGTCGCGCTTCAGTTCGCTGGCGCGGTCTTCGGATTGGGCAAGGCGCCCGTTGAGCTTGCGGATTTCCTGCTTGAGATCGTGGATGTCGTCCGCGCTGGCGCCCGGCTTTGCCCGCGCGGCGGCCATGTGCAGCTGGATAAGCGCGAGCGAACACGTCGCCCCGATGATCGCCGCCGTGACGGCGTCGAATCCCTGGTACAGGTGCAGGGCGACTGCACCGACCGTCGACGCCGTAATATAAACGAGCGCCAGCATGATGTGGGCGATAACAGGCATTGTAACCGGAGCAGCCCCTCAGGTTGTGGACGTGCGCGTCCACGTCCTTGGTTCTGTTTGCATCCGCGCCGAATGACAAGTGAAGAACGTCGCGGCGCTGCACCGCACGGCGAAACCTGCCCTGCCACAAATCATGGCCGCGGCCCCGAACGCTCGACTTGCTCTGGATTTACGCGGGATTGGGGCTGTTCCTGCCCGCCGCCGCGCTTGTCTGATGTTGTCTTTGGGACACATCGTTCAGGTCTCTTTAACCCTCGCGGCATTCCGCCCTCGACAAGCGCCCAACTCCTGCCGTTAAGTCGCCACAATCGAACGCGCCGGCCACGGGGGACCTCTTCAGGAGGATCGTTGGCCAGCGACGGGGGCGACCGGGGAGCGCGGGGGTTTCGGCACGAGCTGGAACCCCCGCCTGTCGTTTCAGCCCCCGCCAACACCCTGCAATCAAAAGCAATTTGCTCAGTCCCTGATCGCCGGCGTCTCGCCCGTCAGATCGATCTGCCCCCCACCCGCGCCCAGCCGCGCATTGCTTCCCGGCCCCGCCTCGATCAACTCTCGCCAGGCCTCCCGCGCGCCCTTCGCCGAATCCGGCACGATCAGCGCCGCCGAGAGCTTCCCCTGCGCCGCGACGTTGAGAATCTCGCTGACGTCGAGGCATCGCTGAGTCCCGCTCGCCAGCGCCGTGGACCCGCTCCACAGAATCCCCGCCGCCGCTTGCGCGCCCCTCACCGCCGCCTGAATCGTTTCGGGCGCGGCGCGGCACCCGGCCATCACCAGCGACTTCCCCTCGAAATCCGCGCGATAGACCCGCCCACGTCCATCGCTCGACCTGAACATCCGCATCACCACGACGCCCGAATCGAAAACGATCCGCCCGGCCATGCCCTCGTCGAGCCCATCGGCGCCCACCTGAAGCCGGACCGCCCGATCCGCCGAGCCCAGCAGGTTCGCCCCATCGACCACGGCCACCAGCCCATCCGGCCCATTGACCTTCAGCGCCTCGTTCCGCCCGGCCCGCTTCGCCGCCCGCGCAATTCCAGGCAGGCCGGCGACAGACTCGAGATCGAGATCGGGCAACACGACCAGATCGAGATCCGGCCGCATCAGCCCCAGCTTGCCCAGACTCTCCGCCGCCCCCTCGCCCGCGCCGAACAGGAAGGCCAGCCCGCCAGCCTCGACCAGCACGCACTGTCCGCCCTCGCACAGCGTCGCGCGAAACGCCTCAGCCGGCGCCGGCTTGGCCACCGCAGCGTTCCGCCCCGCATCGCGCTGCCAGGCTTCAACCGCGCCGCCGCCCCTCTGCGCCAGCAACCACCAGCCGCCCGCCACAGCCACGACAGCGAGCAGGCCGAACAGCACAAGGTCGCGGCGGATTCTCACCCTCAACCGATCCGCGTCTTCGCGGTCTCCTGCGCAATCACGGCCTCGATCGCACCCAGCCCCTCGACCTCCACGCGCACAGTGTCACCCACTTTCACGAACTTCGGCGGGGTGAACGCCGCGCCAACGCCCGCAGGCGTTCCCGTGAACAGAAGATCGCCCGGCTCCAGCGCAAACGCCTTCGTCAGATGCTCGATCTGCGAGGCCACGTCGAAGATCATCTCCGCCGTATTGCCGTTCTGCCGCAGCTCCCCATTGACCCAGCACTTGAGCCCGAGCTTGCCCACATCGCCGGCCTCGTCCGGCGTCGTGATCCAGGGACCGACCGGCCCATGAGTATCGAAGCCCTTGCCCATGATCATGGTCTGCGTCGCGCGCTGCCAGTCACGCACCGAATAATCGCACCCCGTCATGTAGCCGCCGACGATCTCGTGCGCCCGCTCACGCGGCACATGCCGCCCGCGCTTCCCGATCACCACGACCAGTTCGACTTCATAGTCCAGCGCCGTCGACACCGCCGGCATCAGCACAGGATCGAACGGCCCATGCACACACGTCGCCTGCTTGTTGAACCACATCTGCGTCGTCGGCGGCTCGCGCCCTGTCTCCTTGGCGTGGTCGCGATAATTCAGCCCGATCCCGAGCATCTTGCCCGGCCGCCCCACCGGCGTCCGCAGGCGGACTTTCGACAACGGAAACCGGGGCGCCGACTTTGCCGCGCGCGCGACAGCATCGGCTCCAGCCTCGCCCGCCGCCAGAATATCCACAGGATTGGGAGACAGGTGCGGCGCCGCAGCCCGCAGGTCCGCCACCTCATCGCCCATCACAAGGCCGGGGCCCGCCCGATCCGTTGCCTCGAAAACACAGAGCCGCATGAGTCACCTGTCCTGAGCCCGCACGGAAGATTGGACCGCGCCGCCATCTATGGATAGCTACACGCAGTTCAGTCTGGGAAGCGTGCGTCATGTCAATCGCTGCAGAGGTTCAGCGGATTCGCGACGTTTTCAGTCCCGGAGCCGATATCCGCGTCCCGCCCTTCCAGCGCGCCTATGCGTGGGAGGACGAGGAAACCGAAGTGATGATCCGCGACCTGCTGGAAGCCTTCCGCGCGGGCACGGTCTATTTCCTCGGCGCCATCGTCGTGATCCGCCCCCGGAACCGCGGCCCCTCCGACGTGGTCGACGGCCAGCAGCGCCTCACCACGCTCACCATCATGCTCGCCGTCCTGCGCGACCTTGCTCAGTCGCGCGAACAGGAAACCCAGCTCCACAACATGATCGGCCACGAGACGATGGGCATGGTCTTCGGCGGCGGCCACCACTGGCGCATGACGCTGAACCGCAGCGACACGCCCTTCTTCCGCCGCTTCGTGCAGGAGCGCGCCGGCACCAAGGCGCAGGACGCAATGATGGAGGCGACCCGCGCGCCCGACGCCTCGCCCAGCCAGCAACGCATCGCCGCCGCCGTCAGCCAGGTCTACGACTACATGACCGACATGACCGATGACGAGCGCACGCGCTTCGCAAGCTGGCTGCTGGACGAGGTCTCCATCGTCCGCGTCCGCGTGTCCGAGTACGCCGTCGCCTACAAGGTGTTCCAGTCGCTCAACCATCGCGGCAAGCCGCTGTCGGACCACGACATCCTCAAATCCGCCCTGTTCGAGCGCGCGGGTTTCACGACGCAGGAAGCCAGCCAGCTCTCCGAGCGCTGGAACGCCTATACCAGCCGCCTCAGCGATCGCGGCTTTGCCGATATGTGGAAACAGATCCGCGCCATCTACGACCGCGAAGGCGCAGGCGAGATGGTCTCCGCCCTGATCGCCGGCATCATCCCGCGCTCGTCCATCGGCGAGTTCCTGAACAGCAAGCTCCCGCGCTTCGTCGAGGCCTACGACGCCATCGTCAACGGCGCCGATGCGCAGATCGCCCTCACGCCGGAGACACGGCGCCGCATCTGCTATCTGCGCTCGATCCACCATGAGAGCTGGCGCGCGCCCGCCATCATGTTCCTGGTCGAGCAGAGCTATGACCCCGATGTCGCCGACCGCTTCTTCTGGGCGCTCGAACGCCTCGCCTACACGCTCCAGTATTCCGTGCGCGACCGCGAATATCGCCACAGGCGCTATCGCCGCGTCCTCGACGCCATGGAGAAAGGCACGCTGTTCGACGCCGAGTCCCCGCTCGATCTGACCCAGCGCGAGAAGACCGACCTGATCGACCGCCTGCGCGGCCGCTTCCCGAACTTCAAACAGCGCCGCGCCCTTCTCATGCGCGTCTCCGGCAGCGTCGATGGCTCGCCCGCGCTTCCCCCGGCCACCGACTGCACGGTGGAACACATCCTCCCGCGCACGCCACAGCGGGGATCGGAATGGTTCGAGGAATGGTCACGCGCCCGCGACCGTGAGGAACTCACCGAGTGCATCGGCAACTTCACGCTGCTGACCCATGCCGAGAACCAGCTCGCCGACCGCAAATCGTTCCTCGACAAGCTCGAAATCTACTTCCGCTCGGGCGAGGCTTCCTACGCCCTCAGCAACGACCTGCGCGGCCGCACGCGCTGGACGCCCGAAGACGTAAAGATCCGCCGCGACGCCCTGATCCAGAATCTCGCGAAGGACTGGGACTTGTAGACCTGCACGCCAGACGCCGTCCGTTGACGCCGCCGCACCGAGCGTAGAATGCTCGCGCCAACCAGAGAACGCCGAATCCGGCCACGGAATTCGGCCAGCAAGAATGGGGAGAGACGTCCATGATTCACGCATCCGCAAAGCTGCTCGCCGCCACCGCAGCCGCCGCCCTGCTGATCGGCTGCACCACGGTCACCGACATGATGGGCTCGACCGTCACGCCGCATTCGGAAGCCGCCCACGCGCTCGGCATGCCGACGGCCTCGCCGGAGTCGCAGGGCTTCTCGACGGCAGGCCTCGACCAGCTGACGGCGGAGTTCCGCGCCCTCGTCGATCAGAAGAAACTCGCCGGCGTCACCACGCTCGTCGCGCGCCACGGCAAGGTCGTCCACTTCGACACCTATGGTTCGGCGAACGCCGCGACGGGCGAACCGCTGAAATCCGATTCCATCTTCCGCATCGCCTCGATGACAAAGCCGATCACCGGCGTCGCAATGATGCAGCTCTGGCAGCAGGGCAAGTGGGCGCTGTCGGACCCCGTCTCGAAGCACATCCCCGAGTTCAAGGGCCTCAAGGTCAAAGGCCCCAACAACACCCTCGTCGATCAGCGGACCGAAATGACGATGGCCCAGCTGATGAGCCACACGGCGGGCTTCGGCGTCAGCGCGGTCTACAATGACGCGGGCCTCGGCGCGACCGACCTGCAGGGCATGATCGACAAGCTGGCGAAGCTGCCGCTCGAAACCCAGCCGGGCACGGCGTGGGACTATGGCCCGGTCGTGAACATCCAAGGCTATCTCGTCGAGAAGATGTCCGGCAAATCGCTCGACGTCTATTTCGAGGACCACATCTTCAAGCCGCTCGGCATGGTCGATACCGGCTTCTGGATGCCAGAGGAAAAAGCCAGCCGCGTCGTCGCGATCCACACCTACGCCGACGGCGTCATCACCGGCCCCGCCGAGAACCGCGTGACCACGGCAAAGCCGAACTTCCTCGCAGGCTCGGGCGGCCTCATGTCCACTGCGGAAGATTACTGGCGCTTCTCGCAGGCCGTGCTGAACGGCGGCGAACTCAACGGCCAGCGCATCCTCCAGCCGGAGACGGTGAAGCTGATGCGCACCAATGTGATCGCGCCAGAAGCCAAGGTCGATCTCTACGGCCCCAATCAGGAAGGCATCGGCTTCGGCATGGATTTCGCCATCGTGATGGACCCGCAGAAAGCGAACACGCCGCAAGGCCTGAACACCTTCTACTGGGGCGGCGCCTTCGGCACCTGGTTCTGGATCGATCCCGCCAACGATCTCGTCTTCGTCGGCATGATCCAGAACGTAAATGGCTCGACGCCCACCGGCGGCACGCCGCCCCTGCGCACGATCTCGCCGCGCGCAACCTATGGCGCGCTGGTCGATCCGGCGAAGTAGCAAACCAGGAAGCGGCATGAGCACCGGCCAGACACCCGATCCCGAACTCGCAGCCCGCCTCGCCTGGATCGCCCGAGCGCGCGGGCTGCATCGCACCAAGCGGATCATCGGCCTGGTCGGCGTCGTTCTCGGCGCCTGCCTCGTCGTGTGGTGGAAGCTCGACGCCAGCGTGCCCGACTGGGCGCTCTGGACCGGCATCGGCGTGCTGGTCGCAAGCTGGGCGATCTTCGTTTTCGTGATCGTCGCCCGCTGGATGTGGGTGAAGAAGAATCCGTATCGCCCGCCCAGCTAGACGAACCTGCCTTCCCTTCCGCAAATCCGACGCTATGAACGCAATATCATTGCGACACAAAATCCGGGGCGGCCGCCCCGATGGAAGGAAACACCCAGATGGCCCAGCTGCCCGAAACCCTGTTCGACCTCAAAGGCAAGGTCGCCCTCATCACCGGCTCGACCAAGGGCATCGGCAAGGCCATCGCCGAACAGTATGCGATCCACGGCGCCAAGGTCGTCATCTCCTCGCGCAAGCCCGGCCCGTGCGAGGAAGTCGCCGCCGCGATCAACGCCAGGCATGGCGACGGCACGGCGATCGCCTGCCCGGCCAACATCTCGTCCAAGGACGACCTCACGCGCCTCGTCGCCGAAACCAACGCCGCCTTCGGCAAGATCGACATCCTCGTCTGCAACGCCGCGTCGAACCCCTATTACGGCCCGATGGCCGGCATCACGGACGAGGCGTTCGCCAAGATCCTCTCGAACAACATCATCTCGAACAACACGCTGACCACGCTGGTCGCCCCGCAGATGAAAGAGCGCAAGGACGGCACGGTCATCATCATCTCGTCCATCGGCGGCCTGCGCGCCTCGACGGTGATCGGCGCCTATTGCGTCTCGAAAGCCGCTGACGTTCAGCTCGCGCGCAACCTCGCGGCGGAACTCGGCCCCCACAACATCCGCGTCAACTGCATCTCGCCGGGCCTCGTGAAGACCGACTTCGCCAAGGCGCTGTGGGAAGACCCCGACACGAAAGAACAGCGCGAGGAAGAAACCCCGCTGCGCCGCATCGGCGAGCCGAACGATATCGCCGGCGCCGCCGTATTCCTCGCCTCGCGCGCGGGCGGCTGGCTGACCGGCCAGAACATCGTCGTCGATGGCGGCGTCACCGCCGTCTGACCCCCTCGCCTTGGACGACTGTCGCCCCCATATTGCGGGGGCGACAGGAGCTTCCCATGGCCGACCGGACCTTCCCCATCACCCGCACCGATGCCGAATGGCGCCAGCGCCTCACGCCGGACCAGTACGCCGTCATGCGCCATCACGGCACCGAGCGTCCGGGTTCGTGCGCGCTCCTGTATGAGAAGCGCCCCGGCACGTTCATCTGCGCCGGATGCGACACGCCGCTGTTCAACAACACCGTGAAATTCGAGAGCGGCACCGGCTGGCCCAGCTTCACCACGCCCATCGCAGGCGCGCTCGAGGAAACGGTAGACCGCAGCCACGGCATGGTCCGCACCGAAGTCCATTGCGCCGCCTGCGGCAGCCATATGGGCCACGTCTTCCCCGACGGCCCCCCGCCCACCGGCCTGCGCTACTGCATCAACGGCGTGGCGATGAACTTCGAACCGCAGGGTTGAGATCGCCCTGGCTTCCACCGGCGGCCGATCTCGGCTAGCGACCGGCCGATTGCAAGAATGATCGAACGGACCACGCTGATGAGTTTCGACGGCTTCCCCTCCCTGCCGCCCCATGTGAACACCCGCCTCAAGACCTTCATGGACGGCAACCTGCCGCCGGCCCACATCAACATGGGCATCCGCCCGGACCTCTGGTGCAAGGAGGCCGAGATTGGCCGCGTCCTCTTCCGCTGGCCCAATGACGGCTCGCGCGACATCGGCGGCGGGCGCGTGTTCGGCGGCTGGATCGCCGGCCTGTCGGACAATGTCGTCTCCATGTGCATGTCGACCGCACTGGAAGAAGGCGAAGGCTTCACCACGCAGGACCTTCAGGTCCGCATCTTCCGCCCCGTCTCGGGCGCTGAGATCGAAATCGAAGCGAAGCTGGTCAATCGCAGCAAGACGACCGGCTATGTCGAAGCCGAATGGCGCCTGCCCAACGGCAAGGTCGCCGTGAAGGTGCTTGCCTGGAAGGCCATCCGCCCGATGGAAAGTTTCAAGGCCCGCGACTGATCGCCTTCCAGGCGAGCGGTGCAGCTGCGTTTACCTTCTCGCCTTCGGCAGGCTGGCGCCTTTTGTGCTGCGGCATGTCCATGAGCACATTCATCAAGCTGATTTCCGCCCTCGCTGTTACGGCTGCCTTTGCCAGCTCGGCACAGGCCCAGAACGTCCGGGTCCTCGGGCGTTCCGAACCGGTCGCAAATGGCGGCTTCGCCATCCAGTGGCCGGGCAGCGGCTTTGAAGTCACCCTGCGCGGCTCCAGACTGACCGCCCAGATCGAGGACTGGGGCGGCAACTGGCTCAACGTCGAGGTAAATGGCAGGGTCACGCAGGTCGCCCTTCGCGAAGGTTCCTGGGAATACGTCCTGTTCGACGGCGCTCCGGGCCAGCACACGATCAAGGTTACCCGCCGCACCGGCACGCCAGCCGGCGTCACGCGCTTCCTCGATGTCTCGGGCGATGGGCCCATGCTGCCCACAGACGAGCGCTCGCGCCGCATCCTGGTGATCGGGGACTCGGCCACTTCGGGCTACGGCGTCGAAGGCCCGGACCAGTTCTGCGCCTACTCCCACGCCACCCAGAACCACGACCTGGCCTATCCCGCCCTCACGGCGGCGGCCTTCAACGCAGACCTCCACACAATTGCCGCGGACGGCCGCGGCCTTGTCCGAAACTATGCTGGCGAAGACCCCACCATGGCCGATGTCGCCTGGCGCGAACTGCCCTCCAGCGACAAGACTTGGGTGGCCAGTTCCTACCAGCCTCAGGTGATCGTTGTGAATCTGGGCACGAACGATTTCGCGCATGGCGATCCGGGCGATGCATTCGACACCGGCTATGTCCGCCTGCTGCGTCGGCTCCGCGCCGAGTACCCGGCTGCGCACATCTACGGCGTCTTTGGTGGAATGCTGCACGGCGAAACCTATACCGCCGCCCGGAATTCCATACAGGCCGCTATCGAGACGGTCCGGTCCGGAAAAAACCAGAACGTTCACTTCCTTGAGTTTACGATTTCAGGCAGTGGTCGCCGCTATGGCTGCGACTGGCACCCTGGTATCGACGCTCACCGCCAGATGGCCGGATTGCTGCAAGCGGCTATCGCAACGCACCTCGGATGGAAGCCCCTCAAGTCGGGCGGCTAGGCGCGAGGCGCGCAAAGGCGGACAATGAAAGATCAACTTCAATCCGTTCAGATACTTCGCGCGGTCGCGGCCCTCGCCGTCGTTGCCTTTCACTTCGGCCAGCCCCTGGTCGACGACTTCGCCCTTCTCCCCAGCAACCCCTTGCCGATGGGCTCGGACGGGGTCGACATCTTCTTCGTGATCTCCGGATTCATCATGGCCTACACCACCGCCGGTGTGGACCAGCGCTCGCCCGGACAGTTCGCCTGGAAGCGCCTTGCCCGGATCGTGCCGCTCTACTGGGTGCTGACGCTGGCGTTGTTTGCGCTGAGCGCGGTTGCCCCTGAACTTCTGAGCACCGGCAGCGCTTCGCTGGCGGACCTCGGCAAGTCGCTGGCCTTCATTCCCTACGTGCGGGACGACGGCATGGCAGTGCCCATCCTCTTTCTCGGATGGACGCTCAACTACGAGATGTTCTTCTACGCTGTCTTTACCATCGCCCTCCTGCTCGCTCCGCGCTTCAGGCTGCAGGCAGTGATCGGCGCCATGGTCGCGCTTGTCGCGGTCGGCGCCGCGTTCCGCGACCAGCTGGATTTCCTTGGCAGGTTCTACACGGACGGCCTAATCTTGGAGTTTGTCTGGGGCTGCCTCATCTTCGTGGCGTTCGACCGCTGGAAGGGGCTGCTGCGGGCCCTCTCATGGCTCTGGATCGTGGGCGTTGGCCTGCTCGTCTTCCAGAACTTCTGGGACGTGCCTCTACCCCGTGAAATCGAGAAGGGACTGCCGGCCGCCATGATCGTTGCGTCCGTGATAGCGATCGAGTTGAAGGACGGACCGATCAGCCGGTTCTTCCAGCGGATCGGCGACGCCTCCTATTCGCTCTATCTGGGCCATCCCTACGCCGTCGAATTCTGCGCCAGGCTGGCGGTTGGCTTGTTCGGGGCGACGGTTCTTGGGGCGATCGCCGGCGGGGCTATGTCGTTGGTCCTGGCGATTGGCGCGGCGATCCTCAGCTTCCATCTGCTTGAACGGCCGACCAACACCTGGCTGCGCCGGTTTTTCAGGCCGAAACGCACGAAGAACCTCGCCAGCGCCTGAACCCACGCGGCATGTCCGAGGCCGTCTCCCTTGACAGCCGCCCCCGGCGTCCATAACTCGCCCCGTGGCTGGCACTCCTTTCTGGAGACTGCTAGCACACAAGCGCAAAGAGGGCGCGAGCGCTCTCCTGAAAACTCTAAAAGTTGAGGAAAATCATGAGCTTTCGTCCGCTCCATGACCGCGTCCTGGTGAAGCGAGTCAAGGAAGAAGAGAAAACCAAGGGCGGGATCATCATCCCCGACACTGTCAAAGAGAAGCCGCAGGAAGGCAAAGTCGTCGCCGTCGGCGCCGGCGCCCGTGGCGAAGACGGCAAGATCACGCCGCTCGACGTCAAAGCAGGCGACCGCGTCCTGTTCGGCAAATGGTCCGGCTCGGAAGTCACCATCGAAGGCGAGGAGCTCATCATTATGAAAGAGAGCGACATCCTCGGCATCATCGAAAAGACGCCGGCTGCGAAGAAGTAGGCCTGCCGGCCCCTTCGCCCTTCCCAATCCAATCAGCTAGCTAGGAACAAGCCACATGGCAGCCAAGCACGTACAATTCTCCGCCGACGCCCGCGAGCGCATGCTCCGCGGCGTCGACATCCTCGCCAACGCCGTGAAAGTCACGCTCGGCCCGAAAGGCCGCAACGTCGTGATCGAGAAATCCTTCGGCGCCCCGCGCACCACGAAGGACGGCGTCACCGTCGCCAAGGAAATCGAACTTGCCGACAAGTTCGAGAACATGGGCGCGCAGATGCTGCGCGAAGTCGCCTCCAAGGCTAACGACGTCGCCGGCGACGGCACGACGACCGCCACCGTTCTCGCGCAGGCCATCGTCCGCGAAGGCATGAAGCGCGTT
>CAZGWV010000095.1:0-12869 GCA_964529555.1 uncultured Rhizobium sp.
GCAGTTTCGAGAAGCTGGGCACGCGCTGCGAGATCAAGAACGTCAACTCGTTCCGCTTCATCCAGATGGCCGCCGAGTATGAAGCGCGCCGTCAGGTCGAGATCCTCGAGGACGGCGGCAAGATCGATCAGGAGACGCGGCTGTACAACGCCGACAAGGACGAGACGCGCTCCATGCGCTCGAAGGAAGACGCGCACGACTATCGCTACTTCCCCGATCCCGATCTGCTGCCGCTGGAACTGACGGGCGCCTATATCGAGAGCATCAAGGCGAAGCTGCCGGAACTGCCGAACGAGAAGCGCGCGCGGTTCGTGAGAGAGTACGGCCTCAAGGAGTATGACGCCGGCGTGCTTGCGGGCGACGCGGAGAAGGCGGCCTATTTCGAGGCGGTCGCCAAGGTCAGCGATCCGCGTCTTGCTGCCAACTGGGTGACGCAGGAACTGCTGGGCTATCTCAACAAGGAGAGCCTGGAGCTTTCGCAGTCGCCGATCGGCGCCGAACAACTCGGCGGCCTGGTTGCATTGATCGCCAACAACACGATCAGCGGAAAGATCGCGAAGGACGTGTTCCTGAAGATGATCGCCAGCGGCGATACAGCTGCGGCGATTGTTGAGCGCGAGGGCCTGAAGCAGGTGACTGACACTGGCGCGATCGAGAAGGTGATCGACGAGGTGCTGGCGGCGAACCCGACTCAGGTTCAGGAGATCAAGGACCAGCGCGCGGCGGGGCATGAGAAGCCCAAGACCCTCGGCTGGATGGTCGGCCAGATCATGAAGGCAAGCCAGGGGAAGGCTAACCCTGCGGCGGTGAACGAGATTCTGACGAAGAAGCTCGGTCTCTGACCTGACTGCTCGCCCTTCAGGCGAGATCGGCGCCTTTTGTGTTGCCTTGGCGCATCGCTGTGTGCTTTGCTCGCCACACTGTGTTGCTGGTACGCCTCACTTTTGGCGGCTGGACCAGCGCAGTTGATGCTGAGCGCCGGGAGAGCATGCCCCTTTGGCCAGGGAGGGCAGGCGTCCCGCCAATAGGTAGAGTGAATGGCGAAGGCGGCCGACGCCCCAACGGAGACGAGAGCCCGGCTCGGCCGGGTCACCTCCAACCTGTTCAAGATACTCTTCGGCCTGGCGGTCATCATTGCCGCCGGCGCGACTTACGTTGCCGTTACCGATAACAGCCCCAATGCGGCGGCCCAGCCGGGCCTGTTCTGGCTGCTGATCGCGAACCTGATCCTGATCGCCGGCGTGGCGACCGTGCTGGGGATGCGTGTTCTCCAACTCGTGCAGGAGAACCGCGAGACACACGGCGGGGCGCGGCTTCGCTTGCGGATCACCTTCCTGTTCTCGCTGGCTGCTGCGATCCCGACCATAATCGTCGCCGGCTTTCTTGCTGTCGCCATCAGCCGTTCGGTCGATCAGTGGTTCTCGACGCCGGTGACCAACATCGTGCAGGGCGGCAAGGAAGCAGCCCGCGCGGCCATGGACGATTTGCGGCTTGAAGTGGAGCGAGAAGCCAAGAGCATCCATAGCGATATTGCGGCTTCAACGCCGCCGCCGGACGGATCGCAGCCGCCTATCAATCAGCTCGCCAGCTACATGCAGCAGCGTCAGGCGCTGCGCGGCGTGTTCGGGCGCATGCAGGGAGTCGATAGTTCCGGCGCCTCGCTGTTCGAGTCGGCAGACCTCGATGGCGACGCACCGCCGGTGAAGCCGCCGACCGAAAGCGACTGGGAAGTCGCGCGCAGCGGCGCGATCAATGTGCGTGAAGAGGCTGACGGCTCCATCCGCGCCTTCTTCAAGGTGCCGCTGTTCAACGACGTTTTTGTGCAGGCGTCGCGCCTCATTCCGGGGCCGGTGATGGAGCGTTTCGCGCAGGCGGATGCATCCAACCGGGCGTTCGAGGAAGCGCAGACGCGGCGGCAGGCTCTGAGCGCGGTGCTGGTGCTGAGCTATGTCGAGGCGGCGTTGCTGATGCTGCTGGGGACGGCATGGCTGGGGATGACGGCGGCGGCGCGGATCGCCATGCCGATCGGCGCGCTGGCGGGTGCGGCGAGGGCGGTGCGCGACGGCGATCTGTCCGTGCGGATGCTGAGCCCGACGCATCGCGACGAGATCGCGGACCTCGCGGACGCCTTCAACGAGATGACCGACCGGCTTGCGCGGCAGACGGGGGCAATCGACCGCGCGCGTATCGACGCCGAGACGCGCTCCAACTTCATCGAAGCCGTGCTGACGGGCGTTGAGGCTGGGGTTATCCGCGTCGATGGTTCATTGAACATCACGATCGCGAACGCCTTTGCGCAGTCGCTGCTCGGCTTCATCCATCGGCCGGGCGAAACGCCCGCGCTGGGCGATATCGCTGCGGAGTTCGTGGCCGCCACGCGCCGCGCCATCGAGACGGGGCAGTCGGTGGATACCAGCCTGCGCCGGCCCGTGGATGGCGGGGCGGCGCACCTGCAGGTCCGCGTTGCGCCTGAATACGAAGGCGCGGGCGCCGTCATCACCTTCCACGATATGACACGCCTGATCATGGGCCAGCGACAGGCCGCCTGGCGCGACGTGGCGCGCCGGATCGCTCACGAGATCCGCAACCCGCTGACGCCGATCCAGCTTTCGGCCGAGCGCCTGAAGCGGCGGTTTGCCAACCAGATCACGAGCGACCGCGAGACGTTCGAGCGCTGCACCGACACAATCACGCGGCAGGTCGCGGATATCGGACGGATGGTCGAGGAATTCTCCGGGTTCGCGCGGATGCCCAAACCGACGTTTGGGCGGTTCGGTCTTGGCGACATGGTTCAGTCGGTGGCTTTCTCGCAGCGGATGGCGACGCCAGCCATCGCCGTGACGGTGACCGGGGCTGACATTCCGATCGAACTGTTGGGCGACGAGCGGATGCTGGCGCAGGCGCTTACCAACGTCGTGAAGAACTCCGCCGAAGCTGTCGAGCGGGCGATCGAGGCGGGCGAAGTCAATTCGGGAACGGTTTCAATCGACGTCTTCGTCGATGGCGATGAGGCCCAGGTGACCGTGCGCGACAATGGGCCAGGCTTCCCGACCGCGGATCGCGACCGGCTGCTCGAGCCGTATGTGACGACGCGCAAGCAGGGCGTCGGACTTGGCCTTGCTATCGTCACGCGCATTGTCGAGGACCATGGCGGCCGCATCTGGCTGGGCGACAATGAAATCGCGGGGCGCGGCGCACGGGTCGATATCCGTGTGCCCCTGCAACCCAAGCTTGTTGAAGAACCTGTGGCGTATGCTGGTGAGGGAGTAGCCTGATGGCGGCTGAAATCCTTGTTGTCGACGACGAAGCGGATATTCGCGAACTTGTCGGTGGAATCCTTCAGGACGAAGGGTTCGTGGTGCGAACGGCGGCCAATTCGTCCGACGCCCTCGCGGCGGTGCGAACGCGCGCGCCGCGCCTGGTGGTGCTGGATGTCTGGCTCAAGGGGTCGGAACTCGATGGACTCGGCATCCTGTCGATGCTGAAGGAGATGGACCCGCTGCTGCCGGTGGTCGTGATCTCCGGGCATGGCACGGTGGAAACGGCTGTCGAGGCGATCCGGCGCGGGGCTTACGATTATCTCGAAAAACCCTTCAAGGCCGAGAAGCTGATCGTCACGGTGCAGCGCGCACTCGAGAACGCGGCCCTCAAGCGCGAGAATTCGGCGCTGCGAACCCGCTCGGCGTCGTCGCATGAGCTGGTGGGCCGCTCCAGCGCCATGATCCAGCTGACGGGGAGCATCGAGAAAGTATCGCCGACCAACAGCCGTATCCTGATCTCCGGCCCGCCGGGATCCGGCAAGGACCTGGTCGCGCGGCTTCTTCACGAGCGTTCCTCGCGCGCGGCGGGCCCGTTCGTGGTCGTCAATGCGGCGTCCCTCGATTCCGAACTGCTCGATGTTGAGCTGTTCGGTGAGGAAGTCGGAGACGGCAAGGCGCCGAAGATCGGCCTGTTCGAGCAGGCGCATGGCGGCACGCTGTTGCTGGACGAGATTTCCGATTTGCCGATGACGGCACAGAACCGCATCCTGCGCGTCCTCGTCGATCAGCGCTTCCGCCGCCGCAATGGGCGCGAGGATGTCGTGGTCGATGTGCGCGTGGTGTCGTCGAGCGCGCGTGACCTGCGCGCCGAGATCGCTGCCGGGCGGTTCCGCGAGGATCTGTATTATCGCCTGAACGTGGTGCCGGTGGATGTGCCGGCGCTGGATCGGCGCCGGGAGGATATTCCAGAGCTGGTGAACTATTTCGTGCGCCACGTCGCCAGCGCGACCGGCCTGCAGCCGCGGAACTTCTCCGATGACGCGATCGCCGTGCTTCAGGCGAGCGAGTGGCCGGGCAATGTCCGCCAGTTGCGCAATGTGGTCGAGCGCCTGCTGATCCTCGCCAATGGCGAACCGCCGGGACCGATCACTGCCCAACACCTGCCCAGCGAGGCTCAGGCGGGGGCAGGGGCCGCAGGCGGCTCCATGCAAATGATCTCCATGTCTCTCAGGGATGCCCGCGAGCATTTCGAGCGGGAATATCTCGCCATGCAGATCACCCGGTTCGGCGGAAATGTCTCCCGGACTGCGGCTTTCATCGGCATGGAGCGTTCGGCGCTGCACCGGAAGCTGAAGGCGCTGGGGGTCGATACCAGCCTTGGAATCAAGGAACCGCAGGGCTGAGAGGCTGGCGCCGCGCGGCTGGGCCGATCCTGCCCCTTTTGACGCGAGTTCCAGCGGCCGGGACCGGGGGATACCCCGGTATAGGCTGGCCATTGCTCATTCCGCCTCCAAAGCGCTAAAGGTTGGGCAAGGCCCCAACCAAGAAGGCTCGGTACATTCATGTCAGCTGATAAAAAGCAAAACTTGCAGGACATTTTCCTGAACGCCGTGCGGAAAGGGAAAACTCCCCTGACCGTGTTCCTTGTGAACGGCGTGAAACTCCAGGGCATCGTGACCTGGTTCGACAATTTCTGCGTGCTGCTGAAAGGCGAGGGGCGTCCGCCCCAACTCGTTTACAAGCATGCCATCTCGACCATCGCGCCGAACGCGCCGGTCAATCTCTTCGAGAACGAAGATGAGGACTGATTGCCCAGGGATCTGATCGATCGCCGGCCGCCCGAGGATGTCGCGGCTGTCGTTCTGCCGGTGATCGCAGGGGCTGAGGTCGCGCGGTCCCGGCTCGAGGAGAGCCAGGGGCTGGCGGAAGCCTTGGGCGTGAAGCTTGCCTTCACCGAGCAGCTGAACGTGCGCGAGCCCCACCCGGCGCGGCTCTTCGGCTCGGGCCAACTCGACGCGCTGGCGGAGCGGTTCAAGGAAGACGGCGTCACGCTGTTCGTCGTCGATGCGCCGCTGACGCCGGTTCAGCAGCGTAACCTCGAACTGGAACTCAAGCTCAAGGTGGTGGACCGCACTGGCCTGATCCTCGAAATCTTCGGTCTGCGCGCGCGGACGGCGGAAGGCCGCCTGCAGGTGGAGATGGCGCGCTCGCTCTATGAGCGGTCGCGCCTTGTGCGCACCTGGACCCACCTTGAACGCCAGCGCGGTGGCTTCGGCTTTCTCGGCGGCCCTGGTGAAAGCCAGTTGGAAACCGACCGGCGACTGCTCGACAAGCGGATCGCCGGCTTCCGGCGCGAACTGGAAGACGTCCGGCGTACGCGGCGACTGCAGCGCGAGGGCAGGGCGCGGCGCGGCGCGCCGGTGGCGGCTATCGTCGGCTACACCAACGCTGGGAAGTCCACACTATTCAACCGGCTGACATCGTCCGACGTGCTGGCCGCCGACATGCCGTTTGCGACGCTGGACCCCACGGCGCGGGAGATCGTCGCCGCATCGGGCCGGCGGATCGCGCTGGTGGATACGGTGGGCTTCATCACAGACTTGCCGACAACGCTGGTGGCTGCATTCCGCGCGACGCTGGAAGAGGCGATGGAGGCGGACCTGCTGGTGCATGTCCGCGACATTTCGCACCCGGACACCGAGTATCAAGCCAACGATGTCTACACGATCCTCGAGCAGCTGTCGGAAGAGACAAAGCTCGACCAGCCGCCGACGATCGAGGTCTGGAACAAGGCGGATGCGTTGGACGGCGCGACGCGGGATGTGCTGGCGACCCGCGCTGCCGGGCTTAACCCGCCTGCCATGATGGTGTCGGCGCTGGACGGGCAGGGTGTCGATGAACTGCTGTTCGCCATCGAGGCGGCGCTGTTCCGCAACCGCCGCCCAAGGCACGTGACCATCCCGGCCGCCGACGGTCGCCTGCACGCCTGGCTGCACCAGAACTGCGAGGTGACGTCCGAGATGCTCGAGGGCGAAGACCGGCTGGCGCTCGAAGTCTTTATGACGGATGAGGACGTCGCCCGGTTGAGGGCCATGTCGGCGGACGTCGAGGTGCGGGAAGTCTGAGCCGGGATGGTGCTGCCGGGGAGGATTGAACTCCCGACCTCAGCCTTACCAAGGATGCGCTCTACCACTGAGCTACGGCAGCAACCGGCTGAAGGAAGGCGTCCGCATAACGGAAACCTATCGGCATGGGAAGGCCCATCCCGGCGCAGGGTATGATACAGGCAGGAATGTCGCAGAATCCCCCGGAAAAGCCCGATAAACCCGCCCGGAAGGGGCTGACGGCGGCGGAGGTGCGCGAACAGAGGCTGGCCAAGGCCCTGCGGGCGAACCTGCGCCGGCGCAAGGCGGCGGGCGCCCACGACGCCGGATCGCCCTCGGGAAAGCGCGAAGACGGCGGGGAATAGTCCGCCCCGCGCCTTGTCGCCGCCGAATTCAGCCCCATAAACGTGCTTCATGGACAAGCTCTCGATTCGTGCGAACGGCCCCCTTGAGGGCAGCATTCCCATTTCCGGCGCAAAGAACTCGGCTCTGAAACTCATGGCCGCCTCGCTCCTTTGCGAGGAGCCGCTGGTTCTGACGCAGATGCCGAACCTGGCCGACACGCGGTTCATGGCCGAGTTGCTCAAGAATCTCGGCGTCGAGGTGGAGTGGCCCAAGGGCGAGGCGCTGTGCCGGATGCACGCGGCGAATATCTCCTCGACCATCGCGCCCTATGATCTCGTTCGGAAGATGCGGGCGACGTTCAACGTGCTCGGGCCGCTGCTCGCGCGCGTCGGGCATGCGACCGTCTCATTGCCGGGCGGCTGCGCTATCGGCGCCCGTCCGGTGGACTTGCACCTCAAAGCCTTCGAGGCGATGGGGGCCGATATCGTCATCGAACAGGGCTATGTGAAAGCGGCGGCGCTGCGCGGCCTCAAGGGTGCGCACATCAATTTCCCCTTCGTGTCGGTTGGCGCGACGGAGCACGCGATGCTGGCGGCGACGCTGGCCGAGGGGGAGACGATCCTCGAGAACGCCGCCTGCGAGCCGGAGATCGGCGATCTTGCCATATGCCTCAATGCCTGCGGCGCGAAAATCTCGGGCTATGGCACGCCAACCATCCGCATCCAGGGCGTCGCAAAGCTGACCGGCGGGCGCCATCAGGTGATTGCCGACAGGATCGAAGCAGGCACGTTCGCCATCGCTGCGGCGGCGACCGGCGGAAATGTGCTGCTTGAAGGCGCGCGCGCTGAAGACCTCGGCGCGCTTATCGACGGCCTGCGTCAGGCTGGCGTCACGGTGGAGCCTGAGGCCCAGGGCATCCGGGTCAAGCGCGACCCGTCGAAGCCGCTGAAGGCCGTGGATATAGATACGCGCCCGCACCCCGGCTTCCCGACCGACCTGCAGGCGCAGTTCATGGCGCTTATGACGATCGCGGAAGGAACGAGCACGATCCGCGAGAACATCTTCGAGAACCGATTCATGCACGCCCCGGAACTCAGCCGCCTCGGCGCCAATATCGCTGTTCGCGGCAATGAAGCGGTGGTGAAGGGTGTGGGCAAGCTGCACGGAGCGCCCGTCATGGCGACCGATCTGCGCGCGTCCGTTAGCCTGGTCATCGCCGCGCTGGTGGCGGGAGGAGAGACGGTGGTGAACCGGATTTACCACCTGGACCGGGGCTTTGAGCGGCTGGAAGAGAAGCTGGGACGCTGTGGGGCCAGGATCGAGCGCCAGGGCGATTCCGCCTGATTTTGCGGCATCGGACCAGGCGACCGGACGCGCTGGAGCCTTGCGCGTTTCTGGTCTAGGTGGGGGCTGAGCCGGACCACCGGGAAGACGCCCAATGGCTGTGGAAAATCTTATGGCGGGAAGCGCCCTGAAGTTGCTGGCAGAGGACGGCGATGGTCTCGCGATCATTGCGGCGGCCGTGCAGGACAGCCTCGTGAAGCCGCAGGACATCAAGTTCGACGCCCGTTCGCGGACGTTCGGGCTGGAGATCAATCGTTTCCAGTGGGAGCGCGCGGGCAAACGGATGCCGTTCTTCCGCTCGCGCGCGGTGCTGGGCATCACTGCGGTGGAAAGCGTGCGCAGCCGCGCCGTTTCGCGGAGTGTGGATGCTGTTCATGCGCTGATCGATATTCGCTTCGCGCCCGATGCAGAGCCGCCTGGCGGAACGATCACGCTGGTCTTCGCCGGCGAGACGCAGATCGAGTTGAAGGTCGAGTGTGTCGATCTCACGCTTGCCGATCTGGGACCGGCATGGCCGACGCGGCGCAAGCCTGACCACGAGAAGAAGCGGCCATGATCATGCGTCGCTTCGATGCTCAAGCGCCGGGCTTCACGGAAGCCTTTGCGCAATTCCTCTCCCTAAGGCGGGCGCAGGGCTCCGAAGACATTTATGCGTCGGCTTCGGCGATCGTGCGCGACGTGCGTAAGCAGGGCGGGGCTGCGGTTGCATCCTACACCGAGCGGTTCGATCGTCTGCGGGTGGATGCAGACGGCCTCCAGGCCGAAGGACTTGATATCGAGCGGCTGGCCGGGGCTTGCCCGCAGGATGTTCGCGATGCGCTGGATTTCGCGGCCAAGCGGATCGAGGCTTACCACGCGCAGCAGAAACCCAAGGATCACAGCTTCGAAGATGGTCACGGGCTGGAGCTTGGCTGGCGCTGGAGCCCGGTGGACGCTGTCGGCGTCTATGTTCCGGGCGGGCGGGCGAGCTATCCAAGTTCGGTTCTGATGAATGTCGTGCCGGCAAAGGCTGCGGGCGTTCGGCGTATCGTCATGGCCGCCCCGGCGCCGGGCGGGGAGCTAAATCCGGCGGTGGCCTATGCGGCCGTGCGCGCAGGCGTCACGGAATTCTATCCGATCGGCGGAGCGCAGGCTGTAGCGGCGCTCGCTTACGGGGCAGGGCGCCTCAAGCCCGTCGACAAGATCGTCGGGCCCGGAAATGCATGGGTTGCGGCGGCTAAACGTATCGTGTTCGGCGATGTCGGCATCGACACGATTGCAGGGCCGTCCGAGATCACCGTCGTGGCCGACAATCAGATCGATCCTGCGTGGATCGCTGCGGATTTGCTGTCGCAGGCGGAGCATGATCCGTTGGCGCAATCTATCCTCGTTACGGACGATGCGGATTATGCTGCGCGTGTATGGGCTGCCGCCGAAGCCCAGATACCGAGACTGTCGACGGCGAAGGCGACGGAGGAATCCTGGCGCAACTTTGCGGCAGTCGTGATCGCGCCGTTGTCGATGGCGGCCGAGATCGTGAACCAGATTGCGCCGGAGCATGTCGAGCTGGCAGTGGCCGATCCCGACGCGATCGCGAAGGATATTCGCCACTCGGGCGCGATTTTCCTGGGGCGTTGGGCGCCGGAAGCGTTGGGCGATTATGTCACCGGCTCCAACCATGTTCTGCCTACTTCGGGGGCCGCGCGTTTTGCATCGGGCCTGTCCGTGCTCGATTTTATGAAGCGCACGTCCGTGCAGCGCATTACCGAAGCAGGCTTCCGTCATCTTGCAGCAGCAGCTGAAACGCTGGCTGCGTGCGAGGGATTGCCGGCGCATGGTCTGTCGGTTCGCATCCGGCGAGGTGACGCCGAATGAGTGCGGACAATCGCGCCCGCATCGTGTCGATAGAGATCGACGAGAAGAGCCTCGCTGCGGCGGGGTCTGATGCCGATCACGAGCGCAAGGTTGCGATCTTCGACCTGATCGAGGGCAACACCTTCCGCGTTGTCGGCCATGATGGCGGGCCCTACAACGTCGTGCTGTCGCTCGCCGACAACCGGCTGGTGTTCGACATCAGCGAGGCGGATGGCTCGCCGGTGCGCAAGCTGCTGCTGTCGCTGACGGCGCTGCGGCGGGTGATCAAGGACTATTTTTTGATTTGCGACAGCTATTACGACGCGATCCGCAGCGCGACGCCGTCGCATATCGAAGCGATCGATATGGGGCGGCGGGGGTTGCATAATGAGGGATCGCAGGTTTTGACGGAAAGGCTGGCGGAGAAGGCCGAGGTGGACTTCGACACGGCCCGGCGGCTGTTCACGCTGGTCTGTGCGCTGCACGCAAGGAACTGATTCCATAGGGAATCGACGAATCCGCGGGAAACCGTGTATATGGGCGCCGCAAGATACGGCTGCGGCCGAAAAGGGAGTTGCATGGCGAAGGAAGAACTTATCGAGTTCGAAGGCACGATCGTGGAGTTGCTCCCGAACGCAACGTTCCGCGTAAAGCTGGCGAACGATCACGAGATTATTGGTCATACGGCCGGAAAAATGCGGAAAAACCGCATCCGCGTCCTGACGGGCGACAAGGTGCTGGTCGAGATGACGCCCTATGATCTGACCAAGGGACGCATCACCTATCGGTTCAAGTGAGCAGCGCGGCTTCGGACGCATCTCACGGCGCCCCCCGGCTTGTGCTTGCCAGCGCCAGCCCGCGCCGCCTTGCCCTGCTCAAGCAGATAGGCGTTACGCCGGACGAGGTCGTCCCGGCGGAAATGGATGAATCGCCCTTGCGGGACGAGCGCCCACGGCAACTTGCCGTGCGCCTTGCTGTCGAAAAGGGCCGGTCGGTTTCGGCGCAGGTAGGCGCGGCATTCCTGCTATCGGCGGACACGGTCGTAGCGATCGGGCGGCGGATGCTGCCGAAGGCCGAGACCGAGGCCGAGGCGCTGGCCTGCCTCGAGCGGCTGTCGGGCCGCAGCCATGACGTGCTGACCGCCATCGCCGTGCGGGCGCCGGACGGCCGGACGGCGCAGCGGCTGGTCGAGAGCCGGGTCACGTTCAAACGGCTGTCGCTGCTCGAGACGAAGGCTTACATCGCCAGCGGCGAGTGGCGCGGCAAGGCCGGAGGCTACGGTATCCAGGGCCTGGCCGGCGCGTTCGTCTCGCACATCGCCGGCTCATACTCCGCCATTGTCGGCCTGCCGCTGCATGAGACAGCGGCGCTCCTCGAAGGGCTCGGCTATCCGGTCGTGCGCCGCTGGGAAGCGGGGGCGTGAGAGCGCGGCTGTGCATCGACGCTGCCGTGGGCGAGCAACGCCGCGCGTTGCTGGATGCGGACGGCAGGCCATTCCGCATCGATATCGAACGCTGGAGCGAACGCGGTGTGCGTGTGCGTCTCGACGATATCTGGTGGGGACGTGTGCGGGCGCGGATGCCGGGCGATCGCGGCTGGTTTGTCGATCTTGGCGGCGGGCGTGAGGGCGTCGTCGAGCCGACGCGCGCGGCGTCTATCGTCGAAGGCGCTATGCTGGCGTTCCGCGTGAAGTCGGAACCGTGGGCCGACAAGAACGCCGTGTTGAGCCTTGCGGACATGCCGTCCAGCGTTGCTGCGCCCGCCACTCCGCAACGGCGCCAGACGGCATCCGACGATCCATTTCTGCGCGGCGTCGATGTGATCGAGACGCGGGAAGGCGCTGAGGCGCGGCGCGAGATCGACGACGCGATAGAGCAGGCGAGCGCTGCCAGTATTGCGCTCCCCGGCGGTGGCGATATTGCGGTGGACGTCACGCGCGGTCTTACAGCTATCGATGTCGATGCCGGTTCGCGCGTTGCGGAACAGAATGCCGGCGCGTTTGCGCTCAACCTGAATCTCGCGGCGGCGAAGGAGGCTGCGCGTCAGGTTTCGCTGCGGGGCATCGCCGGCCTGCTCGCTATCGACTTCGTGCGCATGGAGGCGCGGCGCGAGCAGCGCGCGGTGGTCGAGCAATTCAGGCAGTCGTTGGCCCAGCATCTGGGCCGCGCAAGCGAAGTGCTTGAACTGTCGGGACTCGGCCTGTGCGAGGCGGCGATTGCACGTCGCGCGCGTCCGCTGGCGGATGCGCTGGGGGCTGCGCCCGACGAGCGCGAGGCGCTGGATGCGCTACGCACGATCGAGAGCGTGGGGCAGGCGGCCCGCGCCGCCCGCATCCAGGCGCGCGTCTCCACGGCGGCCAAGGCCTGGCTCGACCGCAATGTGATTGACTGGCAGCCGGCTCTGGCCGACCGCATTGGCCGGCGTTGGACCCTTGAGGCTGTCGAAGGCCGCAAGGGGCCGCCCGAAGTGTGGAGCGTCTGATGACCTGTCCGATCTGCGACAAGCCGGCCGACAAGACGCTCCGGCCGTTTTGCAGCCGGCGCTGCGCCGATATCGACCTGTCGCGCTGGCTCAAGGGCGGTTACGCCATTCCGGGCGCGCCCTCGGGCGAGGAAGACGACGCAATGGCTGTGGATGACACGAACCCCCTTGAAAACAGGGGTTTCAGGAAGTCGGACAAAGGCATGGACAGGGAATAGCGCTTTCCCTATACATCGCGGCCTCATCGCTTTCCGGCGGTAAGCCCAGGTAGCTCAGTTGGTAGAGCAGCGGATTGAAAATCCGCGTGTCGCTGGTTCGATTCCGGCCCTGGGCACCATCCGGCCCGATGACCCACTCTCTCAAATTGGAATCAGGCCGACGCGCTGGAGCGTCCAGAACGCGCCTATGGCTGCGATCAGAGCGGCCACGGGGATGACGAAGGCTGGGCGATAGAGTCCCGGCTTCTTCGCCGCGCGCAGGGTGACGAGCACTAGAGCCGCGA